>CAZRRU010000143.1:0-45097 GCA_964602635.1 uncultured Gemmatimonadota bacterium | reverse complement strand
GGCGGATTCATGGTCACCGACCGGATGCTGCAGATGTTCCGGCGGGACACCGACACGAACTAGCGAACACCGAGGCAGATAGATGGAAACCAGAGTCCTATTCATGCAGCTCGCCTACCTTGTCTCGGCGGTGCTGTTCATACTCGGGCTGAAGCGCCTCAGCCACCCGGACACCGCCAGGGGCGGCAACCGGCTGGCGGCGATCGGCATGCTGCTCGCAATCGTTGCCACGCTGGTCGGAGAGCAGATGCTCACCTGGCAGTGGATCGTCGGCGGACTGTTGATCGGGACCGTAGTCGGCGGCTTCATGGCCCGGTTCGTCAAGATGACCGCCATGCCGCAGATGGTAGGCCTGTTCAACGGGTTCGGAGGGTTGGCCTCCGGCCTCGTGGCGGCGGCCGAGTACCTGCGGTACTCCATGGGCGTGGCGGGCACCGCCGACGTCCCGGTGGACGCCTCGATCTCGATCATGCTCGGCACTCTGATCGGGGCCGTGACCTTCTCCGGAAGTCTGGTCGCGTTCGGGAAGCTGCAGGGCGTCGTGACCGAGAAGGCGGTCAAGTATCCGGGCCAGCAGTTCCTGAATGCCGTTCTGTTCCTGGGCATTCTGGCCGTGATGGCGTACCTCGTCCTCATGACGCCGGAGGCCATCGGTGGTGGCGACACGGGAACCGTCAACATCATCTACTACGCCCTGTGGGGCGGGGCGATGCTGCTCGGCGTCCTTCTCGTGATCCCTATCGGCGGGGCCGATATGCCGGTCGTGGTGTCGCTGCTGAACTCCTACTCGGGCCTCGCGGCGTCGGCGGCCGGATTCGTCCTCAACAACAACGTCCTGATCATTTCGGGCGCCCTGGTCGGCGCGTCCGGCCTCATCCTCACCCGCATCATGTGCAAGGCCATGAATCGGTCGCTGGCCAACGTCATCTTCGGATCCTTCGGCCAGGTGGCGGGCAAGGAGCTGGTCAAGGGCGAGAAACGGACCATGGCCGACGTCAACGACGTGCAGGCGGACGATGTAGCGATGCTGCTCGCGTACGCCAAGCAGGTCGTGATCGTGCCGGGCTACGGTCTCGCGGTAGCGCAGGCGCAGCACAAGCTGCGCGAGCTGTGCGACAACCTGGAGAGCCGAGGCGTGAACGTGAAGTACGTGGTTCACCCGGTGGCCGGCCGCATGCCGGGACACATGAACGTGCTGCTGGCCGAGGCCAACGTGCCCTACAACCAGCTGTACGAGCCGGAGGACGTGAACCCGGACATCGCCAACGTGGACGCTTGCCTGGTCGTCGGCGCGAACGACGTGGTGAATCCCGCCGCGCGGGACGAGCCCGCCAGTGACCTTTACGGAATGCCGATCATCGAGGTCGACCGCGCCAAGCACACCGTGGTCATGAAGCGGAGCTTGAATCCCGGTTTCGCGGGCCTCGACAACGAGCTGTTCTATCTCCGGAACACGATGATGCTGTTTGGCGACGCCGCCGACAGCATCGGACGGATCCTGGAGGAAGTGAAGCAACTGTAAGCGGCCACGGCGCCTCACTCCGTCCGTGGAGAGAGGCGCCGTGCCACCTGAACCTCCGGCAAGGCGCGGAAACCAACGCTGCGCTCCCCCACGTGTCTGTCTATATGGGGGATTTCCTCAGGCCATACGTCCGCCTATCATTAGGGCGATTCGTGCGACGCCGTGTGGCCTCGCCGTTCCCGCAACAGAGAGAGTCGACCATGAGACGAAGCCCCCTCCGCGCCTTACTGCCGCTGGCCATTGCGGCCTTCGTTGCCAGTGCGGGCGCCTGCGGCGGTGACGACGATCCTACGGATCCACCCCAGCAGACGGATCTGTCAGGCGACTATATAATGGTCTCCGTCACGCAGGGAGGCGTCACGCTGGGTCCGGCCCAGGGCGCGAGCGGCACCCTGGCGGTCACAGAGACGCGCTACACCCTCAGTGTGACGGTTCCGGGTCCGACCGGCCCGGTCATTACCGAGGATACCGGCACGTACCAGACGGACGGCGACACCTGGACGCAGGAATCAGACAATGCGGGTGGATTCCAGGGTGTCGGAACGTTCTCGCTGGTGGGCGACGTCCTTACGATCGACGTGACCACCGCTGGTGTCCAGGTCCTCAGCGTGTGGAACCGGACCTAGACCCTCCCGGGGATGGCCATGGCTGAACGAAACGCACCCGTGAGCCGCCTCATCGTGATCCGCCGGGCCCTGCAGCTAGGGGTCGCGGCGGTTTGGCTAGTCGGAGGCGCCGGTGCTCTGCAGGCCCAATCCACCGGCGGGGCGATCGAAGGCGCCGTGCGCTCCGTGGCCGACAGCCTTCCCGTGCGCCAGGCGACGGTCCAGGTCACGGGCACACGTCTGGGCGTCTTGACCGGCGAACAGGGGTCGTTTCGCATCGTTCGCATCGAACCTGGAACATACACGTTGCGCATCTCGGCGCCCGGATACGAGCAGTCCGCTCATCCGGATGTGGTCGTGACTGAGGGCGAATCGGTCCGGGTGGACGTGTACGTCCAACCCTCGGTGATCGACGTACCCGGCCTGGTGGTGACGGCGAGCCGCAGTCGGGAGCGGCCCGACGAGTCGCCCGTCAGCATATCCGTGGTGGATGCGAAAGAACTACAGCAGCGCAACGTCAACAACGTCGGGGAGGCCCTTCCCTTCGCCCAGGGCGTGGTGTCAAACGGCGGGCAGCTCGACATCAGGGGGGCGTCGGGGATATCGCGCGGTGTCGGCAGTCGGGTTCTCCTGCTGCTGGACGGCCACCGGATGCTGAAGGGCGTCGGTTCCGAGGCCGACTTCGAAAAGCTGCCCCTGTTGGACGTCGAACGTGTCGAGGTCGTGAAGGGCTCGCACTCGTCGCTGTACGGGACGGGCGCTCTCGGCGGCGTCGTGAACGTAATCACCGCGGTTCCATCGGAAACGCCCGAAACGGTGGTTCGCGGCTATATCGGCACTTACGACACGCCCTCCCGGTATCGTTTCACCGACGAGACGCTGAGCACGGCCGGAGTCGGCGTGCAGCACTCGAGGCGCATCGCGGGGGTCGGCACCACTCTGTTCCTTGGTACCGATGGGTCGGAGGGCTTTCGCCAGAACGGTGGGTTTTCGCGTTGGCAGGCCCGCGTTAAGACGGTGTTCGGTCCGGACACTCAGCGCCCGGTCGATGCTTTCGTCAACTGGACCCAGCGTGACGCGGACGAGTTCTATACCTGGCTGTCCGAGGATCAGCCGCTGGAAGTGGAGCCCGAGGAGCTCGGCGACTGGCTGAGAGAGACAGACCTTTCTGTCGGAGCGACCCTGCGACCCCTTATGACCCAGAAGTCATCCCTTCAGATCCGACCGATCTTCGACTACAACGCGGTCGAGAACCACTTCCACGACAGCGACGACACCCAACACAGCTCGCGTCTTGCCGCAGACGCGCAGTTCGACATCGCACCCTCCTTCGGCCAGGCCGTGACGGCCGGAGTCGAGGCGTCGTGGACCGAGATCACGTCAAGCATCCTCGTGGTCGATCCTTCGATCCTGGACCTCGGCCTGTACGCCCAGGACGAAATCCGCCTGTCCGATCGTTTTCGAGCGGTGGCGGGTTTGCGATTCGACTACCACGGCGCGACCTCCGCCGAGTCTGACTTCGTGGTGAGTCCGCGCATCGGAGGCGTATACCTTCCGTCGGAGTCCGTGAGCCTGAGGGCATCGATCAGCCGCGGATACCGGGCACCCAGCGCGGCCGAGCAGTATACCGAAACGACGCAGTTCGGCTTCGACGTCATTCCGAACCTGGCACTGACCGGCGAGCGAGCGTGGTCGGGCGAGATCGGGACCACGGCGCAAGTTGGAGGCTGGCTCCGCCTGGACGGTGCCGTTTTCTACAGCGATTTTCGGGATCTCATCGAGCCGTCACCGGTGGCTGGCCAGTTCTTCACGTTCCAGTTTCAGAACGTGTCGAAGGCCCGGGTGTATGGACTCGACACCGGTGCCCAGGTCGGCCTGCTCGGCGACCAGCTCGGATTCAAGGTCAACTACCTCTACCTCAACTCCCGGGATGAGCGCACGGGCGAGCCCCTTCCCTATCGCTCGCCGCACAACCTCACGCTTACGGTTTCGGCGTTCCGCGAGTCCGTGGCGGTCGACTATCTGTACCGCAGTGAGGTGGAAGAAGTCCTGGCGTACCCGCTGGACCCGCGCGAACCGATTTCCGTCGTGGACCTGCGGTTGTCGCATCGGTTCGGCAACTGGATGGTGATGGGGAAGGTAGCCAATGTCTTGCAGAGCGAGTACGTGGACATCCAGGAGCGCAATCCCGGTGCGAGCCGGATGTTTCGCCTCACGATCATGCCCCGATTCTGACCCGGGCGCCCACGGCCGGCGACGTTTGACCCGCACCACCGTCTACGAATCGACCCCGCTCTCATCGTCGGCTTGTGTACGGCGATTCACTATGTAGCGTCGGAAGAAATCCCCTGTCGCCGCAAGCATCTCGGTGGAGAAGTACCCGGCAGGTCTCCGGTGCGCCGCTTTCAGCGCTACCAGGAACACCTGCTCGGCGGCTTCTCCGACCGGGCCGGTGCGCAGACCTTCGACTCCCGCCCGACGCGAGAGGTCGGCGATGCGCGAAGCCAGGGGCTCGAGTATTTCCAGGGTGAGGCTCACGGCCTCATCGTCCAGGAGCACTGCCGGAAGCATGGTCAGCGGTACCGCCCACCACTCGCGCCGCGGAACGTCGATGGCGCGCAGCTCGAGCCAACCGCGGGGCCTCACGTCGGGGAACAGGGTGCTGAGGTGCGTTTGCCAATCCGACACATCGGGAGCCGGCGGGCTCTGGCCTCTCAACCAGTCCTCGAACCGCAGCTCCCTTTCCGCCGCCGTCGGGGTGCCCTCCGTGTCCCGCCGGATCATCACGTGTGCTTGCCGCGCGAAGTCCAGATACTCGCTCGCTGGAGACCCGTCGGCGTCGAGTCCGGTGGCAACCAGAGCACCGGTCCGACTGGTGTCCGTGCGGTCCCAGATCACCGATCGACCGCTCACAGCTTCGTACCCGTTCTCCATGCGGAGTCGGGAATTGGCGAACGACCCTCTAATCACGGGGCTCAACAGGTTGGCCACACGCCACCTTCGGCTGGCCTGCGCTCGATTGCCGAAATCCAGGTTGATCTGCATGGCGGCGGTCAGCCGCATCATACGGGCGCCGTCCGGTCCGTATCGTCGCAGGTAGTCATCCATCGCCCGGTAGCGCGGCGATTCCACTTGCAGGGCGACGTCCTGCACGTCGTGCCACGGGTTCAATCCGCGGCTTACCAGCTTCACGCCAGCGGCGTACGCCGCCTCGCGCAGTGGATCCAGAACCGAGATGACCTCCGCGAACGCCTCGCTCGGAGTGGGGCGCGGCGTTGAACTGAGCTCGAGCTGGCCGCCGGGCTCGAACGTGATCCACCCGCCGTGGATCGTACGAAAACGGAGGTCTGCAGGTGCCCGCCGCTCGTCCAGTAGCAGTCCAGCGGATCGGGACCAATCCTGCAGGAGACCCTGGAGAGACGGAGTACCCGCTTCGGACTCGAACAGCCGAACGGGTCTGGGATCCGGCCCCCTCGTGACGGGAATGAGCTCGATCTCCACCCCGATCAGGTCGGGAGTGCCGGGCGGGCCCGTGGATGTGAACAGGGCCGCCACGTCACCCCGCATCCGCGGGGCCGATAGGAGAGACACCGGTCCGATCCTTCAGCCGGTCTCTCGAGCCAGGGCCAGCGCGAAGCGGTCGGATCCGTCGGTGAACCAGGACTCCACCCGGTACCCGGAGGTCTCGAGCAGTGCAGTGGCGGACTCTCGCGTGTACTTGTGGCTGAGCTCCGTGCGTATCGTCTCTCCGGCCTCGAGTTCGACTTCCAGCTCGATCGACGGAATAAGGATCCGCTGCTCGCGGAGCGACTCGAGGTGCATCTCGATCCGCTCCTCAACGGCGTTCCAGACCGCCCGGTGCCGAAACGCGTGCAGGTCGAAGCTGGCCCCGAGTTCCCGGTTCAGCACTCGCAGCATGTTGAGGTTGAACGTGGCCGTGACACCTGCCTCGTCGTCGTAGGCTCGCACGAGCACGTCGACGTCCTTCACCAGGTCGAATCCGACGAGGAAGCCGTCTGCAACGGTCATCTCGGCCTGGATGGAACGGAGGAACGCCGTGGCCTGCAGGGTCTCCAGGTTTCCGATCGTCGATCCGAGAAAGGCCAGCAGCCGCGGTCTACCGGCGAACGGAAGATCTCGCGGGCGCTCGAAGTCGCCGATTACGCCCTGCACCACGAGATCCGGGTAGTCGCGAATCAGCGCGTCGGCCGCATGGCGCGAAGCCTCCGCGCTGACATCAACCGGCCCGTAGCCCTCGAGCAGTCCGCGTCCCGACATGGCGTCCAGGAGGATCCGGGTCTTTCGAGCTGCCCCGGATCCGAACTCCACCAGGACGCGGGGCCGGATGGACTCGACGATGTTCCCCGACTCCCGCTCGAGTATCTCGGTCTCGGCCAGCGTGAGGTAGTACTCGGGCAGCCGGGTGATGGCCTCGAACAGGTGCGAGCCGCGGGCGTCATAGAAGTACTTGGACGGCAACGTTCTGGGCGACGATGTCAGGCCTGCCCTGGCGTCGGCCGGGAGATCGTAGGAACTCGCCTGGTCGCGCAGCGTGTTGCGGAGCACGATCCGCGATCCGGCAGCGGCGCCCGTCACCGGCCGTCTCCCCGCGCGATGCGGAACCCGGCAAAGATCTGGCGACGAATCGGATAGTCCCAGTTGCGAAACGTGTTGCGAGCGACGCCCGCGTCCGTGGCCCACGACGCGCCCCTCAGCACGACGTAGTCCGGCCCGAAGAACACCGCGGAATACTCCTCGTACGGGTAGGCAGTGAAATCCGGATATTCCGCGAATGGAGACGAGGTCCACTCCCACGCGTCGCCCAGCATCTGCTCGCATCCCACCGGACTGCGCCCGGCCGGGAAAGTACCGATCGGCGCTACCCCGAAGGCCGAAGCGTCCAGGTTGGCACGGTCGGGCTCGGGTGGCTCCGAACCCCACGGATACGGCAACGAATCTCCGGTGTCGGGATCCCATGCCGCCGCCTTTTCCCATTCCGCTTCCGTCGGCAGCCTCGCGCCGGCGAACTTGGCATACGCCTCCGCTTCGTGCTGGGAGACGTGGACTACGGGATCTGTCGCGCGAAGCGGCTCGGGGCCCAGGGACGTGGTCCGCTTCCAGGCGTCAGTCCCGCCGAATCGGGCCATTTCTGCAGCGGCCTGCGAGGTGAGCGGTTCACCGAATCCCTCGGGTCGCCAGTATTTCGGAACCGCCACGCCGGCCTCATTCTTCCAGCTCCAGCCGGCGGTCGTCCACAGCGCGGGGTCGTCGTATCCACCACTGGCCACGAACTCGAAGAACTCTCCGTTGGTGACCGGAAAGCGGCCGATCTGGAAGCGGCCCGTGCGTACGGTGTGCCGGGGCCGTTCGTTATCGTACGTGAACGGCCCGCTCGGAGCGCCCATCTCGAACGCGCCGGCGGGAACGCCGATCATCCTTCCTGGAAGCGCGGACCCGGAAGGCTCGAATCTCATGCGAGACGCGGGTACGTACGACCCACTCTCCATGAGCGAGATGGTTTGCAGAATGGTCTCCTGATGCTGCGCCTCGTGCTCCCGGACCAGCTCGTACACGAAGCCGTCTCTCAGCAGGCGGTTCTGTGAGCCGGCGAGGTCCACCCGCGCGAGCATCTCGAGTGCCTCGGCCCGAACCTCCACCAGACGCTCGAGCACGGCCCCTGGAGTTGGCAGTTCGAGCTCCGCGCGACGAGATCGGGGCGTGCGCATCGCGTCGAACGCCTCGGGAAGAGCCGATTCTCCGACCACCTCTCCCAACCGCTGCACCAACCACAGGTTTTCGAACTCGGCGATGTGACCCAGATCCCACACGATCGGACTCATCAGGGGAGAATGCTGCCGAATGAGCCCGGCGTCGGAGACGGGGGCCACCAGGTCGAGAGTCCTGTTTCTGACCTTCGCGAGGGCCTCGACGATGGCCGTACGGGCTGTATCCAGCCCCAGCCGGGACTTGCCTTCGGTCATTCCTGCGGCTCACTCCTTTCGGTTCGACATGGATCCCCCGGGGCGAGGCTCCCACGGGGAACCTATTCGAAGGGTGCGCCGGTATACAACCTGGTCCGGCCACGTTCGTGCGCCGGCAGTCCGCCGCCCTGTTGGGCGGGGAAGCGCAACCGGGACCACCGGTGATATGCTTCTAACCGCGGGTCGGCTGCTCCTCCGTCGGCCAGGGCCCGGGTTTCTTCATGCTCCCGCGCTCGAAACGTTTTTCGGCGCGATCGGTTCCAGTCGGCGTCAGAATGGATGCACAGCCATGTCCGGTACGAAGCAGGTATCGCAGGACCGCGCGCAGGTCAGCGAACAGGAGGCGCGCCGTGTCGCCGAAGCCGCTCGCCAGAAGAAATGGGACAACGCCACGTTCGTTCGAGACATGTTCCTGGGCGACTTTCGGCTCGATCTCATCGATCCCTACCCCGATCCAGAAGACTTCATCGGCGAGCGCTGCCGGACGTTCCTCGTCGAGCTCAGGGCGTTTCTGCGCACCGTGGACTCGGAGGAGATCGATCGAAACCGCCAGATCCCCGCGGAAGTGATAGACGAGCTCCGACGCATGGGGGCTTTCGGCCTCAAGATACCCGAGGAGTACGGCGGGCTCGGGTTCGGGCAGACCGAATACAACCAGGTGATGGCCATAGTGGGCAGCGTCGACGCCAGTCTGGTCGCGCTTCTCTCGGCGCACCAGTCCATCGGTGTTCCGCAACCGCTGAAGATGTTCGGATCCGATGAACAGAAGCGGCGGTATCTGCCACGACTCGCGGCCGGGGCGGTGTCGGCGTTCGCCCTCACCGAAGACGACGTGGGGTCGGACCCGGCGCGACTCAGCACAACGGCCTCGCTGAGCGACGACGGCTCTCACTACGTTCTCAACGGCGACAAGCTGTGGACCACCAACGGGGCGATCGCGGAGCTTCTCGTCGTCATAGCTCGTCATCCGGACTGCAGGAAGATCTCCGCCTTCATCGTCGAGACCGGGTGGGAGGGAGTCGAGATCACCGAGCGCAATCACTTCATGGGCATTGGGGGGATCGAGAACGCAAACTTCCGGTTCACGAACGTGCGGGTGCCGGTCGCGAACCTGCTGTGGGATGAGGGCCGCGGACTCAAGCTGGCGCTGATCACGCTGAACACCGGCCGTCTTTCGATTCCGGCGGCCGCGGTCGGTAGCGGGAAGACGGCTCTCAGGTTCACGCGAGAGTGGGGCAACGAGCGGGTGCAGTGGGGCCAGCCGGTCGGACGGCACGAGGCGGTCGCCCGCAAGATCGCCTACATCGCGGCCGAGACGCTGGCCATGGAGGCGGTGGCGGAACTCTCGGCGTTGATGGTGGACTGCGGGGGCTTCGATATACGGCTGGAGGCGGCTCTGGCGAAGCTCTACAACACGGAGACCGGGTGGATCGTCATCGACGAGATGGTCCAGGCGCTCGGAGGGCGGGGATACGAGCGAGCGGACTCACTGTTCGCCCGTGGCGAGAAGCCCGTCCCGGCGGAGCGCATGCTTCGTGATTTCCGCATCAACCGCATCTTCGAGGGCTCCAGCGAGATCATGCGCCTGTTCATCGCCCGCGAGGCGGTCGATCGGCATCTGCAGGTCGCGGGGCCCCTGGTCGAGGGCGATCTCGGGACCGGACAGAAGCTGAAGCTGCTACCGAAGGTGGTCGCGTTCTACGCCCTCTGGTATCCAAAGCAGTGGATTCCGAAGTCGGGCGGATACGGTCGATTCGGGAATCTGGCCGGACACATGCGCTTCGTGGAGCGAAACTCCAGGAAGCTGGCTCGGAGTCTGTTTCACCTGATGATGAGGTACGGGGCGGGCCTGCAGCGCCGGCAGATGCTTCTGTTTCGGGGAGTGGATATCGGGGCGGAGCTATTTGCCATGGCTGCCGTCGTCTGCCGGGTCCAGATGTTGGCGCGCACTGGTCGGCCGGATGCGGCGCGGGCGCGGGAGCTGGCGGACCTGTACTGCCGTCAGTCCAGGCGGCGGGTGGAAGAGCTGTTCAGAGAACTGAAATCAAACGACGACGTGCTGATGTACCGAACGGCGAGGCAAGTTCTCGACGGAGGATTCGAGTGGCTGGAGGACGGAATCGTAGGCCTGCAGGAAATCGGCCGGCCGGACCTGGCGGCGGGCGGGGATTGAGACCGGCCCGTCAACTCCGAACGCGGAGCACCACCTTACCGGCATTCTGGTTGTCCTCCATGTAGGTGTGGGCCTCGGCCGCCTCGTGGAGGTCGAATACCCGGTCCACCACGGGGAACAGCTCGCCGGACTCGAATCTCGGGAGCAGGTGCGTCCGGGTCAGCTCCGCCAGATTCCTCTTCTCCTCCGCGTCGCGGGACCGCAGCACGGTACCGATGACGTGCAGCCGCCGCCGGAGCAGCACGCCCAGGTTGAGCTGTGCCATCGTGCCTCCGACCAGGCCCACGAGTACGATGCGACCCCGACTGCGAAGGCTGGCGATATTGTCCGTCCAGTACGTCGCGCCGACGAGGTCGAGTATGAGGTCCACTCCCTTCCCGTCCGTCTCTCGGCGAATGACGTCCCGGAACGACTTCCGGCGGTAGTCGATCGGAACATCGAGAGACAGGCCGCGCTCCTCCAGCGTATCGAGCTTCGCAGACGACGCAGTCCCGAAAATCCGCGCGGCACCGAACGACCTCGCCACCTGGATCGCGGCAGTTCCGACGCCGCTCCCGGCCGCGTGTATCAGCACCGTCTGGCCCGGTCTCAGTTGTCCCTGCAAGACCAGTGCGTCGTACGCCGTGCAGAAGGCCTCGGGCACCGCGGCACATTCCACGAACTGCAGGCCGCGGGGCATGGGAACGACCTGGTTCGCCTCCGTAACCAGCATCTCGGCGTACCCCCCACCGCCTACCAAACCCATTACCCAGGAACCGACGGCGGACTCGTCCACGCCCTCCCCCACGTCCTCGACCACCCCGGAAAACTCCAGTCCGGGAATGTCCGCGGGCACGCCGGGAGGTGCCGGGTACGCTCCGCGACGCTGAAGGAGGTCCGCACGATTCAGGGCCGTGCCGTACACCTCGACACGCACCTGGCCCCGTCCCGGTGCCGGTGTGTCCAGGTCCGCGAGCTCCAGAACCTCGGGCTCTCCGGGCCGGATGATGCGGATCGCTTTCATTCGGTGATCCCTCCCGGACATAGTCTACCGGAGGAGGCCCCGATGGGTCCACCTGTCGAAAGGGACCGACGCCGCGGCGCGGGGTAACAACTCTGCGGGCGAATCCGGTTACTTTTCAGTTCGGGAGTCGAGAAGAGTGTGGCACGCCATGCTGGCCGATCTCATCCTTCTCGTGCATCTGGGCTTCGTCGTCTTCGTCTTGCTGGGCGCGCTGGGAGTCCTCCTATGGCGGTGGCTGGCACTCGCTCACGTACCGTGCCTCGTCTACGGAGCCGCCATCGAGCTGGTGGGATGGGTATGTCCGCTGACGCCGCTGGAGCAGAGCCTGCGGCGGCACGCCGGACAGGAGGGCTACACGGGGGGCTTCATCGAGCACTATGCGGGAGGCCTCCTGTACCCGCACGGCTGGGAGGCGATTCGAGTGTGGCTCGGCGTAGGGCTCGTCGCGTTCAACGTCGTGCTCTATGCCTATATTCTGGCCAGAAGCCGACGAGAGGGGCGGGCGGGTTGACCACAGGCGACCGACCGTGGCACCATGCTGGACGGCGGTGAACCCGAACCCGTGCCCGGAGATTCGGCCCCGATGTCGGTGCTTACTACGGCGTGTCCGAGAAACTGCTACAGCACGTGCGGCATGCGCGTGCACGTGGAAGAAGGCACGATCCGGCGCATCGAGCCCCACCCGGAAAATCGTGCCACTCCCGAGGGCGTGTGCCTGAAGGGCCTGAGCTACGTGGAGCGCGTCCGCTCCCCCGACCGCATTCTCACTCCTCTGCTCCGAACCCCTTCGGGCAGCTTCGAAGCGCTCAGCTGGGATTCCGCACTCGACCTCATCGCCGATCGGCTGACGCGGATTCGCCAGACGCACGAACCGCAGAGCCTGCTCTACTACGCGGGCAGTGGGACCAAGGGACTACTGAACGAAGCCGGACTCGAACTATGGCGCCTGTACGGGGGGTGCACCACCACCTACGGAGACCTGTGCTGGCCCGCAGGCCTGGAGGCGACGCGTCTCACGCTCGGCGACAATCGGCACAGCGTACCGTGGGACATCGCGCGCGCCCGCCTCATTCTGATGTGGGGCAAGAACGCGGCGGAAACCAACATCCACCAGATGCCGTTCATCCAGGAGGCTCGGGAAGCCGGCGGCCGTCTCGTGGTGATCGATCCGCGTCGCACCGAGAGCACCGAGTCGGCCGACCTGTGGCTCCGCCCGCGACCCGGTACCGACGGAGCGCTCGCGCTCGCCCTCGCCGGAGAGGTCATCCGCCTGGGAGGAGTGGACGAGACGTTCGTGCGGGAACACGTGGCCGGGTTCGAGGAGTTCGGGGCCCTCGCTGGCGAATGTTCCGTCGAGTGGGCGTCGGAGATCGCGGAGGTACCGGCCCCGCAGATCCGCGAACTGGCTGGCTGGATCTCCTCGACCCGTCCGATGACGATCACGGCCGGTTACGGTATGCAGCGGTATACGAACTCCGGCCAGTCCGTACGGGCGATCCTGGCCATCCTCGCGATCACCGGGAACTTCGGCCATCCGGGAGCCGGGTGGGTGTACGCGAACCTGCAGAGCCACATCTTCGACGAGGTCAGGGACCCCGTGGCGTGCTATCCGCCGGCCCGGACGGACGGCGTGGTCAGGGTCTCGGTCTCGACGGCGCGCCTCGGCCGGGACATGCTGGACCAGAAGGATCCTCCGCTTCGAATGGCCTGGGTCGAGCGCGGCAACCCGGTCACGCAGAACCCGGACACGAACGTGGTTCTCGAGGCTTTCCGCGCCCTGGACTTCAGGGTGGTCGTCGATCAGTTCCTTACGGACACGGCTCGTGAGGCCGACCTGGTTCTGCCTGCGAAGACGATGTTCGAGCAGACGGACGTCATCGGGGCGTACTGGCACCCGTACATTCAGCTCCGGCAGAAGGTCATCGACCCGCCGGGCGAGGTGAAGCCGGAGACCGAGATCTACCGGATGCTGGCTCCGCGACTGGGAATCGATCCGGCTCGGCTCGAAGGCAAGATCCCGGGACCGTCCGATGCGGAGGTCGAGTCGTTCCTCGAGGCCCGGCTCGCCCCGTTCGACGGGCTGGACCTCGAGAAGCTGCGGAAGGGCCCTGCCCTGCCTCCCATGCACGAGGAAATCGCGTTCGCGGGTCTCGACTTCCCGACACCGTCCGGACGCATCGAGCTCGTCTCGGACGAGGCCTTCGAGCGCTGGAGCGCAAATCGCCTCCCACGCTACGCCGAGCCCGAAGAGTCCGTACGACGGGTGCAGGGGCGTGCCGAATACCGGCTGTACCTCATGACACCGAACACCAAGAACCGCATTCATTCCCAGTTCGGGAACCTGCGGATGATCCGGCGGGTCGACCCCGGGCCCGCCGTACACGTGCATCCGGCCGACGCGAGGCAGCGCGGGATCGCTGCAGGCGCCCTGGTCCGCGTATTCAATGAACGCGGGGAGTTTCGACTTCCGGCTCGTTTGGATTCCGGGCTCAAGCCAGGCTGCGTGAGCGTCACCAATGGGTGGTGGATGCGGGAAGGCGGAACGGTGAACTTCTGCTCGCCGGGGCGGGAGACGGACATGGGCCACGGCGCAGCCTTCCACGACACCCTGGTCGAAGTCGAAACCGCCTGACATGCCCGCGGCGTTCCTGTTCGATCCGAATCGCTGTACGGGTTGCCAGGCATGCGAGCTCGCGTGCTCGATCGAGAACGACCTGGGTCCCGATCGCAGCTGGCGGGAAGTTGTGACTTTCAACGACGCTTCCATGCCAGGAATCCCACGTTTTCACCTGTCGCTCGCCTGCAACCACTGCGCCGAACCGGCGTGCATGTATTCCTGCCCGGCCCTGGCCTACGACCGGGACGCCTCGACTGGGGCCGTCCATCTCGATCCCGCGCGCTGCATCGGATGCCGTTACTGTACGTGGGCCTGCCCGTTCGGGGCCCCGCGATACGAGGAGGAGAGCGGGGTGATGGGCAAGTGCACCTTCTGCTCGCACCGGCTGAGCGAGGGACTCAAGCCCGCCTGCGCCACCCTGTGTCCCACGGGTGCGCTCGACTTCGCGGATCTGCCGGCGTCCGAACTGGGAGCGAACGTAGAGGGCTTTCCCCAGACCGACCTCGGACCATCCATTCGCATCGAACCGGCTCGTCATCCCATCCGCCGTGGTGTCGGCGCGGACCCGGAGGACGAATCGCAGGGCCTCGGCGCGCCGGGCCGCACCCCGTCCCCGGGGATCACGCTGCGCTCGGAGTGGTCGCTCGCCGCGTTTACGTTTCTCACCGCGCTGCTGTTCGCCGCGTTCACGGCGGCGACGGGAGGAGCGCTTAAGCTTTCTCCCGTCCTGTTCGCGTCAACCGCTGCGGTGGCGGCCGGATTCAGCCTGTCTCACCTGGGCCGACCAGCCCGCGCCTGGAGGGCCGGCCTGAACATTCGGCGCTCGTGGCTCAGCCGGGAGGTCGTGGGATTCGGAAGCTTCGTGGCGGCGGGCACGGGGACGCTGGTCATCGGAGTACGGGGGGAACCGGTCCTGGGACTGATCGTGGTCGTGACCGGCCTGCTAACCCTGGTGTCGGCAGACCAGGTGTATCGACCTGCCTACCGCGGGCCTCATCCCGTACTGGACGGCGGCGGAGCGCTGCTCACCGGACTGTACCTGGCGGGGCTCATGCTGGCGAACCCCTGGCTCGCGGGCATCGCCGGGGCCTTGAAGCTGTTATCGGAAGCACGATGGGAATTCCGTCAGACGAGGGAACGTCGGTCCGGCGTGCTCGCGGCCTCCAGGATCCTGCTCGGTCTGGCGATCCCCGCGGCAGCGTGGATCACGTCGGGCGCCCCCCTCCCGACATGGGTGCTTCTCGGCGCGATCGTGGGCGAGGCCCTCGGGCGCGCCGGGTACTACACTCGACTCCGGGTGCAATCACCCACACGGCAGGCGCGAGCCGACCTGGCCAGCCGGCTCGCTTCGACCCGTAAGCCTTCCCTTCCGACGATCAGAAGATCCAGCTGACGAGCAGGTTGCCGATCGCCAGGACGGCAGCCCCCCAGAAGGCCGCACTGAAGTTGGCGACCTTGAAGCCCTTCACCACGGCCGAGGTGAGCCACATCATCAGGGCAGTGATCACCCACCGAACGAGCCACCATAGCAGCCCGAATGTCAGGATGTTGATCGGGAGGGCCAGGAAGGCCGCGATCGGGGCGAGAAAGGCGTTCGCTAGACCGAGCACGGCGGCGGCGAACAGGGCCGCGACGAACCCCTCGACTTCCACTCCATCCACGATCTTCGCCACCAGGAGGAGCAGCAAGGCCGAGACGACGAGATGAAGAATAAACGCCAACATCGTGAGCGACTCCTTTTGACATGGTAGACCTGAAGCCGCACGCGTCGCGACCTCTGTCTCAACTACGGAGGCGGCGGTCCTCAGGTTTCGCTGTCGCGCCCAGCACTCGCGGGTAGCCGCGGGTTGTGGTGGCGCGAGCCGTGGCCCGCGTCAGTCTCGTTCCGGGATCGCCAGAGCCCCGGTCAGGTCGGCCAATCGGTCCACGTCATTGCGCTGCATGTAATCCTCGATCCCGGCCTGCACATCGACCGGAGCCGACGGATCGACGAACAGGGCGGTGCCCACCTGCACCAGCGACGCCCCGGCCAGTATGTACTGCAGCGCGTCCTCGCCGGAACGAATTCCTCCGATGCCGATCACCGGGACGCTGACGGCAGAAGCGGCTCGCCACGTCGAGTAGACGCCCATCGGAAGGATCGAGGGGCCACTGACGCCGCCCGTCACGTTGCCGATCACCGGGCGCCGGCGTTCGACATCGATCAGCATCCCCGGAAACGTGTTGATGGTGCTGAGACCGTCGGCCCCGGACTCCTCACAGATCCTCGCGTAGACTCCGATATCGGGCACGTTGGGTGTCAGCTTCACCACGAGCGGCCGCTCGGTGAGCCGCCTCAGCAGCACCACCAGGGCCGCCAGGGCGAGCTGGTCCGTCCCGAACAGCGTTCCATCCTTCACGTTCGGGCACGACACGTTGATTTCGTAACCGAGGAACCCTTGATCGGAGTCGAGACCGGATACCACGGCCCCGTAGTCGTCGGCCGAATGCCCGACGACGTTGATCAGGACCTGCGCCGCGCTGAGATTCTCGCGTAGCCATGGCAGCTTCTCGCGCCGAAAACGGTCGAGACCCACGTTCTGCAGCCCGATCGCGTTGATCATGCCGCCGGGCGTTTCAGCTACACGGTGCGGAGGATTGCCCGGGCGGGGCTCACGGCTCACGGCCTTGGTCACCAGGCCGCCGATTTCTTCCAGCGGAATCAGTTCCGCGTATTCTTCGCCGTAGCCACACGTGCCGGAGGCCAGCAGCACCGGACTCTGGAAGTCGACGCCTAACAGGCGCTGGCTCAGGTCTGCCACGCGAGCTCCGTCATGTCAAACACTGGACCCTCGGTACATGACTTGATCCATTCTCCTGCCGCAGAGAGAACTACGCAGCCCTGACAGGTGCCGACGCCGCAGCCCATGTACTCCTCGACCGAGACCTGGAGCGGAAGTCGGGTCTCGGCAGCGAGCCCGGCGCACGCGCGCAGCATGGGATCCGGGCCGCAGGCCAGGAGCTGCGGACGATCGTCCAGGTTCAGGTCGTCGATCACCAGTCCACGCAAGCCCAGTGAACCGTCCTCCGTGCGCAGATCCGGATTCACGTCCGCGATCTCGCGAACGAGTGTGGGATCGAACACCCGGTCGGCCGACCGCTCGCCGTAAACGATCCGAACCTCGCGGCCCGCGCGCCGCGCCTCCGCTGCGACGAACAGGAACGGCGCCAGACCGACCCCCCCGGCCAGGCACAGGATAGGCCGACCCTCGGTTAGCTGGAACGGACGGCCGAGCGGCCCGAGCACGAGAAGCTCGTCTCCGGGACGCACGGTGGACAGCCGGCGGGTGCCGGCCCCGAACACTCGCACGAGGAATCCCAGGCGACCGTCCACGCGGCTCGCTGCGATACTGAAGGGTCGCGGGAGAAACGGCGCTGCCACATCTCCCAGCCCGGTGCCCAACATCACGAATTGCCCCGGACGCGCGGCGGCAGAAACTTCCGGGCAAGCGAGCTCGATCCAGAACGTGTCCCGGGCCGCTTGCCGGTTCTTCAGCACGCGCCCCCACGAGCGCACCGGAGCTGCCGCCATCGTCAGAGCTCCTCCTCGTCCTCGTCCCCGCCGGCGGGCCTCGGCTCCACATCAGGTTCTGCAGTCCTGGTGGTATCGCCGGCCGCAGGCTGGAACAGCATCCGGATCTCGTCCAGGCGACGCCTGAGATCCGCCTCGGCCAGCACATACATCGAGTCAGCCATGGTTCCGCGGTCCGAGGTCACCTCGAGCGCCAGACGGTACGGATCGTCCAACGGCAGTTGCTCCAGGCGGCTCCGAAGCTCGTCGTCCGTGGCGACGCCCCGATCAGGAACCCAAGCGGGATCCGGCGGATGGCCCGACACGCTGAGTGCTCCGTAGATCGCCTTGGCGGCCCATCTCGATTCCGGGACGAGATCGAGGTACAGGAGGTAGCTGCCTCGGGCGAGGGCGGGCGAGCCGAGACCGATCTGTGCGACTTCCGCGGCCCGAAGGACGGCCTCCGCCGCGGACGCGCCGCGACTCTCGTATGCGGCAATGAGACGATCGAAGTCCCGCGACTCCCTTTCCCACCGTCCAGAATGCTCCCGGATCTCGACCGATCCCGAGCGTCGGGCAACCGCATAGCTCCCCAGCAGTGCGGTGATGTCGTCGGGTGCCGTGGCACTCCGGAGCCGTAGCTCGATGGCGTAAAAGGCCGCGTCCGCTGCGGCCTGGCTGGACGCTGCCTGCCTGACGGCGGCGTCGAACATGGTCAGGGCCTCAGCCTCCGATCCGTCCTCTAGACGTGCCCGCCCACCGATGTAATAAAAGCCCGCCCGTCTGGTATCCGGCATGTCTGCAAGATCGAGGAGCCCGGCGACCATCGAGTCCACTACGGCCGGCGCAAGGGCGGTCAGGGAGTCCACGTGCAGGTAGAGGGCAGACCTTGGATCGGGGCCCGCGTCGGCGAGTAGCCGGGCCGCCAGGTCAGCGGACTGATCGTACTCCCCGATGTCGCGCAGGGCGACGGACAGCGTGAGACGCCCCTCGGGCGACAGCTCGACCGAGCTCGCGGCGGCCTCCAGGTCCTGGGCCGCCAGGTCTGACCGGCCGATTCCCTGCCGTGCAAGGCCTCGTTGGAAGAGGAACAGCGCTCGATCGTCGGCATCCGTGTCCCCCGCCAGTCCGATGGTCAGGAGGGAATCCGCCTCTCGGTAGGAGCCAAGCTCCCGGGTGGCGACTCCCCTCAGTCCGACCACCAGCGCCCTGTCCGCCGGTCTCCCCGCCAGTTCCTCGGCCCGAACGGACGTGGCGATCGCCGACTCCCACATCTGGTTGTAGAGCTCCGCCCGGATCTTGAGCACGGCTGCATCGTCCGCGTACTTGCTGTCGGGATGATCCTCGACGATCCGGCCGGTCTTCGCGATCACGCTGTCGAACTGCACACGCGCCGTCGCCGTCGACTGGTCCTGAAGCGACCTGACGCCCGCGTCGAACTCCCGATTGGCGTCGTACATCGCGTTGAAGTAGACGCAACCACCCAACAGCACGAGGGACAACAGGGGGGTCGATCTCAACCGCGGCCTTCCGTGGCCGCGATCCGCCGGCCCGTTTCCTCGAGGTAGCTCTCGATCGTGTCGGCGAGCGCCCCGGCGATCCGATCCTGCCGAGCAGCATCCGTCAGCAGCTTCTCGTCCGCCGCGTTGGTGATGTAGCCCAGCTCGACCAGCACGGCTGGCAGAAGACCGGGGGTCATCAGCACGTAGTACGGGCCCTGTCTGGCGCCGCGGTCCTCGGTGTCCAGTGCTCCCCGCAGACCGTTCTGTATGTGGCCGGCCAGGATGCGTGATTCCCTCCGATAGGCATCCCGGTCCACGGTCGCCAGGATGATCTCCAGCTGGTCCACGTTCGGAGGTTCCGCGCCGTCCTCCAGCCCGATGACCGCGTTCTCCCGCCGCGCCACCGCGAGCGCGTCGGCCGTACGTGCCTGCCCCAGGTGGTACGTGGTGAAGCCGCGCGCGGTACCACGTGAACCGGGTTGCGCGTCGACGTGGATGGAGATGAACAGGTCTGCCTCCCAGTCCACGGCCAGGCTGGGTCGTTGCATCACCTCCACGAACACGTCCCGGTCCCTCGTCAACAGGGGCTCGATTCCACCGCGGCGCCCCAGCTCGGCGGCCAACTTGCGAGACACCGAGAGTGTGATGTCCTTCTCCCTCGCTCCCGTGCGAGGACTCATGGTGCCCGGGTCCACTCCCCCGTGGCCCGCGTCGATGACGACCCGCCACGGACCCGGACGCCGCGACCCGGGAGTCGGTCGCGTATCGTCCTCGGTGACGCTCATGGCCGGGATGGGCTGAGAAGCCTCGGGCGTGCCGGCCGCGGGTACACGGTCGATGTCCTGATACCAATCCGAGAACAACTCGAGGGGAACCCAGACCTCCCCCGCTTGTCGATACGGCACGTTGCTGAGCTGAAACACCGAGTCGCCGTGCCTTCCGAACGGCGACCCGACCCGCAGCTCCAACGAAGCCCCGGCCACCTGACCGGTCGCCGCACCACCGCGCTGGAAGGATCGAGACACCACGGATTCTGGAACCTGGCTCCAGCGAATCGCCTCGTATCCGTTGTGCCTCTCTACGTCGAGCCGGTAGCTCGCGCCGGCTACCTCGATCTCACTCGCAGAGGGTTGGCCAACGGCCTGATGCGCAGCGGCCAGCATCAGGCACGCGGCCAGGCTGAGCGGCCGCCCGAACCGCTGACCGGTCCCGTCTCGCCTTCCGTGCCCCCGCATCCGGATCATCAGGGTGCTCTCACTCCCGTTCTCTGCTGCCGTGCAACGCACGCTCGACCTCCCGCCGCATGACGTCCTTCTTCAGGCTCTCTCGCTTGTCGTGCAGCTTCTTCCCTCGCGCCAGGCCCAGAGTCACCTTAGCGCGGCCCCGAGTGAAGTGCAGATCCAGGGGAACCAGCGTGAACCCACGCTCCGCGGTCTTGACGGCCAACCGACGGAGCTCACGACGATGCACCAGGAGCTTCCTGCGACGAAGGGGATCGGGTAGATCGATGTGGGCAGACTCGTACGGACTGATATGGAGATTATGGAGCCACAGCTCCCCGTCCTCCACGACCGCGTACGCGTCGTTGAAACTCGCCTTGCCGGCCCGCAGCGACTTCACCTCAGCCCCCTCGAGCACGAGGCCAACCTCGAGCTCTTCGAGAACGTGGAACTCGTGTCGGGCCTTTCTGTTCCGCAGGACGATCTTTCGGCCGCCGGCCGATCGCGCCACCTGACCTCCCGAGCCGCACGGCGTATGGACGAGACGGACGGAATCTAGGTGAGGCAGGTGGCAGGCGCTACCGGTCTGACGGGGCCCGGTCAGGCCTGATCGAACATGACGCGCTGCCGACGCATGACGCTTCGCTGCCCGTACACCTTGGCTACCTCACCGCCGAGAACGAAGATCACCGCCGCGTAGTAAAGGGACACGACGAGCACGATCAACGTCGCGAACGCGAAGAACACCTGGCTGAAGTCGGCCACTTCCGCCAGGTACCACCCGAGCGCGCTCTTCAGGAGCTCGAATCCGACCGCGGAGAAAAGGGCGGCGACGGTCGCGATCCGCCAGCTCAGCCTGGTCGTGGGCACGAACTTGTAGATCAGCAGGAACATCAGGAATATGGCGCCGTATGCCGTTCCGTATCCAAGCGCCTGCAGTGCCTGAGCAGTAGGCAGTCCGAGCTGTTCGATGATCTCCCGCCCCACCGCGGTCATGGTGGCCGTGATCCCTATGTTGGCGGTCAACAGGAGGCTGGCGATCACCACCATCTTCACGTCGAGGATCTTCCCCCGGATGATCCCAGGCCCTTCTCGCAGGTCGAAGACGGCCTCCAGCACGGTTCGAAGCGAGCCGAAGAGTCGCGTCGAGAACCAGACAAAAAGAACGCCGCTGATGATCCCAACCGACCGCGAAGATTCGACGATGTCCGAGAGCTGTTCCCGAAGCTGTGCCTCAGTGGCCGCGTTGACGGGCATCAGCGTGGCCAGCCATTCCATCACCGCGTTCTCGGGCGCGGCGATACGTGGAGCGAGGGCTATGCCCGCCAGCGAGAGAACCAGGATCAGAAAGGGAATCGCTGCCAGGAGCAGGCTGAAGGTAAGCCCACCCGCTAGAAAAAAAATGTTGTCCGACGCGGCCTGATCATAGACCTCGCGCATATACTCCCATGCGCCACGCACTCCGCGTCCGAAGCCGGGCACGTGGCGGGCGCCGGTCCCCGACCGGCGCCCTGGCGCACTGTCGGGGATCGGGGGACGCGACGTCACGCGCGGTCAGCGTCTACCCGGGAATCCTGCAAGACTGGACCGTGCCTCAGTCGGTCGCCGGGTCTTCGACGGCCTCGACCGCCTCGGCGATCTCTTCTTCGGCCTCATCCGTTAGCTCGGCGACGCGCTGCCTGTACTCTTCCTTGCTCTCAGCAACTCGCTTCTCGAGGTCCTCGCGAGCCTTGCCGGCGGTAGTGCGGCCAACCTTCACGGCCTCCTCGGCCTGGGCTTTACGAAGGCGCAGGTCTTCTTTCGCCGTGTCCACCCGGTCGCTGATGTCCCCGCGTACCCTGTCGACCCGGTCCTCGACGTCATCTCGCACGCGACGGTAGCGGCCTTCGACGTCGTCCCGCATCAGGTGCAGGCGGTCCTCAGCTTCATCGCGTAGCCGCTTCACCCGGTCACGAATCTCAGCCTGCGTCTCCTCGCCCGTCTTCGGAGCATACAGAAGCGCGACCACAGCGCCCAGAATGGCCCCGCCGAAGAAGGCCCCCAAACCCGAGCTCCGCCGCTCCACGATCACCACCGGGGTGTCGTCATTCTGTGTCATATTGGCCCGTCCCATCCTGTGTAGGGATCCGAGGGCGCCCGCACCTCGCGGGCACCTTCGATCATACTATGAATCTATTCCCCCCGGGGGGGGCGTTCAACTTTCCGCGTCAGGATCGTGGAGTCCGTACGATCCTCTCATAGGCCTCCGGGTCCCACGCCGGCCGATCGTCCTGGTTCGCAATCTCAAGTCCAAGGTAGAACACGAGTCGGCCAATGCGCGCCATCTTGTCGTAGTCGATGAGTTCCACTTCGTCCGCTGGCTGGTGGTACTGGTCGTGCGTTCCGTTGAAGAAGAACAGGATGGGCACGCCGCGCTGAGCGAAGTTGTAGTGGTCGGACCGCGTATAGAAGCTCTCTTCGGGCCAGATATCGTCGATTACCGCCATGTCGAGTTCGGGATGGTCGGCCGAGATTCGCTCGACCTGCGGGCCGAGGGTGGACTCGTCCTTTCCGATGACCACGATCGTGTCCGACCAGTTGCGGCCCACCATATCCAGGTTGATGTTGGCGACGGTGCTCTCGATCGGAAATGTCGGGTTCTCCGCGTAGTAGCGGGAGCCGAGCAGTCCCTTTTCCTCGCCGCTCACGGTCACGAAGATGATCGACCGCCTTGGGGCCTGCTCGAGGCTCGCGAAGGCACGGGCTACCTCCACTACCGTAACGGTTCCGGATCCGTCGTCGTCGGCCCCGTTGTAGATGGAATCGCCGTCCACGGCCCGCCCGACCCCCACGTGATCCATGTGCGCCGTGATCAGAACGTGTTCGTCCCGCAGCTGCGGGTCTGATCCCCGCAGTACCCCGATCGTGTTCGGCGCCTGTTCCACCGCGACGTCGGCCGTCGTAGCCAGGTGCGCGGACCAGTCGTCCTGCAGAATCCCGGCAGCGACCTGGGCCCCGAGGTCCACAGGCAATGACTCCTGAGCCACGAAGACCACGGGTACACCGTCCGACTCCGGAGCACCGAATACGACCCTCTCGCGACCGAGGAATTCGCGGAAGCGCCCGAACTGCGCGTCAGGCACATCCAGGACAACTACCAGGCCGACGGGTGCGGCAGCCCGTATTGCATCGCGCAGGCGTCCGCCGAACACCTGCCGGATGTTCGCAGTAGTGACGCGAAGGATCGCGATCTGGCTCGAGGCGCTCGGCATATCGGACGCGCTCTCCACCAGGACCAGCGACCCATCCGCAGTAGCGCTGGACACGGTAGCCTGGATGAAGAACTGCTCGGCGTACTCCATGTCCGTATCGCCAGCGGGCCCCGAGAGCCGGAAGACCTGACGGTCAGCGGACGCCGGACTGATCCGCGTCATCGGATATGATTGGATGAAGCCGTCTCCCGCGCCCGGCTCGAGTCCGAATTCGCGGAATTGATCCGCGATGTACAGGGCGGTCTCCGTCAGCTCCGGGCTCGGTGTGTCGCGACCACGCATCGAGTCGTGCGCGATGACGCCCAGCTGCATGCGCAGGTTCTCTTCCGTGATCAGTTCCGCCGCGTCTGCCGCTTCCGCATCCGAACGTGCGGCCATCTGGCCGCACGCCGTGGACGCCAGTACCAGTATGGCGGTCGCCACCATCGGCAGGATTCTCTTCAGATCGCTCGTGAGCATCTAATACGGTCCTTTCTCGAAAGCTTGCGGCGGGCCCGGTGGCCCCTCATTTACCAGACGCCAGGGCGCCAGGTAAGGTAATCGCTCTACAGGACAACACCCGAGTAGTCGGAATGGATGCCAGAAGTTCCACCAGCGAAGCTTCCCCGCGTCGAATGACAGCGGGCCGATCGGCCGTCGAGCGAATCGACCCGGCCGCTCTGGCTGCTCTCGGCAACCTGGAATTTGTGGCCCGCGCGGTCGTGGAGGGATTCCTCATCGGACTTCATCGATCGCCGCACCGAGGCTTCTCCGTCGAGTTCGCGGAGAATCGCCCGTATGTCCCGGGGGACGACGTTCGTTACGTGGACTGGAGGATGTACGCACGCTCGGATCGTTATTACATCAAGCAGTACGAGGAGGAAACCAACCTGCGTGCGTATCTGGCCGTGGATATCAGCGGGTCGATGGACTGGACGTCGGCGCCCGGCCGCGTATTGACCAAGATGGAGTACGCCCGACTTCTGGCGGCCTCGCTGGCCTACCTTCTCCTCCGCC
This sequence comes from uncultured Gemmatimonadota bacterium, assembly GCA_964602635.1. Classification (GTDB taxonomy): domain Bacteria; phylum Gemmatimonadota; class Gemmatimonadetes; order Palauibacterales; family Palauibacteraceae; genus Benthicola. The sequence continues at coordinate 20,677 of CAZRRU010000143.1, read as the reverse complement.
AGGGCGACGCGGCAGGCCTGCTGGCATTCGATGATCGGATCCGAGTGCGAGTACATCCGCGGGCCACCCGTCACCACCTCGGCACACTGCTCGGTGCGCTGGCCGGCCTGGAAGGCTCGGGAACAACGGACGCCGGCGGAGCGGTGCGTGAGGTAGCTCTCCGAATGAGGCGAAGAGGGCTCGTGGTCCTCATCTCGGATCTTCTCGTGCACCCGGCCGAGACCGTCCGCGCTCTCCACTTCCTCCGACATCGGGGGCACGAAGTACTCGTATTTCACCTGATGGACCCCGGAGAACGGGATCTTCCGCAGGCAGGCGACGCCGTGTTCTACGACCCGGAGGACGAATCGGAGATCCGGACCGATTCCGCCGCGCTTCGTCCGGAGTATCGGCGGGCCGTCCAGGAAGCCGTGCGGTCGTGGCGCCTGGAGTGCCGCCGGATGGGAGCGGACTATCACCTGTTCACCACGGACACTCCGCTGGGAGACCTCCTCGGAGAGTACCTCGAGAAGCGGTCGCGCCTGGGATGAGCTTCCTCGCACCGTGGGCCCTCGGACTGGCTCTCCTCGCGGCCCTTCCCGTCGTGCTGCACCTCTTTCGCCGCGACACCAGAAAGAGGCTTGCGTTCCCGGCGATCCGCTACCTGCGTCGGGCCAGAGACCGGAGCGCCCGGGCCTTGAAGCTGAGGGACAGGCTACTGCTGTTCACACGCATGGGGCTCATAGTGGCCATCGCCGTTGCAGCCGCGGCACCGCTCCTCGGCCGGGGGGAGGCGGCCGATCACGCGCCCACAGACCTGGTGTTACTGCTGGACAACACGGGCAGCATGAACCGGATTGTCGGCGACACTTCCCTTCTCGACCGCCAGCGATCCCGGGCGCTGGAGCTCCTGGACGCCGCTCGATCGGGAGACCGCTTCTGGGTGCTTCCAGCGGTCGGCCCCCTTCTGGCGTCGGGCGTCGGTGCCGCACCGGCCGCTCGCGCGATCGGACGCGTGGAGAAGACCGACGCCGCCTCGGACCTCGGGGCTGCCGTTCGCGAAGCCGTGCGGCTGCTCCCCCCCGGCAGCACCCGCCAGAGCGAGATCGTCGTGCTGTCGGACCTGCAGAGTTCGGCCATTGCGGGCGCTCCAATCGCTCTGCCGAGCGAACTCAGACTGGTGGTGTCCCTAATCGGAGCGAGCCCGACGAACGGGGCGGTCGTGGATCTCCAGGCTCAGGCGCCGGGACCCGGTAGCGACGGAGCCGTGGCCGTCCGCCTGGCGTCGCCGGGCGGCGGAGACCGGGACACGATAGACGTGCGGCTCGCCATCGGCGGCGAGACGGTCTCCATCGCGCGTGCCGGGGTGGGGGGATCAGCCGTTCTCCGGCTTCCGAATCCAGGAGTGGGAGAGCACGCCGTGTCGGTCGAAATCCCGCCGTCAGGGCTGCGCTCGGACGACCGCCGCCACTTCATTCTCCGGACCTTCGAGTCGCCCGCCATCCGGCATGCGGGTCGGCCTGGCAGCTACGTCGCGCAAGCTCTGGCGACCCTGGACCGGGCCGGACGACTCCGCGTGGCGGAAGCGACGGATGCCGCCGCAGCGTGGTTCGTGGAGGGAGTGCCTCCGACCGGGATCTTCGAATCCACGGGCCCGGGATGGATCTTCACGCCACCGGCAGATGACGATCTACTGGCTCGGTTCAACGTCGGAATCGCCCGCCTCGGTTTGCCGTGGCGGGTCGATGCGGTGGTCGCCAGGGGAGGTTCCGTCCTCGCGGCTTCGCTTGACGTTCCGGGGCTCGAGTCGATCCGGACTCGCGGCAGGCGCCAGTTGCGGAAGATCGGCGCCGGCCCGGATACCGTGCTCCTGCGCACGGCCGAGGGCTCACCGTGGCTCGTGGCAGGACGGACGTCAGAGGTCGGCTATCTGCTGATCTCCACGCCTCTCGTCCCGGAGCACACGGAGCTTCCGGTCGATGCCGCCATGCTCCCGTTCATGGAGGCAGTCCTATTCGGGTGGCTGGGTCTGGGTGCGAAGCTCCCGGCTCCGGTCCCGGCTGGCGTTCCGAGACGACTCGCAGCCGATGCGGACTCGGTGGCCCTGCCCGACGGAAGGACGGTTCGTGTGGACGGCGGCAGCCCATACGTTCCGCTTCGAGCGGGAGTCCACACGGTGTTCCTCGCCAACGGAGGGAAGTCGTTGCTGGCGGCCACGGTTCCTGCTTCGGAGTCGGACTTGACGGAGGCCGCGGCAGGCGGGTTCGTGGAGGCACTCGGCTCGCCTGAGGCGCTCGTGGCGACCTCCGACGAAGAGTGGCGTGCCGCCATGTACGGGAACCGAAGGGGAAAAAGGGTCACCCCCTTCCTCGTGGTCCTTGCCCTGGTGCTGGTTCTCGTCGAGGCGGCACTCGCCACGCCGCGTGAGCCGTCTCCGTCCCGCCGCCCCACACCGGCAGGTGAGCGAACTTGATCCGGCTGAGCTTCGATTCGCTGCTGCGCGAGCGCGAGGACGTACGGTGGCCGGGGCCGGGTGAACTCACCTCCGTGCGGGAACTCCCCGGAGCCGGTCCTTCTCTTCTCGCCGCGACCCTCCACGGCACATACGCAAAGCACCTCGTGCTGGTGGCGGACACGCCCGGGGAGGCGGAGCTGCGGTTCGCGGACCTCGAAACACTGGGGGTCTCGGACGTAGCTCGCTACATGCCGCAGCGCGAGACTCTCCCCTACGAGGAGGACGATCCGCACGTCGAGATTTCGAGTCGCCGGGCCGAGGCCATCTCCGCCCTGCTGGAAGGCGGCGCCGGAATCGTCGTGACGACGTCGCGCGGGCTCGTGGAGCGCACGCCGGTCAGTGCCGGGGGCGGTTTCGGGCTCGAGGTGAGAGTCGGAGACCGACTCGCACGGGCGAAGCTCGCGGGACGACTGGAGGCGATGGGATTCGAGGCCACGACCGGTGTTCGCGAGCTGGGGGACTACGTCGTCCGGGGAGGCATCGTGGATGTCTTCCCGTTCGGCGCCGACGAGCCGCTGCGGATCGAATTGTGGGACGACCGCGTTGAGTCCATGCGCCGGTTCGACCTCCTGTCGCAGCGATCCACGGAGCGTCTGATGGAGGCGACGGTCCTGCCGGTCGCGCTTTCAACGGAGCTGTTCGAGGCATCGGGGACCGCTATCGAGCGCCGAAGCCTGCTCGAGCTCCTCCCCGACGACGCGATGCTGTTGTTCGAGGGCGCCGCTTGTGACGGGTCGCGTCGTGTCCACCTGTGGGGCGAGATCTGTCAGGCGCGAGAGGACCTCGGAGACGACTATGCCGTGCCGGCAGAGGCGCTGGTTATGCCACCGGCTGAGGCGGAAGAGAGGATCGGGCAACTGGCGGCCGTGTACGTGGAACCGCCGTCCGGTGACGCTGTGGTCCGGCTCGGGCTCGAGCCTCTCCCCCCCATTCGGAGGCGCATCGCCCTTCTGGTGGATGAGATCCGGGCCGCGGTCGGTAGAGAAGACCGCGTCCTGATCCTTTGTGACAGCCCGGGGCAGCTCGATCGCATGGGAGAGATCCTGAGCGATGCGGCCGGGGCTCGCCTGGCCACGTGCGTGGACGTGGCCATCGGGAGCCTGAGCGGAGGTTTCCGCATCCCGGGACCCGACCCGCTTCTCGTCCTCACCGATCATGAGATTTTCGCCAGGTCGCACCGGGTGCGACGCCAGCGAAGGCTGCACGGAGTCGCTCCCCTGGAGTCCATCGCCTCCCTGACGCCGGGCGATTACGTCGTCCATCTGGACCACGGCATAGGGAGGTTCGCCGGGCTGGAACGTGTCAGCGTCGGAGAGGAGACCGTCGAGACCCTCAAGATCGAATACGCGGACGGGGAAACTCTGCGCGTGCCGCACTACCGTCTGGACCTGATCGAGAAGTGGACCGGCGTCGGCGATTCGGAGGAGACGACCAGGCCGCCCGCGGTGCACAAGCTGGGTGGGAAGAAGTGGAAGAAGCTCCGGAGCCGCACGGAGGAGTCGATCCGGGCGATGGCCACCGAACTTCTCGAGCTCTACGCGCATCGCAGCGTGAGCGACGGATTCGGATTCAGCTCCGACACGCGGTGGCAGCGCGAAATGGAGTCATCATTTCTCTACGAGGATACGCCGGATCAACGATCGGCGTGGATCGACGTCAAGCGGGACATGGAATCGCCTACCATCATGGACCGACTGGTGTGTGGTGACGTCGGCTACGGAAAGACGGAGATCGCGATCCGCGCCGCCTTCAAGGCGGTACAGGATGGAAAACAGGTGGCGGTGCTCGCCCCCACCACGATCCTGGTCGAGCAGCATCTCCACACGTTCGCGGAGCGCCTGGCTGGTTTCCCCGTACGGGTGGCGGCATTCTCGAGGCTGCGTACGGCGGCGGAACAGAAATCAGCCCTCCTGGACCTGGTGGAAGGCCGCATCGATGTAGCGATCGGCACGCATCGCCTCCTCTCAGCCGACGTGGTGTTCAAGGACCTGGGGCTGCTCGTGGTGGACGAGGAGCAACGCTTCGGGGTGCGTCACAAGGAACGGCTGAAGGATATGAAGCGGGCCGTGGACGTCGTCACCCTGACGGCCACGCCGATTCCGCGGACCCTGCAGCTGGCGCTGGGTGGCCTGCGAGATTTGTCTCTGATCGAGACGGCGCCCCGGGACCGCATGCCGGTGATCACCCACGTGCTGCCGTGGAGCGACGCCGTAATCCAGGACGCGATAAGGAGAGAGCTGGACCGCGCCGGACAGGTCTTCTTCGTGCACGATCGGATCGAGACGATCGACGCCCTCGCCCAGAGAGTGCGCCGGTTGGCGCCGGAAGCGAGGCTCGCCGTGGCACACGGCCGGATGAACGAGCGAGACCTGGAAGACACGATGGCAGCGCTCATGGACCGGGGAATCGACATCCTGGTCTCGACGTCGATCATCGAGAACGGTCTGGACGTCCCGACCGCCAACACGATGATCGTACATCGGTCGGACCGATTCGGCCTGGCCCAGCTGTATCAGCTGCGGGGGAGGGTGGGCCGTTCGCACCACAGAGCCTACTGCTACCTGCTGGTTCCGGACGGAGTCACCCAGGAAGCCGTGCAGAGGCTGCGCATTCTGGAGCACCATACTGAGCTCGGATCGGGATATCGGGTCGCGCTCAAGGACCTCCAGCTCAGGGGAGCCGGAAATCTGCTCGGCGCGAGCCAGTCGGGTTTCGCCCAGGCTGTGGGTTTCGAAACGTACCAGCGGCTGCTCGAGCGGCAGGTCCGTCGATTGCGCGGTGAAGAGGACGAGTCCCTCGCTCCCGTCACCCAGGTCAACGTCGAGGGAGAGGCGTATCTGCCTGACGATTACATCGCGGGCGTGGACCAGAAGATGAACCTGTATCGAAGGATTTCGCGGCTCGCGAGCGCGGCCGATCTGGACGCGGTGGAAGAGGAGCTCCGGGATCGCTTCGGCCCGATTCCGGCGGCGGCGAACCGGCTTCTCGGATCCGTCCGCCTTCGCCTGCTCGGCACCCGGCTCGGTGTGGAATGGCTGCGCGTGTCGGACGGCGATGCACGCATGAATTTCGCGCGTGACTCCGTCCCCCGGCTCGCGCTCCTGCGCGATGCACTGACCGATCGACAGATCGCGGTTGAAGTGCGACGCACGCAGCCGTTATCCTTGTGGCTTGCCCGCGCCGGGGTGGAGCCCCTGCTCCCCACCCTGATAGCGGCGCTGGAACTGCTCGAGGGAGAACCGGGCAACTGGAATCGTCGGAGCCAACTGACCAATCGACAGTCTGGAAACCAATGAATAGATCTGTACTGATCATCGTGGTCGTCCTCTCCTTTTTCGTCGGCGCCTGCGGGGCCTTCGGCGACGCTCTGACGGGTCACGCCGGGCCCGCGGCCACCGCGGCAGGGCACACCCTGCACTGGGAGGATCTGGGCCAGGTCATGGCCGAGTCTCCCATGCCCGATTCGGCTCTCACTCCGTACTGGGCGCAGCAGCTGGCGCGCCTGTGGGCCGACTACGTGGTAGTGGCCTCGCTGTACCAGCACCCCGACACGGTCCGCTCGGTGGACTATGGCCGCCTCATGGAAGACGGCCGTCATCTGGGCCAGCTGGCGGTGGCGCGTTATCGCGACAACGTGGTCCTGGCGGGAATCGAGCCGTCTGAGGAGGAATTGCGCGAGTACTACGAGGTCCGTAGGCCGTACGCTCGCCTGGATGTCCGGCGGGTAGTTCGAGCCGTGCCGGCCGGCGCCGAGGACTCCGTTCAGGAGCGCCTGTACGCCGAGGCCGGGGAGATTCGCGAGCGCCTGGTGGGCGGCGCCGACTTCGTGAGCGTGGCGCGAGAGTCGAGCAGCGAACCGGTTCAGGCAAGAGGACAGGTCCTGGCGTACCAGGGCCACTCCGAGTTTCCGCCTGCCGCTGACTCGGTGGTGTTCCAACTGCAGCCCGGGCAGATCAGTGCGGTGATCGCCACGGAGGGCGAGTTCCACATCTACCGGGTCGAGGCGATACGCGAGCCCGACTTCGAGGCGGTTCGCGATCTGGTGTATCAGCTGATCATCGAGGAGCGCCGGGAGGAGCGCACCAGCGAGAGCCTCGAGGTCACGCTTGGAGACGCGCGCCGCGCCGTGATGCAGGGAGCGGCCGACCTGGCATCCCAGGTCGCGCGCGACAGGGCGCTCGCCATCGACAGGATCCCCGATGGCATCATGCTCGTGACGTGGAGCGGAGGCGGTCTGTCGGTCGAGGAGCTACGGCGCCTCTTCCTGGTGCGCGAAGACATGCGACAGCGATTCGCAGCGGCATCCGAGGAAGAGGTTGACGACTATCTGATGCAGCTGGCTCGAGACGAGATCCTGATCACGGCGGCGGCCAGCTCGGGTGTCACGGCGAGCGCGGAGGATCGGGAGCAGATTGCGAGCGTGCTGGCAGACCAGCTGGCTCGCATCGCAGAGGAGATGAACCTCTCCAGCCGGCTGGCCTCCAGCCCCCAGTTTGACGTCGACCGCCAGGCCTACGCCTTCCTGCTCGGCGTGCTGGAGCGCTCGGAGGCAGTGCCGTGGCTCGGGTCGTTTCGAGTCGTGCTGGATCCACGCATTCCCGTGCGTGTAGACGAGAACGGCGCCGCAAACGCCGCGAGGCGGGCAGTCGAGCTGCGAAAAGCCGGGATGAGCTCCCGGGATGAGGACACGGAAGCTCCGAGCGAAGCCGGGGAGGAAGCGGTGGAAGTCGAATGAACGGGAGCAGACGACCGGCCAGGGCCGGCAAGCGTCGACCTCGGCGGATGCGGGGTCTTGCCGTCCTGACTTCCTCTCTGTGGCTCTCATTCGGTTTCCCGGGCGCGACGACAGCTCAGGAACCCGTGGACGGAGAGCCTGCCGAGAGCCCGCTTCAAGGCGTAGCGCCGGATTCCATCGAGACCGTCGACTGGATCGTGGCCGTCGTGGGTGACACGGCCGTCCTGTACAGCGAGATCATCGAGTCGATCGTCCAGATGGCGGCCCAGGGTGAAACGGTACCCGAGCGCGGCACGCCGGAGTACGATGTTCTCGCTCGTGAGACGCTCATGAACCTCGTGGATTCGAGCATCCTGTTGCAGAAGGCAAAGGAATCGGACATCGAGGTGCCGCCGGACATGCTAGACGCAGAAACGGACCGCCGTTTCCGCGAGATCCGTAACTCGTTCCCTACGGCCACCGAATTCCAGGACGCGGTGACCCGATCGGGCCGGACGCTGGTTCAGTATCGCCAATGGCTGAGCGGCCAGGTGCGGTCCCAGCTGATGATTGACGAGTACGTGCGCGCGAATCGCGACAAGCTCCCTCCCGTAGCGATCACCGACGAGGAAGTCCAGGCATACTTCGACGCGAATCTCTCGGGACAGACCCGACCCGCATCCATTTCTCTGGAGCAGGTCGTGATCGAGCCCAAGCCGGGAGAAGCCGCCCGCGACAGTTCGATCGCGCTCGCCGAGCAGGTTCTCGCCGAGCTGCGCGACGGAAAGGACTTCGAGATCGCCGCTCGCGAGTACTCCATGGACCTGTCTAACCGCGGGCAGGGCGGCGACCTGGGGTGGATTCAGCGATCCCTTCTCGTCCCCGCGTTCGCCGACGCGGCCTGGGCGGCCCGCACCGGGCAGCCCATCGGTCCGGTGGCCACGCGATTCGGCTACCACATCATTCGGGTGGACAACGTCCGGGGCGGCGAGCGGAAGATCAGACATATTCTCATACAGCCGACGATCGACGAGGCCGACTTCCGCCGCGCCGGCGAACTGGCGACGGCCGTCGCGGACTCGATCCGGGAGGGTGCAGAAGTACGCGTCATGGCCGAGCGATACGGCGTCCAGGAAGTGCCCGTGCGATTTCCGGAGATTCCGTACGACCAGATCGGCCAGTTCGGGGAATCCTACGCCAGGGCTCTTGCGAACCCCGTGCCCGGAGCGGTCGTCGGTCCGTTCCAGACCGAGGGTTTTGTACCCGGATTTCCCGTATTCGCGGTCGTCCGTGTTACCGGATTCCAGTCCGAGGGCTCATGGGACCTCGATGATGTGCGAGAGCAGATCCGCCAGAGCCTGCTGAGCGAAAAGGGGTACGTCCAGTTCCTGGCGGAGTTGCGCGACGAGGTGTACGTCGATATCCGACTCTGACCGGAACCGGGGCGAGACCATGTCGGTTCCGTCCCGGCGCGATATGCGAAAGACCCGCCACCGACCGAAGATCGCCGTCACGCTCGGGGACCCGAGAGGGATCGGACCTGAAGTCACGCGTGCCGCGCTCGAGGACCCCACGATCGCCTCGGCGGCCGACTTCATCGTTCTCGGACCCGAGCCGAGTACACTCGAGGTCGCGTCGAGTACGTTCGGCGCCGCGGAGCATGTCCCGATCGGGTCCTGGATGCACGGCGGAGAGCGGGAAGCTGGCAGGCTGTCGGGCCAGGCTATCGAGCTAGGTATAGCGATGGCTCTCTCCGGCACCGTCGACGGGCTGGTGACCGCTCCGATTGCAAAGACCGCCCTGCAGGCCGGCGGATACGATTTCCCCGGGCACACCGAGTTCCTCAGGGATCGCTGCGGGGTCCCCGATGTGACCATGATCATGGCGGCGGAACAGACGGCGCTCGGCGGCGCGCTGCGAGTCGCCCTACTGACCGTGCACGTTCCGTTGAGAGACGTAGCGGACCTCCTCGATGTGGAGCTCGTCGTTCGGCGCTCTACCATCGCGGCGCGCGCGCTCCGCGAATGGTGGGGCATCGGGCGCCCCCGCCTTGCGCTGGCTGGCGTCAACCCGCACGCTTCCGAGAAGGGGCTCTTCGGAGACGAGGAAGAGCGAGTCTTTCGCCCGGCCGTGGAGCGGCTCACGGCCTCCGCGGACCTTGAGATCGCGGGCATCTTTCCGGCGGATACGGTGTTTCGGAAGTGCCTTGACGGAGCGGTGGATGCGGTGGTCGTGCCCTATCACGACGTGGGCCTGGCCGTCCTCAAGACCGTGGCGGGCAATACGGGGGTGAACGTGACAGCGGGCCTTCCGTTTCCGCGCACTTCTCCGGATCATGGGACGGCGTTCGACATCGCGGGCCGCGGGCTGGCCGACTCCTCTTCCATGAAGAGTGCCGTAGGCGAGTGCATCCGTTTCTGTCGCCGGGGGAGGTAAGCACAGGGTGGTAAAGCTTCGCTCGGTCACCAAGAACTTCGGCGGGTCGGCTACTGCGGTCCAGGACGTCTCGTTCCATCTCAGGAAGGGCGAATTCGCGTTCCTGACCGGTGCGTCGGGCGCCGGGAAGACGACGATACTCAAGCTGATCCACATGCTCCATCGCCCGAGCTCGGGCGAGGTGCGGGTGTCGCGCTACAGCTCGAATCGGATGAAGCGGAGGGATCTCCCGCAGCTGCGGCGGCGGGTGGGCTACATCTTCCAGGACTTCCGTCTGCTCGAGAACCTGACCGCGGCGGAGAACGTGGCCTTCGCGCTCGAGGTCACCGGGATGCCCCGGGCCAAGATAAGACCGAGGGTGCAGAAACTGCTGGGCCAGGTTGGACTCGCCTCACGGGCACAGGCGCTTCCGCGTGAGCTGTCGGGCGGAGAGCAGCAGCGGGTGGCAGTGGCACGGGCACTCGCAAACGACCCCCTGGTACTCCTGGCGGACGAACCGACCGGGAACCTGGACGAGCGGGCCACCGCCGGTGTCTTCGGCCTGTTTCAGCAGATCAACGCGTCGGGGACTTCGATCCTCATGGCCACGCACGACGCCGAGCTCATCCGGCAGCACCGAGACATGCGCGTGATCGAGCTCGAGCAAGGTCGCCTGGTGTTCGATTCGGCCGGAGACGCCGCGTCGTGAGGACGATTCGCGAAGCCGTCCTGGGAATGCGGCGGGCCCCGGCGCTCACGATCCTCTCGGTGATGGCGATCGGACTCAGCGTGTTCAGCATCGGCCTGTTCGCTCTCACGGCCCACAACATCGACGTGGCGTTGTCGGAGGTCGAGCGCAGAGTCGAAGTCGTCGCTTATCTCCGGGACGACGCCTCGGAGGAACTGATCGAGATAGCCCGCCACGAGATCGAATCGTTTCCGGAAGTGATGTCCGCCCGCTACATCTCGAAGGTCGAGGCCCTGTACGAGGCCTCGCGGGAACTGACCGAATTCTCGGACGTGTACTCTGACCTCGAGGTAAACCCGCTCCCGGCGTCGCTCGAAATCTCGCTGCTGCCGGACCACCGGACGCCTTCCGATGTGGAGGCTGTGGCAGACCGTGTTACCTCGTATCATTTCGTGGAGGAAGCGAGGTATGGCCGCGAGTGGGTGGACAGGATCTACTCGCTGCGGCGGGTCGCCGGCGGAGCCGCCGTAATCCTCGGCCTCGCTTTCGCGCTCGGCGCTGCAATCCTCATCGGGATTGCCGTCCGCATGTCCGTCCTCGCCCGGACGCGAGAGATCGCGATCATGCGGACCGTGGGAGCCACCGACTCCTACGTGCGGCGGCCATTTCTCCTGGAAGGGCTCGTCACGGGAATCGGCGGAGGTCTGCTGGCGCTTGCCCTGACCTGGGGCATGTATCGGGCGGTGGAGCGCATGCTGCTCTCTCTCGCCTGGCTTCCGGGCCTGTGGACGGCCGCCGGACTCGCCGCAGCGGGGATTCTCGGGATGCTGGCCGCGGGCCGCGCCGTGCGCCGCGAGCTCCGGCGGCTGGATGTGTACTGACCGCCCGACGGGAATCGCTGGCCGTGCTGGACTCACGGCCCTCCTGTTTGCGCTCCTGGGTGGCGTGACGCCGGATCTCACGGCACAGAACGCGATCGGCGACCAGATCAGGGACAGCCAGGACCGGCTCGAGCAGATCCGCCGCGAAAAGCAGCAGCTGGCCAGTGAGTACGGCGATCTACGGGGCCAGGTTCACACCTTCGGCGAAGAGATCGCAAACATCGAGCGGCAGATCGGTACCTCGCTGGAGGCGCTGGACGAGCTCGACCTTCAGATCCAGGCATACGCCCTGCGAGTCGAGGAGACTACCCGGGATCTGCTGCGCACTCACGACCAGCTCGTTCTACGCCGAACGGAGCTCCAGGCCCGGCTGCGCGAGATCTACAAGCGCGGTAACCTGCACGACGTCCAGGTGTTGATCGAAGCCCGGTCCTTCGGCGACCTTCTGAGCCGCTACAAGTACCTCCACCTCGTGGCACGATACGATCGCACGCTGGTCGGTCAGGTGGAGCGGCTCGAAGAACGGCTCGAGGACCAGCGTCAGCAGCTGGCGTTCGAATTCGCTCGACTCCGCTTGCTGAGGGGCGAGAAGCAGCGAGAAGTCAGGGATCTGGAAACGCTGGAGCAGCAGCGCGAGCGTCGCCTGGCCAACGCGCAGCGCCGCGTCGCTCAGACCGAGACCCGGATTTCCGAATTGGACGAGGAGGAGCGACAGCTCGGCGACCTGCTCGCGGAACTGGAGCGCGCCCGCAGGGAGGCCGAGCGCGTGGCCGGCACGAGCAGCACCTCGACGCTCCGCACGTCGGACCTCGGGAGCCTGAACTGGCCGGTGCAGGGCAGCGTCGTATACCGGTTCGGAGAGGCCAAGCCCGATGTCGAGGATGTGTGGAAGGGCATAGGTATCGGCGCTCCAAGGGGCACGCCCGTGGCCAGCGTCGAAGCCGGCGAGGTGGCATGGGCGGGCTCCCGGGGGGTGCTGGGTCAAACGGTCATCATCGACCATGGAGGCGGGTACTGGTCCGGCTACCTGTACCTTCAGGATCTGAGAGTACGCATGGGCGACAGGGTCAGCGGAGGCCAGATTATAGGTCATGTGGGAGGTGACGACGGCTCGCCGGCAGGTACGCACGTGGAGTTTCAGATCTACGAGCCCGGACGGGACGGGAATCCGAGGCAGGTTGATCCCGTTCGCTGGCTGCGGGGCCGAACGTGACCCTGCGACCGGTCGTCGGACACACCGAACTTCAGGACCGGCTGCGCCGGGCCGCCGATTCCGGGCGGATCCCCCAATCGCTGCTGTTTCGAGGACAGCCGGGAATCGGAAAACAGCGACTCGCGCTGTGGCTGGCCGCCCTTGTGCAGTGCGAAGACCGGGTGGATCGCCCCTGCGGGCGGTGCACCTCGTGCCGCCTGGCCGACGATCTCCAGCACCCGGACATTCACTGGTTCTTTCCCCTTCCGTCTCCGAAGAACGTCTCAGGGGACCGGCGCCGCCAGAAACTCGAGGAGGCGCGGCTCGAGGAGCTGCAAGCGCGCCGGGAGCATCCTCTATGGGCCACGACGGGAGATGCATCCGCTTCGATCTTCCTCCCGATCGTTTCGGAGATCCGCGCTCGAGCGGTGCGCAGGCCAGCGATGGGACGCTCCTCGGTGTTCGTGATCGGAGATGCGGAGCGCATGGTGCCCCAGGCATCGAGCCCCGAGGCGGCCAACGCGTTTCTCAAGCTTCTCGAAGAGCCGCCCACGGATACTCTGGTCTTCCTCACGTCCAGCCGGCCGGGCGCTCTCCTGCCGACGATTCGCTCGCGAGTACTGGAGGTTCGCGTCACGCCGCCGCCTGTCGAGCAAGCCCGCGACTTCCTCGTCGAGCACGCCGATATGGAGGCAGCCGCTGCGGGCGCGGCCGTGCGGCGCTCCGAGGCCTCGATCGGAACCGTCCTGGCGATGGCGGCCGATGGCGGAAGCGATACGACGGCGGAGGCGACCGATCTGCTCGCATGTGCCGTCCGCGGTTCACGCGGGGACCGCCTCAGACTTGCCGCCAGGTACCCGTCAGCCGGGGCGAGGGGCCCGTTCTCCGGCATGTTGGATATCCTGGAGCGCACGATCCGGGATTCGGCCGCCGTGGCAGCCGGCCTGCCGAATGCGACTCTGGATCCGGGCATCGCCGTTCGGATCGAGGAGATCCGGTCCCTGGATCCGGATAGACTGGTCGCTGCGGCTCAGCACGTGGATTCAGCGCGTGATGCGGCCGCCGGCAACGGGAACCCGGAGGGAATAGTCGCGGTGCTGCTCGCGAACATGGCGTATGAGCTGCAAAGCGGAGCGTGAGTTCATAGGCTCCGGGTTCGCGGTGACGGAACTGCGGCGCTCCGTCAGCGTATAAGTAAGGATTATGATGCGATCGAAGTCGTTGACGCACGTGGATGACCGCGGACATGCCCGGATGGTCGACGTGAGCGCCAAGCAGGTCACGAGACGCCGCGCCGAGGCCGAAGGCCACATTCTGATGGCTGACGCCACGCTTCAAGCCGTGCTGGCGAACACGGTGCGGAAGGGTGACGTTCTGGCGGTTGCGCGGCTGGCCGCCGTGGGGGGAGCAAAGCGAACGGCGGACTTGATTCCGCTGTGCCACCCCCTGACGGTGGACGGAATCGATGTCGCCGTAGAGACGAAACCGGAACTTCCGGGTATTCGTGTCAGTGTAGCGGTGACGACCGAGGGTCGAACGGGTGTGGAGATGGAGGCGCTGTGCGGCGTGTCAGCAGGGCTTCTGGCGGTGTACGACATGTGTAAGGCGCTGGATCGCGGGATGGAGATCGGCGCGCTGCGCCTGTTAAGCAAGACCGGCGGAGCGAGCGGCGACTGGCAGCGGACCGACGGGTCCGATCGGTAGGGTACCGAGACTCGAGCAGGAGCGGGAATAGATGTCGAAGAGGTATCAGCACCTTCGCCTGGGGCCGAAGCCGCTGTTGAATGCGGCGGTGGACCTCCGGGAGCAGTTGATTGATGCGCGGCACCGACCTGGACGTGGCGTGGGCCTCGTGATGCTGGCAGTGTGCGGCGTGGTGGGCCTGAATGTCGCGTGGGTGGCTGGCTCGGTGCAGCCTCGTCTCAGGGACGCGGAGACCGCGCTGAAAGCGGCGGTCGAGGCCGAGCAAGACTTCAGTGGCCAGCATGCGCTCGTTCGCCTCCAGAACGAGAACCTGCGGGAGATCATTGACTATTCCGCCCGCTATCGCATTCCCGCGGATTTGGCGCAGTCGATCCACTCGATCGCCATTGCCGAGGACCTGGATCCCGAGATGGCCTTCCGCCTGGTCGAGACGGAGTCGTCCTTCCGCAGGAACGCGCTCAGCGAGGCTGGCGCCGTCGGATATACGCAGATCCTGCCGAGCACGGCCGCGTGGCTCGACGCCAATGTCGGCGAGATGGACCTGTACGAGAGGGACGTAAACCTGCGGCTCGGTTTCCGATATCTCCGGCTCCTGCTCGAAGAAAACGCGGGAGACATGCGACTCGCGCTCCTGGCCTACAATCGGGGACCCGGAACCGTGCGAGCGATAGTGGCAAACGGTGGAAATCCGGCGAACGGTTACGCCACCCGGGTCATGGGCAGCGAGTAGAAGCACCGCCACCGCTCTGACCAACCTGCCGGCTGGCGTGATCACCCGTCATCCGCTTCGACTTGAGGCCTGAATCTTGCTCCCCGTCGCATCCGGCGGCCGGTGCCGGCGTGGGGCCTCATGGACCCGTGCCAGTGCTACAGGTCGCCCGTCGCTCTAAGCGCAACTGAAGCACCAAGAGAAACGGAACAGCCATGTCGACTGAGTCTCAGCTGATCTCGAAGATTCGGTCCCACGATGCGGTGGTCGGCGTCGTGGGTCTCGGCTACGTCGGACTCCCCCTCGCAGTCGCCTTTGCCGAATCGGGATTCCGGGTCGTCGGGTTCGATGTCAATGAAAGTGTAGTGAATACAGTTAATTCCGGAGGATCACACGTCTCGGACATCACTCCGAAGAGGGTCACGGAGCTGACCGATCAGGCACTCTTCGCGGCAACGACCGACTTCGCCCGATTGAGCGAGCCCGATGCGATCATCATCTGCGTTCCCACCCCGCTGTCGAAAACGGACGACCCGGACCTGTCCTACGTCCTGAAGGCCACGCAGGCCGTCAAGGCAGGCCTGCGCGAGGGACAATTGGTCTCCCTGGAATCGACTACGTATCCGGGCACCACGCGAGAGATCGTGCAGGCGACCCTCGAGGAGACAGGTTTGCGTGCCGGCACCGACTTCTTCGTGGCGTTCAGTCCCGAGCGCGTGGATCCGGGCAACGCCGTCTGGCAGATCGAGAACACTCCCAAGATTGTCGGAGGCCTCACCGAGTCGTGCCATAGGATAGCTCTTGTCCTGTACGGAGAGGCCATCGATAACATCGTCGGCGTATCGTCTCCGGAGGTGGCCGAACTCGCCAAGCTGCTCGAGAACACATTTCGGGCCGTGAACATCGGCCTCGTCAACGAAATGGCGATGATAGCGGATCGATTGGAAATCGATGTCTGGGAGGTGATCGACGCGGCCGCTACGAAACCGTATGGTTTCATGAGGTTCTTCCCTGGCCCCGGGCTCGGCGGACATTGCATCCCGATCGATCCGCTCTTTCTGGCCTGGAAGATGAAGACGCTCCAGTATCGTACCAGATTCATTGAGCTTGCCGCCGAGGTGAACTCCGAGATGCCCAGATATGTGATCAGACGGACAGCGGAAGCCCTCAACTCGGTTCGCAAGCCGGTGAACGGAAGCCGCGTTCTCGTGCTCGGCGTAGCCTATAAGCCGGATGTGAACGACACGCGAGAGAGCCCTGCATTGGACATCATTTCCTTGCTTCGACAGAGGGGTGCGGAGGTAGAGTATCATGATCCGCACGTCTCAGCTGTGGAGCTGGAATCCGGGGACTTATCCTCGGTCGAGCTCACCGCAGAGCGACTCGAAGCTACCGACCTGGTCCTGATTGCCACGGACCACAGTGACGTGGACTACGTATTCGTCGGACGTCACGCTTCGCTTGTGGTCGACCCCCGGAACGCAATGGCAGAATCCGAGAAAGCCGTCGTGTACCCGATTGCGGGGCTACCGCGAAATGGCTCTCACGGGATCACTTGAACTCACCGACTGGGAATTCCGTGTGAAGCCTCGGCCGCTACTCGGAGCCAATTCGCTCGACCTGGAACCACGGGTGGAGATCGCATGCTGAGCCAGTCACGACATGTCCTCCGTCTGAGAAGACTCCATGGCATCATCCGGCATCGGCTTGGCCGTCCTGGTGCGGGTCCAGTGTTCGTATTTCACCACATACCGAAGACCGGCGGCTCGTCTGTAAACCAGGTGTTGCCATACTGGTTCTATCGAGTCCGCGATCTGAGGGTCCGAGTGGACCCGAATGATTGGACGGCAGGCCATACTTCCCGGCCGCCGGTAGATCTCTCAGCATTACGTGCCAACGACTGCCTCTCAGGGCACTGGGCCGTGCCAGGTGAGTACCTACACGAGCGATATCCCCAGATCCTCTCCGAGCCCAGGTACCGTATGTTCGCTTTTGTTCGAGATCCGCTTGAAATAAAGCTGTCCCTCTACTTCTGGGAAAGGAGGCAAGGAGCTGAACTCGAGAAGCGGTCGATCGAGGAAGAGCTGCTGACCCGTCCGAATTTTCTGGCCCAGCGATTTCCATGTACGCTTGAGAACTACGAGAGCGTGTTGTCACGCTATTTCTTCATCGGCATTACCGATCAGATGCAGAAGTCATTCGACAAACTGGCGGATCTTCTGGGCCGCGTGAGGCTGCGGCTTCCGCACGCAAACAGGTCGCGATCCATCCACGACCGGGTCGCTCTTAACGACGATTTCATTAGCGAATTCAGAAACACGAATCGGCTGGACTACCTGGTCTACGACTATTGCAGGGATCTGCTGGAATTCACCTAGACACGACTTCCGCATCCGTTTCTATCAGCCGCCAACGCACGCATCTTCACCCCGCGCTTAAGCATCCCGAGTGCATGTCTCATGAACCGAATGCTGATCCGGCATGCGCCGGGATGAGGAACCGGAGGCACCGAGCGATTCTACCGCCGCACCGTGATCTGATCGCCGGGGTGAATCCTGCTCGACCTCAGGCCGTTGATCTGCATCAACTGGGTGGTCGACACGTTGTATCGCCGGCTGATCGCCCAGAGAGAATCGCCGCGCCGCACCGTGACCGTTAGCGGCCCCGAGCCCGAAGCAGCCCCGGATGTAGCCGGAGCGGAACTGGCCACGCGCGTGGCCGGCGCTCCAGAGCGCGGAATGATCAGGCGCTGACCTATCTGCAGCCGCTTGGGATTGACGTAGTTGTTCGCCGCCCGGATGGCAGACACGCTCGTGCCGTACCGACCGGCGATGTGCCCCAGGGTCTCACCCCGCTGCACCCGGTGCTCCAACCACGTCACGCGCTCGGAAGGCGGCACCCGGGCATAATTGGCCGCGAACTGCTCGCCCTGACCGGGAGGAACGCGCACCTCAGCGACCTGATTCGGAGGCGTGACCCGTCTGGCGTATTGCGGATTCAGGGCACGGATCTCGTCCTCACTGACGCCGGCCGCCTTCGCGAGCACATCGAAACTGGTCGCGTCGGGAACTTCAACCGTCTCGAACTCGAGTGGCTTCTGCGGAACGACATCGTCGAACCCGTACTTCTCAGGGTTCTTCGCGATGATTGCCGCGGCGACCAGCTTGGGTACGTAGTTCCTGGTTTCGCGACGCAGCACCCGCGCATCGGCCAGATCCCAGAAGTCGGTCGATCCGGTACGTCTGATACCCCGATTTACTCTCCCGGCGCCGGCGTTGTATGCCGCCGCGGCCAGATACCACGAACCGAACTCATCATACAGGTCCGCCAGATGGGCGATCGCGGCGTCCGTCGCCTTGTACGGGTCTCGTCGCTCATCGATCCAATAGTCGATCTTCAGATCGTACAACCGCCCCGTTCCCCGAATGAACTGCCACATGCCCGCCGCGTGCGCTCTGCTGTACGCATTCGGGTTCATCCCGCTCTCGATCATGGCCAGGTACAGCAAGTCCTCTGGCAGTTCCGCCTCTCGCAGGCGGCTGCGGATCATGTCCTCGTACCGCCCCGCGCGACTCAGGTACGTGGCGAACCGATCGTGGGCCTTCACCGAGAAGTACTCGATCCAGCGCTCGACCGCCTCATTCGTCTCGAGCGGTATCTCGTACCGGGCCGCGTTGGCGGGGTTCGTGCTCAAGCCGAGCGGATCGGCTCCGAAGAGCAGGTAGAACTCCTCGCGGCTCACTTCGTCGAGACTGTCCACCACCTGCTCGGCTTCCAGCTGCGCCTCAACCAGACGCGCCTCGTCTACACCCTCGGCTTCGGCTTCGGCCAGGGCGGCTGCGTCTGCCCGGGAGGCGGGCGGCGGAGCTTGAGGCTCCCCCGCGGGCGGGATCACGGGCTCAATCGACGCCGGCTCCGGATGCGTGGCACAGCCCCACAGCGTCCCCACCACCGCCACGCACGTCGTAACCTTCACGACCATCCATGACACAGTCCGTTCTCCACCCATCGACGCGTCCTCCTTTTACAACCGGTAGTTGGGCGCCTCGCGCGTGATGACCACGTCGTGCGGATGCGACTCCCTGAGTCCCCCCGCCGTGATCTTCACGAGATCCGCCTCCTCCTGCAGTTCTTCAACCGTCGAAACGCCGCAATATCCCATACCGCTTCGCAGACCGCCGAGAAGCTGATACAGCGTATCGGCCACGGGGCCCTTGTAGGGCACGCGTCCCTCGATACCCTCCGGAACCAGCTTGCGTCTCTCGCTGGACTCCTGGAAATAGCGATCCGCCGAGCCCTCCTCCATCGCCGACAGGGACCCCATGCCCCGGATCAGCTTGAATCTGCGGCCTTCCAGGAGAAACGTCTCCCCCGGTCCTTCCTCCGTACCTGCAAGCATCGAGCCGAGCATGCAGCTGGAGGCTCCCGCCGCCATGGCTTTGACGATGTCGCCCGATTGCTTGATTCCACCGTCAGCGATCACCGGGACCTCCCCGTCGGCCCCCCTGACCGCATCGATGATCGCCGTGATCTGCGGCACCCCTACCCCGGTTACCACCCGGGTGGTACATATCGATCCGGGGCCGATTCCCACCTTCACGGCGTCGACTCCGCGCTCGACCAGCGTTCGTGCTCCCCCCTCCGTGGCCACGTTCCCCGCCACGAGCTGGACGTCCGGCAATGCTTCCCTGACCCGAGACACGGCATCCAGCACGCCCTGCGAGTGACCGTGCGCCGAATCGATCACGATGACATCGCAACCTGCGTCCACCAGCGCGCGCGCCCGCTGCAGATCGTCTCTCGAGGCCCCGACGGCAGCCCCGACGAGAAGCCGCCCGTGGGCATCCTTGGAAGCATTGGGGTGCGCCCGACGCTTGAATATGTCCTTAACGGTGATGAGGCCACGCAGGATCCCCGCCTCATCGACGACGGGCAGCTTCTCGATCTTGTTGTGCCGCAGAATGTCCTCGGCAGCTTCGAGAGAAGTGCCTTCCGGAGCCGTCACCAGCCCGTCGTGAGTCATGACTTCGCGGACCGGCCGGTCGAGATCCGTCTCGAACACCAGATCTCGATTCGTCAGTATCCCGACGAGCAGCCCTCCCGGCTCGACGATCGGAACCCCGCTGATCGAGAACTCGCCCATCAGCGTCGCCGCCTCCCTCAGAGTGGCCTCGGGTCCCAACGTGATCGGGTCGAGGATCATGCCACTCTCCGAGCGCTTGACCCGGTCCACCTGCGCGCATTGGTCCTCGATGGGCATGTTCTTGTGGATGATTCCTATCCCACCGTCTCGCGCCATCGCGATGGCCATCTGATGCTCGGTGACGGTATCCATGGCGGCCGAGACGAGCGGTGCGGCCAGCAGCGTGCCGCGAGTGAAGTATGAGGCGATCGCCACGTCGGCCGGATGGACGCGCGCGTGGCGTGGCACCAGTAGCACATCGTCAAACGTGAGGGCTTCGCGGATCTTACGTGTGTCTTTCATGGCGCCAGGCCCGCTCCGATATGTCTCGCCGAGAGGCGACTTTATGCCCTTCCACAGGCGAAGACTGCTCAGCCGCGCTCTGCAATGAACGGACAGTAACTTCAGTCGAGAATCTGAAACGGTAGAGCACGCAGGTTGTACCGTCAACCTGGGGAGGGGATTCGGTGAGCGGCACTGCGCCACACTCCGGGGGGCGCTCGCCCCCGGGGAGGCAACAGGGTTACTCGTCGACCGCGATCTCGCGCGACGAGGGCGGGTTATCGTCTCGCTCGGGGGCTCCGGGCTCCGGCCGGCCGCCCTCGAGCTCGACCAGGAATTCACGGCCTGCGTCACGAACCGCGCTCAGCACCCGGTCCGCCGCCCCCATGACCTTCATGGTCTCTCTCAGCGCACTG
>CAZRRU010000142.1:0-21946 GCA_964602635.1 uncultured Gemmatimonadota bacterium | reverse complement strand
CATCCTCGTCGCCGGCGGCGTGCCCGAGCAGTTCACGCTCGAGTTCGACGTCCATGATCCCGCGACGGAGCAGGGTACATGGGTGCTCGTCGCCGAGGCTCCCTCCAACTTCAGCAACTATGACGGCACGAGCTTCAATTTTGGAAACTGGCGCGGATCCGGCATCTGGAGGGAGCGACAGCCGCTCTCCACGGTCCAGGACGAGATCATCAGCGAACAGGTGGTTACGGCCCGCCTCATGGTGGACGGGGCCCACGCCAAGGTGTTCATCAACGAGACCCGGATCGCGAACGCCCCGCGGGTGGAGCTGGTGCGTGGCGACCGGATCAGCTTCGTGATGGATGGCCGGCAGGACCGTCCGATCTACGTCGGCCGGATCCGTCTCGCGGCCGGCGGACGGGACCTGTACGACAAGCTCGCCTCCGAGGGACGCGTGGCGACGCAGGGGATCTTCTTCGACACGAACAGCGACGTGATCCAGCCGGAATCCACGCCGACCCTGCGTGAGATCGGCGACATGCTCGAGGATCACGCTGAACTCAGCCTCCTGATCGAAGGACACACCGACTCGGAGGGCGACGACGCCCACAACCAGGACCTGTCCGAGCGCCGGGCGCAATCGGTCGTTCGCTTCCTGGTCGAGCGGTACGGCATCGACGCGGGCCGACTCGACGCCATGGGCCTCGGTGAATCGAACCCGGTCGGAGACAACGCCACGCCCGAGGGGCGGCAACAGAACCGTCGCGTGGAGCTGGTCGTCCAGTAGCGCGCCTTGACTCACCGCATCGCCGCCGTATTCTCCGGCGATGCCAAAGCGCGACGACATCTCCTCGATCCTCCTGATCGGCTCCGGGCCGATCATCATAGGCCAGGCCTGCGAGTTCGACTATTCGGGCACGCAGGCCTGTCGTGCGCTCAGGGAGGAGGGGTACCGGGTCATCCTGGTGAATTCCAACCCCGCCACCATCATGACGGATCCGGACGTCGCCGACGCCACCTACATCGAGCCGATCACCGCGGAATGGGTCGAGCGGGTGATCGAGAAGGAGAAGCCCGACGCGATTCTCCCCACCATGGGGGGGCAGACGGCGCTGAACGTGGCCCTCGAGCTTCACGACAACGGCGCGCTGGCCAGACACGGGGTCGAGCTCATCGGCGCCGACACCCGGGCCATCCGCATGGCGGAGGACCGTGAGCAGTTCGCCGAGGCCATGGGCCGTATCGGTCTCAAGGTCCCGCACGGTGGGTTCGCTCACACCGTGGACGAAGCCCTGGCGATCGTGGAAGAGACGGGCTTCCCGGCCATCATCCGACCCTCCTTCACGCTGGGCGGTACCGGCGGCGGCATCGCGTGGAACCGCGAGGAGTTCGAGACGAAGGTGCGCCACGGGCTGGACCTCTCACCGATCACCGAAGTCCTGATCGATCGGAGCGTGATCGGGTGGAAAGAGTTCGAGCTCGAGGTGATGCGCGACGGTGCGGACAACGTCGTGATCGTGTGCTCGATCGAGAACTTCGACGCCATGGGCGTTCACACGGGCGACTCGATCACGGTGGCCCCGGCGATGACGCTCTCCGACCACGAGTACCAGGAGATGCGAAACGCAGCCATCGCGATCATCCGTGAGATCGGTGTCGAGGCTGGCGGCTGCAACGTCCAGTTCGCTCTCAGTCCAACGGACGGCGAGCTGTTGGTGATCGAGATGAATCCGCGCGTATCGCGAAGCTCTGCCCTCGCCTCCAAGGCTACCGGGTTTCCGATCGCCCGCATCGGCGCCAAGCTGGCCGTCGGATACCGGCTCGATGAGATCGACAACGCGATCACCCTGAAGACACCCTCGTGTTTCGAGCCGGTGCTCGACTACGTGGTGGTCAAGATCCCGCGGTTCGCGTTCGAGAAGTTCCCGAAGGCAGATCCCACCCTGGGCATCCAGATGAAGGCGGTGGGAGAGGTCATGGCGATCGGTCGGACGTTCACACAGGCGTGGCTGAAGGGGTTTCGCGCCCTCGAGAACGACCGCGTAGGTTGGGTCCCCGCGGACGACCCGGCGGACGACCGGTTGCCGGACAACGCCCTCGAATCTTTGAAGTCGGCCATCCGGACGCCGACGCCCGAGCGACCGTTCCAGCTCTACCGGGCCCTGTTGGCGGGCGTTCCGGTGGAGGAGCTGGCCGAGCGCAGCCACATCGACCCCTGGTTCCTCGATCAGCTGCTGCAGATCTCCGAAGCGGCCCGCGAGTTCGCCGCAGTGCTCGAGGTCGGAGCGGCAGAGCTGCTGGCCGCCAAGCGGACGGGCTTCGGGGACGCCGAGCTGGCCCGCCTCAGGGGGGTAGCCGAGGACGACATCCGGAGCCTGCGGCATGAACACGACATTCGACCCGTGTTCAAGACGGTGGATACGTGTGCCGGAGAGTTTCCGGCCGCCACACCGTACCTGTACTCCACGTACGAGACCGAGAACGAGTCGGTGCGCAGTGACCGGCGGAGCATGGTGATTCTCGGAAGTGGCCCGAACCGGATCGGACAGGGAGTCGAGTTCGACTACTGCTGCGTGTCGGCGTCACTGGCGCTTCGCGACATCGGAGTCGAGACGATCATGATCAACTCGAATCCCGAAACGGTGTCCACCGACTTCGACATCTCTGACAAGCTGTACTTCGAGCCGCTGACCCTGGAGGACGTGCTCGAGATCGTCGAGCACGAGAAGCCCGAGGGCGTCATCGTGCAGATGGGCGGTCAGACTCCCCTACGCCTGGCCCGGCGTCTCCAGGATCTCGGCGTGCCCATCCTCGGGACGAGCGTAGACGCGATCGACCGGGCGGAGGATCGCAAGCGGTTCGAGGCCCTGTGCCGGGAGCTGGACATCGCCTGCCCGAAGGCGGGCACGGCGAGGAGCGTCGACGAAGCCGCGCGTGTGGCCAGTGGAATCGGATATCCGGTCCTCGTGCGGCCGAGCTACGTGCTCGGCGGCAGAGGCATGGAAATCGTATACGACGAGGAGAAGCTGAAGGAGTACTTCGCAGTCGCCGCGAGCGCTTCGCCGGAGCACCCCGTACTGCTGGACCGCTTTCTCGAGGACGCTTTCGAGGCGGACGTGGATGCGGTGTCCGACGGCGAGATGGTCCTGATCGGCGGTGTCATGCAGCATATCGAGGAGGCCGGGATTCACTCCGGCGATTCGGCGTGCGTGCTGCCGCCCTACTTGCTCAGCGACGACCACATCTCCGAGATGAAGCGCCATACGCGGGCCTTCGCCGAGGCGCTGGGCGTGCAGGGACTGATCAACGTGCAGTACGCAGTGCACGAGGGCCGGACCTACGTGCTCGAGGTCAACCCGAGGGCCAGCCGGACGGTTCCGTTCGTCAGCAAGGCCATCGGGATCCCGCTCGCCCGTGTGGCCGCCCGGGTCCTGGCTGGTGAGCGCCTGGCCGACATGGGCCTCCCGGAGGACCCCGAGGTGCGGGACGTGGCGGTGAAGGAAGCAGTCTTCCCGTTCAACAAGATCCCGGACGCCGATACACAGCTCGGACCCGAGATGCGATCGACGGGGGAAGTCATGGGGTGGGCCGACAGCTTCGGTCTGGCTTTCGCCAAGGCGCAGGTCTCGGCCGATGAATCGCTTCCGCTGGACGGAAGGGTGGTCGTGACGGTTCACGACCGGGACAAGCCGGCAGCCATCCCGATCGTGCGCCGGTTCCACGAGCTCGGTTTCGACATCGTCGCCACCGAAGGCACGGCCCGGTACCTGAGGGGGCGGGGCGTTCCCTGCCAGTCCGTGCTCAAGGTGCACGAGGGACGGCCCAACATTCTCGATCTCCTGCTGTCGGGTGACATTCAGCTGCTGCTGAACACGCCGCTCGGCAAGCACGCGCAGCAGGACGACTACATGATTCGCCGGGCCGCGATCACCCGGGGGGTGCCCTACACCACGACTCTGTCAGCGGCGTCGGCAGCCACGGACGCCATCATGGCCCTCCGGAGCCGCGGGCTATCCGTGCGAAGCCTGCAGGAGCGGGGCGCCGCGCGATCGGTCGCGACCCTTCTCCCCTCCTGAAGGAACCGGGCCGACGCGGATTCGGTTGTGCGATGAGATGAACGACATCGATACCCATCGCGGGAAGCGAGTTTCCGGATTTCGAGTGGCCTTCGCGGTCGCCGCTCTGGCATGTCTCACGGCATGCGGCGGTGGAAGTGAAGCCCCGGAGGATGGCCGGGAGGAAACCGCCGGATCCGACCACCACATGGATGGGGCGGTGGCTGCAGCGACCGGAGGCGACTCCGACGACCGCGTCTTCAATACGCTCCCGGATTTCGTGGAGGGATACTGGCTCAGGCCGATTCCGCCGCAGGGAGATCCGCCGGCTTCCTGGTCCGACCTCGAGGGTTCTCTCCGACCGGAGGAGTGCGCCGCCTGCCATCCCGTGCAGTTCGACGACTGGCGTACGACCGTGCACTCGGGCGCATATTCGCCGGGGTTGTCCGGGCAGCTGGTGAACTGGGAAGAGAGCTCGTTCGGTACGGTTCAGAGTTGCCTCGTGTGTCACGCCCCCCTTTCCGAACAGAGCGCCCGGCTCGCCGTAGAGGACGGGTGGGAGCCGAATCCCGCGTACGACGAGGACCTGCGGAATCACGGTCTCACGTGCGCGGCGTGCCACGTGCGCGGGAACCGAAGGCATGGACCCCCGCGCCGGGACGGATCGGTTGAGCCGTCACCGGAAGGCTCTCCGCATGGCGGCGTTACGCGGACCGGGTTCTTCGAGGACTCGCGCTTCTGTGCCGGGTGTCACCAGTTCGGCCCGGGCGGCGCGGCGCCGAACGGCAAGCCGCTCGAGAACACCTACGCCGAATGGGAGAACAGCCGGTACGCGGCCGAGGGTGTGGTCTGTCAGACGTGCCACATGCCTGACAGGAAGCACCTGTGGCGAGGTATTCACGACCCCGAAATGGTGCGGTCCGGAGTGACGATCGAGTGGGTGGTGGAAGGTGGCGAAGCCGGCCTCCGAATCACGAACACGGGTACGGGACACTTCTTCCCGACGTACGCGACGCCGGAAGTGCGTGTGCGCATCCTCATGCTGAACGAGGATCGTCAGCCGATCGATGGGACGATGCTGGAGCACTCGATTGCGCGGCGAATCGCCTACGAGGGCGGAGCCTGGGTCGAGCTTTCCGACACGCGGCTGGCCCCGGACAGCGCCGCCGTCGTCGCCGTCCCGATTGCCGAGGGAGCGGCATACGCGCGAGCCGAGATCTCGGTCCAGCCGGATGCGTTCTATCGGGAAGTGTTCGAATCGTTGCTCGCCGGCATGCTGAGCGACACGTCCAGCACGCTCCTCGGTGAGGCTCGTCGCCGGGCGGTCGACAGTCCATTCATCCTCTTTGATGAAACCGTGCCGCTGGCGCGCTGACCCTCAGGCAGGCAGCTCGACTACGAATGTGCTGCCGCTGCCCTTTCCCTCGGACTCGGCCCTGATCCGGCCTCCGTGCATCTCCACGATTCGGCGGGCCATGGCGAGTCCGACTCCCGTGCCGGTACCGCGCGAGTCGAGGCGGCGGAACACGTCGAATACGCGTTCGAGATCGGCCGGATCGATGCCCACCCCGTTGTCCCGGACGAAGATCACGTGCTTGCCACGCAGCGACTCCGCTCCGATCTCGAGGCGTGGCTCCGATTGCTTGCCCATGTAGACCACGGCGTTCTCGACGAGGATGCGGAGAAGCTGGAGCAAGCGAATCCGGTCGCCGAACACCTGCGGCAGATCGCCGATCTCCACCCTGACGTCGCGGGACCTGATGCGCGTACGACACAGGTCCAGCGCCTCGACCGCGAGCTCTCCCAGGAAGATGGTCTCCAGGGTCTCGGGCAGGTGTCCGATGCGAGCCAGTTCCTCCAGGCTTTCCAGCATGTCCCGCAGGTGGAGCACGGCCCTGTGCGCCCTCTGCACGTCCGCGTCCAGCGCGGGGTCGCTGTCGTCCAGACGGGAGTCCAGCCGCATGAGCCCGGCGGCCACGGCGGCTAGCGGGTCCTCGAGCTCCTGTGAGACGGACGCGGCCATTCTCTCCAGCTCTTCGTTCGTCGCTTCGAGCTCCGAGATCAGTCGCGCGCGGTCCAGCTCCGCCTGTCGCCGGGTCGTGATATCGCGAACGCCTCCCACGGCGTTGATCGATCCGTTGCCCGACTCGAGGGGACGCCCGTAGTCGCGCACCCAACGGACTTCGCCACTTCGTGTGACGATGCGGTACTCCGCGATGTCCGTCCGACCCTTGAGCAGGGCCGCCATGTGTGACCGCAGCCTGGTCTTGTCGTCCTGGTGCACGAGACCGAGCCACCCGAGTCGCTCGTCGAGTTCGGAGGGCCCGTACCCGACGACTCGAGCGGGATCCATGTTGGTCCACAGAAGCTGGGGCTCGCCATCCGACTGGATCCGCAGGGAATACGCCCAGTCGGCGACCACCTCTGCGATCGCTCGATAGCGACCTTCCGCCGCGCGGAGATGCTCGATCGCGGCGGCGGAGTCGAAGCCCGCGACCGGCGCATCGCCGGACCCTGTACTCTGTATCGTCGGCTGCTTCATGACACGACACCGGGGCTGGGAAGTCCGGTCAAGTCGCGCCGCCGGCCTCGGGGGGTGGCACTGGCGGGCGTCCGTCCGCGTGCCAGACGAGCAAGATTGAAACCGGAACGGGCGCAGGACGGCCGCGAGGGCGCTTTACCGCGGACAACGGCGCTCGAACGAGCAGCCAGCGGGCCTCGTGGTACGGCACTAAAGTACTGTTTCAGTTGTAGATACGGTGACAGATGCGAGGGTCCGGGAGCCAGGTCAAACAGGGTCGACAGCGGTCCCGAGGAAGCCCGACAACACCGGTTCGGGAGCCTGGTGAGAGCGGGCGGCATCGTCATTTTGGCCCAAAAACGGACACGGGAACGCGCTGGCGCGCCCGCGGGCGCTTGTGAGATTCGCGGCCCGGGACTACGGTCCGTCCATGTCAGACCGCGCCCTCACCGCTGCCCGCTCCGGTCTGCCGGTCCTGCTGGCCGGCCTCACCCTCGCGATCGCAACGGCGGATGGCCGCACGCAGGAATCCGTGCGGCTCGAGCTGGGCGGCTCCCCCGGTGACTGGCTTCGGTACTCGCACCGCAACGACCTCGTGGTGGACCTGCCCACCGATCTCGGCGGCCCGGCCACCACGCGCACGACCATCCATCTGCATCATCGGATCGAGAGCGTTTCGGACGACGCGATCGGTTACGCCACGACTATCGAGGAGATCTCTCTCGACGTGCGGCCGACACCGGATGAACTCCCCGATCTGAGCGGAATACAGGGCCTCGAGTTCTTTCACACGGCGACCCTGGCCGGGCGTACCGCGAGCCTTCGCCTGTCAGGGCAGACGGCCGAGGCGGGTCCGGTACTACTGGAGCAGGTGGAAAGCTGGTTGAGCCAGCTGGGTTTCCCGCCCTTGCCCGGCGGAGTCGCCACGGTGGGTGACGAGTGGTCCGAGACGACCCCCGTGCCGGCGGCGGCGCTCGGCCTGGCCGTAGACTACGACGTGGTACGGACCAGACAAATGCGCCTCACCGAAGTGAGGTCGGCAGGCAACTCCACGGTCGCGTTCCTGGCCGTGACGACGACCTGGGTACCGGCACCGGACCCAAGCGGCAAGGGCGGCAGCGTGGTTTCGCTACGGGGCACTGCCGAGCAGGCCGTGCGGTTCGACGTGAAGCGTGGACGTTTCCTGGGAAGCACCGGCACCAGCGAGCTCGAGCTCGTGCTGACGCCCGAGGGCGGAGCTCAGTACGTGGCAGTCAACGCTTCGGGTCGGCAGATGACGCGCCTGACGGGTTCGAGCGACGCCGAGCCCTGATCCAGGAGAATAGGCCCGGGAGGACGCTCGAGGGCCATTACTCAGGGAATCATCCTGCCACGCAGCTCCAACAGCTTCTCGCCGCGCGCGAAGGCGGCTTCCGCTTCCTCCGACCGGCCGAGCTGTTCCAGGGCCGCTCCCAGGGCGACGTGGGCTATGTAGTACTGGGCCGGAATACTCGCCCTGGTGGACGGCTCCGGCCACAGTTCCCACTCGAACAGGTAGTCCAGACGAAACACGTCCCACAACAGGTAGTCTGTGCGTTCGACGTCGATCCACCGGATGACGAACTGCGGATCGAGCGGCATGATGTTGTCCGTCTGCTCGATGTTCTCGGCCAGCTTGTGAGCCATCCCCTGCCGAATCAGATCCGCCCCCAGGTTCCATTGCTCGTAGACCGGCGGCGCCGTGGCCGCGAAGTAGACCGGCCGGTCCCCGAGCGCCTCCTGCACGATGTAATAGACCATGAAGTCCGGGTGCATGAGGAACCGCTCCTGGTCGAAACGGACCTCGATGTCGGGCGTGAACTGCACGACCGTGCCCGCCGCCACCGGCTGGTACAACGGAAGGGCGTCCACCTCTTCGTTCGTCAGGGAGTGGATGGCCCGCAGGGGCGGTGAGACGTCCATTTCCCGGTACACGTCGATCGCCGCGTCCCTGTCGAACGGCCTCTGGCACACGATCACCGTCGGGGTGGCGAGAGGATCGACTCCGGCCGGACAGGGCTTGGTCATCTCCCGGAGCTGTTTCGGATACCACTTCGTCCCGAGATACGAATGCACGATTACGGTGACGTCCCGTCGAATTCCCTCGACTTCCTGCAGGTACCAGAGCGGGAACGTGTCGTTGTCCCCGTTCGTGAACAGTATCCCGTAAGGCTCGACCGACTGCAGGACATTCCATGCCCAGTCGCGCGCCGAGTAATCGCCTCGTCGGTCCGCCAGGGCGAAGTTGAAGATCAGCGGCAGGAACGCTATGCCGAGAAGCGGGGACGCCAGGCGAAGCCCGCGCGTCGGGTCGTCGCCGGTCGCCAGACGGTCCCCGATCCACCTCCACGCGGTGGCGATTCCCATCCCCGCATACAATCCCCAGACGTTGAAGCTGAAGACGTAGAAGTAGTCTCGCTCCCGAACCTCCCGGCGGTCGAGCGGGATCTCCCCGTACGTGCTGTACCCGTACTTGAAGTTCAGGTAGAAGATCAGCAGGACCGTGATCGTGCCGAGGAACGTGATGAAGTACACGAAGCTGTCCAGGTCGCCGCGCGCATGACGCACGAGGCCGACGATCCCGAAGGCGAGAAACAGCATCGTGACCACGCCGCGGACTCCGATCGGCAGGGTGCGCGCCCACTGCCAATCGAAGTACTGCCAGAACATCCCGAACTGCGCCTTCCTGGGAGACTGCTCTTCGGACCAGGGCGGCTTCTGATACTGCTCGCGAGCGATGGAGGCGGCCAGCTTGTCGCACCGCACGGCCAGCTTTTTCTCACCGAAACCCGTCTCGTACTGTTTCGGGATCACCGCATCGATGATCCGGTTGTCGGGAGCCCCATCCTCGCCGATCACGACGCACTCCGGATCCGCTTCGTCGATGATCGGATTCAGGGCCGAGCGAATAGGCACGAACAGCAGCTGCACCGAGAAGCCGACGATCAAGAAGAGTGTACCCGCCACCGCCACACGGGGTGAGAGAACCACCCAGACGACGGCGATTGCGGCGGCGTACATCCACAGACCGGGCAGGGGCCAGCCGAGTCCTTCCAAAGCCGCGCCTGCCACATATCCGGCGACCAGTCCGGCGGCCAGGACCGCCACCGACTTCCAGCTGCGTAGGCGGCGATGATTGTGCCACAACACGAACACCGCCAGCGCGGGCAGCGGGAGAAGCGACATCTGGTGATTCGTCGCGCCGAGACCGAGCAGGAACGCGATCAGGATCATGATGCGATCGCCCCGATACGTGTCGCTGTGGTCCTCCCAGACCATCGCCAGATACGAGATCGCGGCCACGAACAGGAGTGAGACCGTGTACACCTTCTCGTTCACGTTCGACTGTGCCCACACCGTGTACGCCGTGCCTCCCACCAGGACGGCACAGAAGGCCGCCATGAGAGCGACGGCGCGGTTCTCGGTGAAGTGGGCCCAGATGCGCATGACGGCGAGAAACCAGAACACGGCGGCGGCGGCGGAAACCGTGGCGCTCAGCAGGTTGATGCGGGCAGCGATCTCGAGACCTGTCCAGCCGGTGAGAAGCAGCCACACCTTCCCGACCAGGACGAACAGCGGGTTCCCGGGTGGATGCGGGAGTCCCAGGATATGCGCCGTCGCGATGTACTCGGAGGTGTCCCAGAAGGCCGTCGTCGGTCCGAGCGTCAGAACGTAGAGCAGCCAGATCGCGAAGCCCGAAAGCACCGCCCACGCCCAGACGGGGAGCCGTCCGACTCTTTCCCACTCTATGCCTGTCATTCGCCTTCAGCCATCCGTATTTGTCAGGGTGACACGCGGCGAGAACGCAGTCCCTACCGCCGCCTTCCACTGTTTCGTGAAGGCCGGGAAGCTAACCCGCAGAGACGTTCAGGGCCAAACTCGGGCGGACAGCACGCGAACGCTTCCGTCACGCACCTCCACCTCGCCGAGATCGATCAGGCGCGTACCGCCTTCATCATCGGTCTCGACCTGGAGCGACAGGGGGTGAACACCCGGTGGCAGTCGCAGCCGCACCACCGACACCTCGTCCGGCAGCAGGTGCCAGGAACGCGTGTCCGCTCGCTCGAAGAGGGCCGCAGCGGCGTTGGCGGTGAAGAACGCGATGTCGCCGAGGGTCTCGTTCTTCTTGTCCAGCTCCTTCTCGAGCCCCCGGGCCAACTCGTACTTGAGCGCCGTGCGCGCCACCATCTTGATCATGATGCCGCCGAGCTGGTCCTCGAACTCTTCGGTCACGGCGCCTGACACCGAGCCCCGCATGGCGGGCTTCGCCATCGCCGGAACCGGAGGCGTGGCACCGGAGGGCCGGTCCGAGGTGGGCGCCGCGGTCTCGTCGGCCTGGGCCGCGTCCGTCAGCAGTCCGGTATCCGGGTCTGCCGGCACGACCATCGCAGCGGCGGTCTCCGGTCCTGCATCCAGCGACGCCAGCTGCAACGGGCGCGCATCCGCGGCCACGGACAGGCTGAGAACCGCCAGGTCGGTGGGGAGTCCGGACGAGATCATCTCCGGCCACGCCACGCGCATGGCGAACGGCGCCGCGTACCGCTCCTCCGGTTCGTCCGAGTCCTCCGATTCGTCCGAGTCCCGGCGGAATGGACGCGCCCCGGGAACACGGCACTGCCCATCCGGATCGGTTCGCCAGTCGGCGTCCGACCGGCTGAGAATCTCGTTGAAGTCGTAGCGATCCTTGAAGCCGCGGGACGCGACGCAGGACGCCGTCGCGAAGCGGACCTCCGCGTCCGGATCGTGCATGGCATCGGCCTCGAGCGGGAAGACAGGGACGCTGGAGGATCGCTCGACCCGATGGGCGACGAAGCCGTGCTCGAGGAGGATCACGACGTCACCGCCTCGCCCGGTGATCTCGAATGGTGGCTCGAGCAGGCTGTCGGGGACGGCCAGGCCGTCGGGATCAGCGGGACCTTCAGGGATCGGCAGGCTGTCGGGTTCGGCCGGCTCGTCCGCGATGGGCACGCTCTCCGGGTCGGTCAGGTCGGTGAGACCGTCCGTCCGGATGCTGTCTGAAGCGAGCCGCGCCATGATGGAGTCCAGGGCCGCGTCGAAGTCCAGCGGGGCTTCGGAGGGCTCTTTCTCCGGCATCTCGACGTCGTACACATCCACGAAGCGGGGCCGCAGAGGCGAGTCGGGGATCGCTTCGCCCGGCAGCCAGATGTGCCGGTACGCGACGCCGGCGTCGTTGTGGTTGCCCGACGTCTCGAACACGGCGGCGGCGAAGTAGCGGAGCGTGAGACGCATCTGCCGCTCGCCCGCCTCGATCTCGTCGTCCTCTCCCAGCTCCAGGAGGCGGCTCAAGCGCCGCGCCTCCACGGAGGCCTCGTCCAGGTCCCCGAGGGCGAGATAGTTCAGGGCGCCGTAGTAGTTGACCATCATGCGTTCGGTGTCGCCCGGCACCCACGCCAGGGCCCGGTCGCTGGTCACCATCGAGAGCAGGGCGCGCGACACGCTTTTCGTGTAACGCTCGTCGATCATGACCTCGGCCTGCTGCAGCACCTCGTTGCTCTCCTCGTAGCGGCCGGCGTAGTGGAGCAGCAGCCCGCGTTGCATGAGCCGGAGGAGATCGTCGCCGATGTCGTCCGCGTCGTCCGGGTCCGTGAGGTCCAGCGCCTCCACGAAAGCCTGGTCCCTGGCCAGCCGGTGCAGGTCGCTGTCGTGCATCGACCTTCCCTCCGGTCCGGTCCCGGGCCCGGCCATGAGATGGCAGGATGAAAGGAGAAGCGCCGCCGCCACCGCCGTCACGGGCGGAAGCTGGCGGCGCCGGAAGATCCGCGACCCTGGTGGGGTCCGAACGCGGCCTCCGTAGATCTCCATTACTGCGGAACCTGTCGCTCCAGGATAAGGATGCGCTGCTGAGCCAGCGCGATCGCTTCGGCCAGGCGGGCCGCGGCCTCACCGCGGGCCTCGATGGTCTCGAGCCTCATGCGGTGCAGGAACAGCTGGTACTGGATCAGCGCCGCGTACGGACGGAGGGCCTTGTCCAGCGACTCGGCGATCTTGAAGTCGATCATCGGATCGCCCGGCGTCAGGATGCTGGCCCGGTCGTACCGGTTGAGCGCCGCTTCGAAGTCGCCGCGCGCCGCGTAGTCGTCGCCCTCCCGGATCAGGGCGTCGGCCAGCGCCTCGGCCCGGCCTACCGTGGTGGCGTCGTACGGTGAGTCCACGACCCTCACGCCCTGCGCCTCGCTGTAGGCGTACCGGCTCACGGTGTTGCTGGCCAGCTGCACGACCACGATGTCTCCCACCACGTCGGACGGAGCACTGATCGAGGTCGCCGGCATCATGACCGTGGCGTCTCCGGCGTACCGGATCGACCACGCGTCGTCCGTCGTGGAGGTGGCCGCCAGGACCTGCGTCTCGTTCATCCCGATGGCGAGCTCGCCCCGGACGATCGCCTCGCACACGGAGGGCTCGCAGTCCGCCATCGCCTGCGCGGTGAGCGCGTCCCGCTCCTCGGCCTTCGCCTTCGCGTCGGCCGCCTGCGCCGTGGCCTGGGCTACCGCAGCCGAGGAATCCCCCACCCGCTGGTCGTTCTCCATGATGGGCTCCTCGTGCACCTTCTTGGGCACGCACGCCGCGAGGGCGGCCAGGGCCAGCAACAGGAACGTCCGTTTCATCGTTCTCTCCCGTATGGTGGTCCCGCATCGCGGGACCCGGAATCGAGCTCGATCGCCTGATCAGAGCCCGAACGGCTGCCGCTCGATGTACTTCTTGATCTCGTGCTGACCGGCCCACACGACGGCGTTGCTCTCGAGGTCGATCAGACGGGCGTCCACCTGGTAGAAGACGATCGCCTCTTTGCGGCTCACGCCGAATCGGGTCGTCTCTTCTTCGTCCTGGATCGATGTCAGGTCGCCCTGCAGGATGTAGTTCGCGCCGAGCTCCTGCCCCAGGCGGGCCCGCGTGTCGGCGCGGGAGAAGTCTTGCTGATCGTCGCGTTCGCCACGGATCTCCTCACGCTCCTCGGCGCTGGCCACTACCGTGACCAGACCCGAGTTGATGTAGGCGAACTCCACGTCCCGCACGAATACGGTCACCTCGATGTGCTCGGAGGTGCGGTTCCGGAACTCGCCCACGATTACGGCTGGCGCGTCACCGCCGTGGTTGTTGAAGTACCGCTCGAGCCACGGCCCGGTGACGCTCTGCTCGATGAGCGCGTTGGCCACCAGCCGCGAATCGGTGTCGTTCCACGCACCGGAGAGGTCCGTGACCGTATCCGGCTCGACCCGGGTCACGTGCTTGTTACTGCACGCCGTGGCCGTGAGGGCCAGCAGCATCAACACCAGGGGAACGCCTATCGAGCGCCGAGTCTTCCACAGATTCCTGGCAACCATGACTCCTCCGTGGTGAACCACTCTTTGACCTTATGAGGCTTGCTACCCTGAGTTTGTTGCACAGTTTCGATGTTCCCGGATCCCTGACGGAGGTTTTCGCCCCCCGAATCCGGGATCCGATCCGTCATTGACAGCGCATGGGCCATGCCGTGATCGTGCGCTCCATGACCGACGATCGCATGGCGAACCGGATTCAGGGCCAGATCGAAGCTCCGGCGGCGAAGAGACGGTACGTTCGGTCCCTCTTTGGCCGGATTGCCGGGCGTTATGACCTGACGAACGACCTGATGTCGATGGGTCGGCACCGCGCCTGGAAGCGTTTGGCCCTGGGTCTGGCGGAGATCAGGGCCGGCCACGTCGTGCTGGACCTCGCGGCCGGTACCGGGGATTTCGCCATACGGACGGCGAAATATGCCGGTGCGACTACCGTCATCGCTGCCGATTTGACATGGGAGATGATGGCGACCGGGAGGGCCAGACCGAAATCCTCGGGGGTGCAGTGGGTCCAGTGCGATGCCACCTATCTCCCGTTTCCTGACGGAAGTATCGATCGCGTGCTGGTTGGATACGGATTGCGCAATTTCCCGGACCTGAGCTGGTGCATCGGGGAGGTCCGGCGGTGCCTGGCGCCGGGAGGACGCCTCGTCTCGCTGGACTTCGGAAGGGCCGAACCGGACTGGCTGGATCGCTGGTATCTCGGGTATCTGGACTGCTCGACTTCGATCGCGGGGTGGGTACTGCACAGGGACGTGGAGTCCTACCGGTATATCCCGGAATCGCTCCGGCAGTACCCCGCGCAGAGGGGAGTGACGGAACTCATGCAGCGGCACGGGTTCGTGCGCTGCGGGCACATCGACCTCGTGTTCGGTGCGATGGCGATCAACTTCGGGCAGGCGCCCCGCTGACCGCCAGGATGCTCAGCCTTCTCGTTGCTTCCAGACCGTGAGCTGCTTTTGACCTGTTTCACTGCCCTCCATGCGGGCGGTGAGGGTGTCGCCGTCCTGCAGGTCCAGATCGTCTCGCATATCCTGCGGGATCGTGATTCGGCCGCCACTACCGACGGTGACAGTGGAATAGTACAGGACGCGGTAGATTCCCATGCTCGCTCCTCCGAAGGCGTGTGCAGGTCCGGCGGCGGGCGAGTCGCCTGACGGGAGCCCGGCGACCGACACGCGCTGCAGTCAGGGAGTATATCACACCAGTCGCCTTGAGAGAAACGGTTTGAGTCGAATGAGGATACGGCACAGAGCGAAATTCCCGCCGTGGTCCCACGGCGTCATCGCTGTGACGCTCGGCCTGGTGGTGGGCCTGTCGGGGTGCAGCAGTAACCCGGACACCGACACGGTGGTCCTGGGTTCCACCACTTCGCTGTATGACACGGGACTTCTGGAGACGCTGGTCGCCGCTTTCGAGGCGGAGCACCCCGATCTGAAGGTGCGCGTGCTCTCCGTGGGCACCGGCCAGGCACTCGCCCTCGGAAGACGCGGCGATGCCGACCTTCTGCTGGTTCACGCTCCTCCGGCTGAACGCGAGTTCATGCGGGCCGGCCATGGGCGCAGCCGCGTCACCTTCATGAGGAACGACTTCGTGATCGCCGGCCCGGACGAGGACCCGGCCGGCCTCAGGGCCCTGGAGGATCCGGACCGTGGGCCGACGTCGCTCCGGGCCATCGCCGAAGCGGGCGCTTCGTTCGTGTCCCGGGGGGACGACTCGGGCACTCACATGCGCGAGCGCTCGATGTGGCAAGTGGCGGGAATAGCGCCCGCCGACGAGTGGTACATGGAGGCCGGCCAGGGAATGGGGGCGTCTCTCT
The DNA here is from genome assembly GCA_964602635.1 of uncultured Gemmatimonadota bacterium. Lineage (GTDB taxonomy): Bacteria > Gemmatimonadota > Gemmatimonadetes > Palauibacterales > Palauibacteraceae > Benthicola. Next base: position 6,217 of record CAZRRU010000142.1, on the reverse strand, counting down.
CACTGGCCTCCGAGCGTCGCTCGTACGTCCTGACCGATCGCTCGACTCTCACCGTTCTGTCCGATGTACTGGATCTCGAGGTTCTGGCGGCCGGTGGCCCGGCGCTGGAGAATCTCTACTCCGTCATCGAAACGACGGCGGGCGCCAACCCGGACGGGGCAACACGTCTGCGCGATTGGTTGCTCGGCGAGACAGCGCTGGGATTAATCCGGGTATACGGCGAGGAGCGCTACGAACGGCCCCTGTTCTCCCTGGTTCCGTTCGACCTGGAGAGCGCCACGACTGACGCTCGATCGCGCTTCACGATCAACCCGTTCCGCGAGGCGTGGGCCCTGCTGACCTCGGCCGACACCTACGTGTGGGAGGTCGTCTTCCGGTCACTCTCGATCTCGGGCGCGGCCCTGCTCCTGGCCACCATCATCGGGCTCCCGCTCGGCGCGATGCTCGCTCTGTCACGTTTTCGGCTGCGCTCCCCGGTCGTGGCGCTGGTCAACACGGGACTGGCGTTCCCGCCGGTCGTCGTCGGACTGGCGGTGTACATGCTGCTCTCCCGCGCGGGACCGCTGGGTCCCCTGGGATTCCTGTACACCCCGTACGCCGTCATCCTGGCACAGGTGATCCTCGCCGGACCCTATATCGCCGCCGTCACCCTGGCGGCCCTGGACGGCGTGCCGCCCGACGTGCGCCAGCAAGCGCGCGGACTGGGCGCCAACCAGTGGCAGGCGATTCTCCTGCACCTCCGGGAGGCCCGGGCGTCGCTGGTGGCCGCGGTGGCCGCGGGCTTCGGCGCGGTGATCAGCGAGGTGGGCGCCGTCATGATCGTCGGTGGCAACCTGCTCGGCGAGACGCGGGTGATGACGACAGCCATCGTGCTCGAGACCCGCCGCGGGAACTTCGGAATCGCCATCGCGCTGGGCATGGTGCTTCTGGCGATCGCTTTCGTGATCAACCTCGCGCTCATGCTGTTCAACGGTCGCGGCCTGCGCAGGCCGGCGCTGGCATGACCTCGAGGGAGGCGGCGCTCGCGCCCTCGCAGATACTCGTCGGACGGGACCTTCGGGTACTGGCCGGTGAGAAGATCCTGCTGGACGTGACCGACGTCGAGGTGCGTGGCGGCGAGGTCCTGTCCATCCTCGGACCGAACGGAGCCGGGAAGTCTACGCTCCTTCGGGTGCTGGCCATGCTTCAGAAGCCCGACGGAGGAGTGATTCGATACCAGGAAGCCGAGGGCGCAGCCGCCGATCACCTGCTGCGCCGCACGTCGGCCTTCGTGTTTCAGCGCCCACACCTGTGGGCGGGGACCGTGCGTGAGAACATAGAGCTCGGGCTTAGACTTCGTCGCCATCCGCCCGACTCGACCCGTCGGACGGCGGAAGAAGCGGCCACCCAGCTCGGGGTAAGCGAGCTCCTGGATCGCGATGCCCGCTCTCTGTCGGGAGGCGAGGCCCAGCGCGTCGCCATCGCGCGCGCCATGGCGCTCGAGCCGGAAGTCCTGTTCCTGGACGAACCCGCCGCCAACCTGGACGTCATGGCCCGGGCCGCGCTCATCGAGGACCTGGAGCACGTGGCACGGGACGGCCGACACGCCACCGTGCTCGCCACGCACGATCGGGCCGATGCTTTCAGCCTCGCCGACAGGGTGATCGTGTTGCGGGATGGGCGGGTGGTTCAGTCCGGCCGACCCGAGGACCTGTTCGAGAATCCCGCCGATCCGTTCATCGCTGCGGTCACCGGAGCCGAGCTGTCGTTTCGGGCCACCGTGGAGCAGGCCCGGGACGGATTGCTCGTGGTACGCTCGTCGGAAACGGAGTTCACCGTGGTCGGTTCGGCCGAGCCGGGCGCTGATGTGAAGGTGGCCTACCGCCCGGAAGACCTGTTTCTATCACGGGTCGAGATTCACGCGAGCCCGCGAAACAGGTTCGAGGCACAGGTCGTGGAAGTGAGACCTGCGGGAAGCTTGCTGCGTGTGCGCCTCGAAGGATCCGGACGCTGGGTGGCGGTGATAACACGTGCGGCTGGAGATGAGCTGTCGCTCGAGGTAGGCTCCCGGATCTGGGTGCAGGTCAAGGCGACGGCGCTACACGCGTTTCCAGTCTAGGAAACTCCGCCCTCCGGCTCGGCGATCAGCGGCATCTGGTCGTCGAGACTCGACGGAACCAGGTGGTGCGCACGGCACCGGGCCTCGTAGCTCTCCAGTCCGCCCACCTGGATCGTCGGACCTTCAGCCGGTGCGGGACGGCCGTCGATCAGCCGCTGGTTCCGTGTGGCGAGGTCTCCGCAGATGACGCAGATGGCGTGCAGCTTGTCGATTCTCTCCGCGACCGCGAGCAGGGATCCCAGCGGGCCAAACGGAAGCCCTCGGAAGTCCATGTCGGTCCCCGAAACGATCACCCTCACGCCCTGGTCGGCCAGGTCGTTGACCACGTCCACGATACCCGGATCCATGAACTGGACCTCATCCACGGCGAGGACCTCGGTGTCGGAGGCGACGAACTCCGCCACATCGCGGGAATTCGAGACCGGCCGGGCTTCGATCTCCCGGCCGTCGTGCGAGCTGATCCGTTGAATCCCGCCGTACCGGTCGTCGAGTTGCGACTTGAAGACCTGCACCTTCCTGCGGGCGATCATGGCGCGCCGCACCCGCCGGAGAAGCTCCTCGGACTTGCCGGAGAACATCACGCCCGTGATGACTTCGATCGAACCCTCGCGGCCTTCACGCGCCATTTCGCCACTCTGCCTACTCGTTGACGATCGCGACACCGAGCAACTCCCTGAGCTGCTCGTCTGACATTTCCAGCAGCGCGGCTTCGGCCGTCGCGACGTTGTGGCTCTCGTGCCGAACGAACCGCGCCGGATTCATCGGCGCATCCAGGCAATAGAAGAAGATCCGCGCGGCCTCGATGGAGTCGGGCTGGCCGCCGGATACGTAGACTTCCCACTCGAGGAAGTTGTCGTCGGTGATCGTTCGTGACATGCCGGTCCTCACACTTCTACGGACGACGCCAGCAGTTGCTGCAGGTCGTCCTCGCTGAGCTGTTTCGCGGCCTCGGACGGAACCTTCGAATAGCCGGGCGGCACCAGCGTGTAGCGCTGCCTGTCGTGCGGCCGGGTCCGGTTGCGGAACATCACCATGAGACGCGGCGACTGGGGGTTCGTGCCGGAGTGCAGGCAGAGCTCCGCCTGCCATTTCTGTCCGCGGACGCTCGTGAACTCCACCTTCTTGCTGTCCGCGGCTCCATCGACTCGGAAGAGGAGCTTCTTCAGCAGACTGGGCTCCTGAGTGGCCATGAATTGCCTTCGCCGTTACAGGTGTCTTTCGGAGGGCCGGACGGCCGCACGACAAGCTACTTGCAGGCCCGGGGTTCTGCCAACCGGTGCGGTAGGCGCTCGTCAAACACGTTGCCTCAGCGCCACAGGAGGAGTAAGTCGCGAGCACGGCGCGTCGGACGGATCTCATCTGGCATATTGCCGTGACATTTTCTAACGCCCTTGCACATATAGACTTCGCAGAACGTGCGAGTCTGTGACATATTGGCCTTATGCCACGAACGGCCTGCATTATCGGGGTATGCTTCTTGTACACCTGCAACCCATTGCGGTAAGAGGGAGTACGGGCTGTTCAGCGTGATTCCCGGCGGAGTCACGAGGGGACCAGGAGTGACGTGAGTCTCAGATTCTCGATCAACGAGAAATGCACGTCCTGTTTGGCGTGCGTGCGGGTCTGCCCGGTCGAGGCGATCGCCGTGGCCGGAAACGAGATCCGCATCGACCCGGCTTCGTGCATCGAATGCGGGCTGTGTGTCCCCTCGTGCTACCATGATGCGATCGACGTGGTCGGCGACGTCGAGCAGTGCGTCGAATCCATCGAGACCGGCCGTGCTCTGCTCATTCTTCCCAACGAGATCAGCGTCTACTTCTTCCCCGCCACGCCGGAGCAGATCCTAAACGCCTGCTTCGAGGCGGGTTTCCGAACCGTATACTTCGAGGCGATCGGTGACGAGCTGGTCGCCGCCGAGTACCTGCGCCTGTGGAACGCCGGTAACCACCAGTCCTGGCTGCGCTCGACCAGTCCCGTCGTGGTCAACTACTGTCGAGCGCGTACGCCCGAGCTTCTCCCCTTCCTCGCCCCGGTGGTCACGCCGGCCGTGGCGCTTGCCCGCTACATCCGGAGCATCGAAGGGAAGGACACGGACATCGTCTATTCGGGCTTCGGTGCACCCGGCGCGAACGGGAAGAAGAATGAGCTGGGCATCTGCATTTCGTTCGAGGAGCTCGAGCGGCTGCTGACAGACCGCGGAGCCAGACCGCTGGATCAGCCGCAGACCCTGTTTCGGCTGACACCCGACCGGCGGCGTCACATGTCGCTGTCCGGCGGATTGCCGCGCCAGCTCCTGGAAGAGCAGCGCCAGAACTCGCGCACGTTTAGAAAGGAGCGCGACCTGAAGGCGCTCCCCGCGCTTGCCCGGGCCCTGATCGAGGACAGCAGCCCCCTGGGATTCGTCGATATTCTCCCGTTCGACGGCAACCTGGGCCACCCTGCCTTTGGACCGGCAGACGACCTCTACTGGCGCAAGGAAATCGCCGAGCTGTCGGAACCGCCGCGATCGGACGACCCGGTCGTCGAGCCGATCGCGGACCTGGACCTGCGGACGTTCTTCGAACCGAAAACGGTGGCTCTCGAGACTCCGGACCCCACCGAGGTCGAGCAGATCCTGGAGAAGATCGGTACCACCCCCGATGGGCGGTACTGGAACACAGGCTCGTGCGGCCACGCCACGTGCATCGAGTTCGCGCACGCGGTGGCGCGCGGCAGGTCCACCCTGTCCCTGTGCCCGATCTACCTGGCCCGCCAGTACGAGCAGGCATCCCGCGACGCGATGCACGATGCGCTGACCGGCGTCTACACGTTCCGCGTTCTGAGCGAGCGGCTCGAGGAAGAACTCTCGCGTGCCAGTCGTACCGGCACCTCCATCGCCGTGTTGTTCATCGATCTGGACAAGTTCAAGCCGGTGAACGACGTGCATGGGCACGCGGCCGGAAACCTCATCCTGAGGAACGTGGCCGGGATCCTCACCGACGCCACTCGTAGCACGGACATCGTGTGTCGGTACGGTGGCGACGAATTCGTCGTCATCCTGGTCAACCCGGATCGGGACGGTGCGGGGCAGGTAGGGGAGCAGATCCGGGAACGTGTCGCCGAAATGAGAGTCGCCACGAATGAGGGCTACGCGGGGGTTACGCTGAGCATAGGCGTCGCGTATCATTCGGGAGTGACGCAGGCCCAGGTTTCGGCCGAAGACCTCATGGCTGAAGCCGATGCGGCTCTATACGTCGCGAAGGCCCAGGGAGGAAACACGATGCATCCCACCATCGGAGGCAAGCTCGTCACATGACGTCCGAGGATCAGCAAGCTCGAGACATGATGGGCCTCGACCCGTGGGGCCTCCGCCGGATCGAGAAGCTACTCCTGAGTCTCGAGGGAGTCGGGTCTCTAAAGATCGTGCCCGATGGCCAGGGTGGCATCGAGGAGATCCACGTCCTCTCGAGTTCCTCGCTGGGTCCCAAGCAAATCGTCCGCAACATCGAGTCGGCTCTGCTGGCCGATTTCGGACTCCAGATCGATCACCGCAAGATCTCGATCGCCCGTGTGCGAAGCCCTGAGATCACCCCGGCGCCCGTGGATGTGCCCGATGCCCCCGTAGCACCCGAGCCAGTCCCGTCTTCCGAGCACCGCCTGGTTCTCGGGAACGTCCACATCGAGCGCGCGGCCGGGCAGAAGGTCACGTGTCGCGTGGACCTGGCCCGTGAGGACTCGGTGTTCACGGGAGAGGCAGAGGGACCCGACTTCGAGAGAGCCCGCATGGAAGTCGCGGCGACCGCCGCTCTCGAGGCCGCGCAGCAGGGCGCTTCAGACGACGTTTCCCTGGCCTTGCAGGGTATCGACTCCATCGGCGCCTTCGGGTACAGCTTCGTACTGGTTGCCGTGAGCGGTTCCGTGCGGCGCGACAGCGAGTCCCTCGCGGGCGTGGTCCAGGTCCGGGATTCGGTCGAGGAAGCCGCCGTTCTCGCCTGTCTCAAGGCGATCAATCGCTGGATTGGCGGTCGCTGACCACCTCTTCCGGTTGCGCGCAGCCCCCCCTACCCTTCTATTTTTCAGTCGGTCTGCACCCCATAGGTATGTCGCAGAGTCGTATCAATAGGACCGTACAGCGGTCCA
>CAZRRU010000141.1:0-13795 GCA_964602635.1 uncultured Gemmatimonadota bacterium | reverse complement strand
TGCGAACGTGTACTACAGTGACGTGGACAACTTCGTGTCCGCGCTGGAGCCGTTCACTCCCAACATCTTCCTGGCCGGCCAGCAGCTGGCGGGATACCTGATCTCGCAGGGAGTGCCGCTGGACCAGGCATCCCTGATCGCCAACAACGTGGGCTCGGCGGAGACCGAGGAAGGCCTCGTAGGTCTCCCGCTCGGCGTCATGGCGCCGACGACGGCCGGCGGCCAGACGGCGTCCCCGGTCCTCCTCACCTACAGGAACCTCGGCGACTTCAACTTCTTTGGAGCCGACGCGTCGCTGACCTACGTACTCAACGAGAGATGGGAGTTCGGGGGGTCGATCTCGTGGGTGGAGAAGGACCTGTTCCCGACGGGCAGCGATGATCAAGGCGAGCCGGTGCCGCTCAACGCGCCGAAGTGGAAGGGTGCGCTGACCGCAGGCTACCGCGCTCCGACGAGCGGCTGGACCGGCGCGGCTCGTGCCCGGTTCGTGGACGGATTCCCGGTGGCCTCGGGCGTGTACGTCGGTGAGGTCGATGCGTATGCGCTGCTGGACCTGAACGTCGGCTATCGCTTCGCGGGCCGCAGCGGCCTCACGCTGCAACTCGACATGCAGAACGTGTTCAACAGCGACTACCAGAGCTTTGCGGGTGTGCCGAACTTCGGGCGCTACACCGTGCTGCGGTTGCTGTGGAGCATGTAGGTTTCGCTGTTCATGACCTGACCCTTCTTCGGGAGCGGGGCGCCGGCCTGGTCGGCGCCCCGCTTTCCTCATCAGGCGCCGCGCTCTATCCGACGATTCCGTCTGGCCTCTGCGTCCGACCCGTCCGACATTCTGTGGAACTCGTCAGCGGAATCAGGTAGTACGGTGCGGGCGATACGGAATCGAGCGACGGGAACTCTGTGAGTGGATCAGGAATCCGGACGTTGCAAAGCGCGATGATCGGCGGCCCGACCCGGCGGTCGGTTGCACTCGTCGCGGCGGCCGGGCTCGGGGCCGCCTGTTCGTCCACCCCGCCTCCTGAGGACATCGACGGTGGCGGCGTCAGCCACGTCGAGCAGGCCCTGGCCGACTACAACCGGATGGGCTTCCTGACCGGAACTCCCGACTTCCCGGTGATCGGCCGGGTCGTGACCTTTCGGGGGCCACACGATTCGGCCTACGTCGCCGTGCTGGCTTCGATGTCCCCTCGGGCCCTTCGGTTCGCCCGCGAGGGTGCCCTGTTCGCGGCGAGCTACCAGGTGCTGGCCACGGCGGTCTCCGGGGCCGATGCCGTACGCCGGATGAACCGGCGGGAGATCGTGCGCCTCGAAGACTTCGCCGAGACGGCCAGCGACGACGAGCGGATCTTCTTCCAGCGTTTCATGACACTGCCTTCCGGGTCCTACGAGATCACCCTGGCCGTGCGCGAGCTGGCGAGCCGCGACCAGGCGTCCCGCACGTTCCACGTTGAAGTGCCGCCGTTCGGCGAGCCCGGAGGTCGGATCACGGATCCGATCGTAGCCCTGCATGCGGTAGCCCGGCAGGCGTACCGACAGCATCCGCCGGCGATCATCTCACCGAGATCGACCGCGGCAGCGAGCCGGGAGCCGCCTTTCCTGCTGGTCGAGGTGTACGACGAGGTCTCGGACACGCTGACCCTGAAGGTGACGGACGAAGGGTCGCTTCTTTGGGAACAGGTCCTGGTGCCCGAGGCGGCGGCCGGCCCCGAGGCAGCCCCACGTACCGTCCTTACGACGCTGCCGGTGTCGCGGATCCCGCCCGGACTGGCCGAGCTCACGGTGACCACCGAGGACGGAGTGGAGACGCGCAGCCCACTGCTCCTCGCGCTGGATGACGTGTGGGCTTTCGCCGACTGGAGCGACGTGGTCGAGCACCTGGCCTACGCGATACACTCCGACAGTCTCGACCGCTGGGTGGACGCGGACCTGCCGGACCGCGCCCGCCTGTGGGCCGCGTTCTGGGACAACACGGACCTCGACCCGGCGACCCCGAGGAACGAGTTTCTCGGCAGGTACTTCGATCGCATGTCACGGGCGGAAGACCGGTATGGTGAGCCCGGAGTACCCGGGTGGAGGACCGATCGGGGCCGCACATACGTCCAATTGGGCAAGGCCGACAGCGAGATCGTGCTCGGCGGAGGAGACACGGGACAGTCCTATCAGATCGAATGGCGATATGACGAGTCCCTTCCTTTCCAGGTCGTTCTTCGCTACGTGGACGTGAACGACTTCGGAGTGTTTCGGATCGACCAGCGATCCTGGCTCGTCCTGCGGGACGCCAACCGCCGGCTGGGCGAGATGGAACGGTCCGGCGAATGGGTGGACACGCGCGACATGGAAGAGGATGAAGATGAAGGGATCGGGTAAGGCGGTGGGTCGCGCGCGGCTCCCTGTGTGGATCGCACTCGCGGTCCTGGCGGGACCGGTCGTGCGCGCGACACCTACCCTGGGTCAGGAAGCCCGTGAGCGACCCGCTTCGGACTCTGCTCGCGTTTCGACTATCGTCCCCGCGGCCGATCCGACGATCATCGCCCTGGAAGGCCAGCTCGCTCGAGGGTTTTCCCTCACCACGGCGCGGGAAACGGCACGGCGACTCTCCATTCAGGCTGACGCCGCCAGTCCCGAGCTGATCCTCCTGGCCGCCCGCGCGCACGCCGAAGCGCGATCATGGAACGCGGTGCGCCGCCTGCTCGCCGACCGGAACTGGCTCGACGTCCTGGACGAACGTGCGGGCCGCCTGCTTCTATCCCGCGCTCAACTGGCGCTGGGCGACCTGGATGGAGCGATCGCCGGGTTCGAGCGGGCCGGAGTCGACCGCCTCGAGACCCGCGATCGGGTGCTGTATGCGCGGGCATTGCTGCGCGCGACGCGGCCGGCCGAGGCGGCCCGTCAGTACCTCGCGGCGGCCGAGAACGACCGGGAGCTGGCCGGCTGGCTGCGCCTCTCGTCCGTCCAGGCGTGGGCGGAGGCCGGTGTTCCCGACAGTGCGCTGACAGCAGCAGCCGGCCTCGAAGACGATGCGTCGGTGTGGAGGGACTCCACCTTCACCGAGCTGGCCCGAGCGTTCTTCGCTGCGGGCGACTCGGCACGTGCCCTGACCATGGTCGACTCCCTCAGCAGGCGCGCCAGGGCACAGCTGGCCGGCGAGTGGATCGTCCCGTTTCACGCAGCTCGCGGGGACACGGCACTGGCCCGGAGCGAGGCAGAGTCCGCCCTCAGGTACAAGGGCGTTGGTCCCGAGGCGGGAGAGTACTTGCTCACGCGGGATTCGACGCCGCAGACCCTCCGACGCGTTGCGGAGGTCGAGGCGCGCCAGGGCCGTCCCGAGCGAGCCGCCGAGTTTCTGCGGGTCGCACTGGAATTGGCAGAAAGTGACGAGTCCGAGGACGACCAGGAACGAGCGGAGCTGACGCTGGCCATGGCCGAGGCCCTGTTCATCGCCAGACGGTACACGGCGGTCGGCCGGGTGCTCGAGCCGTGGATCGACGCGATGGCCGACTCCGAAGCGCAGTCCGTGGACCAGAAAACCGGACAGCGCATGCGGTTCCTGGCCGGTCGCGCGCTGTACCGAAGGGGGCTGCGTGATGACGCGAGGGTGCTGTGGAGCGTAGTGGCCTCGGACCCGCTGGCCCCCGATGGGGCCTACGCGGCCTTTCTTCTCGCCGACATTCAGCACGACCGCGGTCGTCTGGCGACCGCGCGAGACGGCTACGAGGAGACGGTAGCCCGGTTTCCCCGGTCGTCCCACGCGGGGACCGCCCTGATTCGCCTGGGGATGATCGACCTGGTGGAAGAGAAACCGGAACAGGCCATCGAACACTTCGATGCCTACCGACGCCGGTTTCCTGGAGGCAACTGGTACGGGGCGTCCATATTCTGGGCCGCCACGGCCCGGGAGGCCGCCGGGGACAGCGCCGGAGCCAGGGTGCTGTACAGGCAGGCGATCGGTGAGGATCCCATAGGCTACTACGGGATCGAATCGGCTCGCGCCCTGAACGTAGAGCCGTGGGACTATCTTGAAATGCGGGAGACACCTCCCGTCCAGCTTCGTCCCGACCACGCGGCCCTGATTCGACGGATGACCAGCCTTTGGAAGCTTGGCTGGAAAGGCCGGGCGCTCAGGGAGCTGTCCGCCCGGTCTGGCCCTCGGGAAACACGCGACGACAGGCTGGCCCTCGCCATCGGACTCAACCAGGCCGGCTTCACCTGGCAGGGCACGTCAATCGCCTGGGGCGTGTACCGGGCGCGATCCGGCATCTGGAGTGAAGACCTCATGCGAGCCGTGTATCCCGTGATCTACGAGCCCGTGCTCCTGGAGCGCGCGAGCGTGGAAAGGCTGGATCCTACCCTGGTAGCGGCCCTGGTACGCCGCGAGTCGCAGTTCGACCGGGACGTGGTCTCGGGCGCTGGCGCCACCGGGCTGATGCAGCTGATGCCGGCCACCGGCGCCGAGGTGGCCCGCCGGGTCCGAATCGCGGAGTATCGAACCGAGCAGCTCGTGGTACCCGAAGTCAATTTCGTCCTCGGCAGCCGATACCTGCGGGAGCTTCTCGAGCGGCGTGGGGGGGCCGTGGTCCCGGCGCTGATTTCCTACAACGCGGGGCCGCATCGGTACACTTCCTGGCGCCGTTTCCCGGAGTTCTCGGCCAGCACGAGCCTGATGATCGACCGCATCCCGTTCAGCGAAACCAGGCGCTATGTAAAGGCGATCCTGTCCTATCGCTACATCTACTCCAAGCTTTACGATCTGGCGCCGAATCTGGTTGACTCGGCCTTGACGCCGGAGTAGGATCAACTGTATGGGGTGCCCCCCCGGTGCCCCGTCGTGCGGACGTTTCTTCTCACCAGGAGGACACCGAATGTCCAGAGGCAAGGTCAAGTGGTTCCACGATGCCAAGGGGTACGGTTTCATTGAGCTCGAAGACGGCAAAGAAGTCTTCGTGCACTACAGTTCCATCAACATCGAGGGCTACAAGACTCTGGCCGAGGGCCAGGAGGTGGAGTTCGAGCTCACCGACGGCGACAAGGGGCCGCGTGCGGCCAACGTCACACGGGTATAGCTCCCCACCTTCGTAGAAGCAGCTTGCGGCGCCCCGGCCGATCCGGTTCGGGGCGCCGGCGTATCCGGAAGTCCCGAAACCCGTCCGAGCAGCCTGCAAGTGAGCGAAACAGAACCGATCCCCACTCTCTATCTTCTCGACGGGCACGCCCTCATCTATCGGGCGTTCTTCGCCATGATCAGCCGCCCGCTCACCACGTCGAGTGGCGAGAATACCTCGGCCCCGTTCGGCATCGCGCGCTTCCTCATCCGGCTCATGGAGGACCACGATCCGGACTATGTAGGGGTGGTCCTCGACGCTGGAGACAGCTACCGCACCGAAGTGTTTCCGGAATACAAGGCGACGCGCGAGAAGATGCCGGAGGAGATGGCCGCCTCCCTGCCCCGCGTGCGCGAGATCGTGGAGGGATTCCGCGTTCCGGTGATCGAGATCGAGGGCTGGGAAGCCGACGACGTGATCGGGACCATGGCCCGCCAGGCGGCGGCTCGCGGGGTCCGCACCGTGATCGTCTCGGGCGACAAGGACTTCTATCAGCTCATCGATGACATGACGCACCTCCTCAACCCGGGCCGGGGCGGGCCGGCCGGGGTGGACGAAGAGCGAGTCACGCCCGCCAACGCGTCCGAGCGCCTGGGCGTGTCACCGGAACACGTTACCGACTACCTGGCCCTGATCGGTGACTCGTCCGACAACGTTCCGGGCGTGCGCGGGATCGGGAAGAAGACGGCGCCGGGCCTGATCGAGCGCTTCGGAGGCCTCGAGCAGATCCTGGCCCACGCGGACGAGATCGATGGCAAGCGCGTCCGGAACGCCCTGCTCGAATACCCGGACGCGGCGCGCCTGTCGAAGGAGCTGGTTACGCTCCGCATGGATGCGCCGATCGAGCTGGACCTGGAAGACCTGGCCCGAAGGGAGCCGGACCGCGAGCGTCTGCGGAAGATCTTCCTCGATCTCGAGTTCCATGGCCTGGCCCGGAACTGGGCCCCGGACGATAGCCCTCCGCGGGTGAGCGCCGCGCCCTCGGTGGCTGGCGGTGGAACCGCGGCCGTTTCCGAGACCGTCGAAGAGAGAGAGGCCGGTTCCGGCTACGAACTGGTCACTGACGTTGACCGTATCCCTGCCGTGTTGGACCAAATGCGGGCGGCGGGCACGATCGCGGTGGACACCGAGACGACCAGCACGGACCCGATGCGTGCCGAACTGGTGGGCGTGTCACTGTCGTCCGCCGAGGGAGCGGCGTACTACCTGGCGTTCGGTCACGTGCCGTCGGCGGTGGCCACTGACTCCGACGGCAACCCGGTGCTCATGCTCGACGCGGTGGAGCCGGTGCCGAACCTGCCCCCCATCACTTCGCCGGCCATGGCCCCGCTGAGGGAGCTGCTGGCCGATGAAGACGTTCGCAAAGTCGGACACAACGTCAAGTACGACATGCACGTGCTCGAGAGAGCCGGCGCGCCGCTCGGGGGCGTATACTTCGACACATCGCTCGCGTCGTACGTGCTCGATCCGGGGAAGCGGCAGCACGGACTCGACATCCTGGCTCTCGATCGGTTCCAGACGAAGCTCACCTCGTACGCCGAGGTGGCCGGTTCAGGGCGCAGCGAGATTCCGTTCCCCGAGGTATCCCTCCAGGCCGCCGCCCTGTACTCGAGCGAGGATGCGGACTACACCCTGCGGCTGTACCGCCGGCTCAAGGAGGATCTCGAGGCGCACGCGATGCTCGATCTGCTGGAAGACATCGAGATGCCGCTGGTACCGGTGCTGGCGGACATGGAGAAGACCGGCGTCCGTATAGACCTCGATGTGTTCGACTCTCTGCGGGAACGGTTCACCCGCGAAATCGCCCTGATAGAAGAGGAAATCTACAAGCTGGCCGGCGGCGAGGTGAACCTGCGCTCGGTGCCCCAGATGCGTGAGCTTCTGTTCGATCGCCTCGAGCTCCCGGTGCTCCGCAAAACGAAGACCGGGCCCTCCACGGACGAAGGCGTGCTGAGCGAGCTGGCGGCCCAGGGACACGAGATCCCGCGTCTCATCCTCGAGTACCGTGAGCTCGACAAGCTGGACGGCACCTACGTGTCGAAGCTGCCGGCACTGGTCCACCCGGAGAGCGGCCGTATCCACACGACGTTCAACCAGACCGTGGCGGCCACCGGCCGGCTCTCGTCCTCGGACCCCAACCTTCAGAATATCCCCGTACGCACGACGCTGGGTCGCGAGATTCGAAAGGGCTTCGTGCCGGACGAGGGCTACCTGTTCCTGTCCGCCGATTACTCGCAGATCGAGCTCCGGGTGCTGGCGCACCTGTCCGAGGACCCGGCGTTCGTCGAGGCCTTTCGGGCGGATCGAGACATCCACCGCGAGACCGCAGCCCGCATCTTCGGGGTGGATCCGGATGCGGTAAGCGGCGGCATGCGAGACCAGGCCAAAACCATCAACTTCGCCACGATCTACGGGCAGGGACCGGTCGCGCTGGCCGGACAGCTCGGGATCAGCCGGACCCAGGCCGACGAGTTCATCGCCAACTACTTCGAGCGCTTCTACGGGGTGCGCCGCTACCTGGACGAGATGAAGGAAGCGGCGAAGGAGCACGGCTACGTCGAGACCCTGCTCGGACGCCGTCGCTACATTCCGGAGATGCGCTCACGCAATCCAGGCGTGCGCGGGTTCGGCGAGCGGCTGGCGACCAACTCACCGATCCAGGGAACGGCGGCCGACCTTCTCAAGATCGCCATGATCCGGCTGCACGATCGGCTGACCGCGGGCACCACAGGAGCCCGCATGCTCCTCCAGGTGCACGACGAGCTGCTGCTCGAGGTGCCCGAGACATCCGTCGAGGAGACCCGGCGTATCGTACGGGAAGAGATGGAGGGAGCGATCCAGTTGGACGTGCCCCTGAGGGTGGACATGGGTGTCGGCGCGAGCTGGTACGACAGCAAGGGTGGCTGAACAAAGGTATGCCAAGGAAACACCGAAACGACCGGGGCCTTGTCTACTCGACGGACATGGGCAGGATGTGTCCCGAGTGCCGGCGCCCGAGCGAGCAGTGTCGCTGCAAGCAGAAGGCGGCGAGCGCGCCGTCCGGTGACGGAGCCGTGCGTGTCGGCCGGCAGACGAAGGGTCGCAAAGGCAAAGGCGTCACCGTGGTGACAGGCCTCCCCCTCGGCCAGGCCGAACTCGAGGGGCTCGCGCGCGTCCTCAAGAAGAAGTGCGGCTCGGGTGGGACCGTGCGCGACGGCGTAATCGAGATCCAGGGCGAGCACCGGGACACGCTGGTCGAGGAACTGGCCCGGCGCGGTTACACCGTCAAGCGATCCGGGGGCTGACCCGAATCTGCCCGGCAACCGCCGACGACGACCCGCCCGGACGTTTCCGCGGAAACGTCTTTCGCAACCTCACTTCCCTCCCCTCGTGTTTTCTGGTTACCATTGCTGTGTCGAATACATGCGTCCCCATCCTGGAGGCACCATGGTTCCAATCCTGTCGCTCTGGCTTCCCATCCTTCTGTCGGCCTTCGTCGTGTTCGTGTTGAGTGCCATCATCCACATGGCACTCGGCTACCACAACAACGATTTTGCGAAGCTGCCGAACGAAGAGGGCGTGATGGATGCGCTCCGTCCGTTCAACATCCCGCCCGGCGAGTACCACATACCGAAGCCGGACAACATGAAGCACATGGGCGAGCCGGAGTTCGTGAAGAAGATGGAAGCGGGCCCGATGGCCATGATGACGGTGGTGCCGAACGGGGCGCCGAAGATGGGCGGCCAGCTCGGGCAGTGGTTCCTGTACTCCGTGATCGTGGGCGTATTCGCGGCCTACATCGCCGGACATGCGCTAGGCCCCGGGGCGCATTACCTGGCCGTGTTCCGGTTCGTGGGGGCGACGGCCTTCATGTGCTACACGGTCGCCGGTTGGGCCGACTCGATCTGGTACAAGCGCGCCTGGAGCACCACGCTCAAGAACACGTTCGACGGCCTCGTGTACGCGTGCTTCACGGCAGGTGTGTTCGGGTGGCTGTGGCCCGCCTGATCGCGGTGCGGCGGAGAGCTTGAAAACCGGGAGGCGGGTCCATGAGACTCGTCTCCCACCCAGCACGGGAAAAATGACATGCGTTCCGAGGCCACCACCGTAGATCAGTACCTGGACGAGCTTCCCGCCGATCGTCGGAAGGCGATCGAGGCCGTGAGGGCCGTCATCCTCGAGAATCTGCCCTCCGGCTACGCGGAGGTCATGAACTGGGGGATGATCACCTACGAGGTTCCCCTGGAGATCTACCCGGATACCTATAACAAAGAGCCACTCATGTTTGCGGCCCTGGCTTCTCAGAAGAACCACATGGGAGTCTACCTGACGGGCATCTATATCTCGGACGAGGCCCGGGACGAGTTCGAGAAGGCATACAGGGCGACCGGGAAGCGCTTCGACGTCGGCAAGTCCTGCGTGCGATTCCGGAAGCTGGATGATCTCCCGCTGGAGTTGATCGGAGAGACCATCGCATCCGTTCCCGTGGATGGGCTCATCGCGCGGTACGGAGAATCACGGCCGGCCCGCAAGGCACAGAAGAAGTAAGTTCCGGCGAAGGAGCTCGGGCTACAGCGGCGCTCTCCACGCCGGGTTCACGCTCACCATCCACTCCCACCGGCCGTCGTCGAGTCCTCGCGCGGCGTCTACCCGAATCACATCCCAGAACAGGGCGATCCCGCCACCGAGCGACGGCCGCACGCCTGCCGAGCTCGTGACGCCGAAGTTCTCCGCGGCGTCCCGTGACACGGTCGTGATCTCCGTCCAGCCCAGAGAGCCGAGGAATCGCACGCGCAGCCAGGGCGCCGCCACTTTGCGGGAGACAGCCGCCAGGGCGTACATGGCCTGATCCCCACCCCACGGCCGGAATCCGTAGCCCGGCACGGTGCTCCGTCCGCCCAGCAGGATCAGGCGCTGCTCTGGGAGAGTGCCGGTGGCCAGGGCCACCGCTCCCGCGGCCTCCCACTGCCAGGTGGCATCCGGGTCCGGAGGCGCGGCCTCGAACGAGGCAGCCCAGCGGGTGTAGCCGAAGTCGCCGCTCGAGGCGAGCTGGGCGCGAAACGCGACGCTCCACACGGCATCGAGGGCGGACCCGAATCGACGAGTCAGCTCCAGATCCAGGTGTGGATCCGTGCCGTCCGTGATCGGACGGACCGGCCGAGGCTCCGCGGACCCGATCGTCCCGGAAACGAGATCCGCGGAACGCTGCTCTTCCCACACCGCGGTCAACGTGCCGGTCCATGTGCCGACGGGGCTCGATGCCGAAACAGCCAGGCCGTCACGGAAGTACGGATCGACGTAGTCATCGCCCCGGAAAGCGGCGCCGAAGGTAGAGACGATCCCGGCCGCCGCGGGAAACGGCCCGATGTCGGTGTGCCGCGCCGCGTATCCGCTCAACCTGAGGGTCGTCTGTCCGACCCCCTGTCGCAGCTCGAAGGAAGCTTCAGGCTTCTCGCGGCCGAAGGCGTAGCCGGCCCACCCGTAGAGCGTGGTTCGGCCGGCGGCTCGCCAGCTGACGCCCGCGCCCAGCAGCAGACCCTCGGCGCGTCGATACCTGATTCCGGAGGACAGGTCGGGCAGGAAGAACCGCACTCTGGAATTGCCGCCCAGGTACCGACCTGCCGCGATCGAAACCGCTTCGCGACGCACCTTCGCGAACCGCGCCGAATCTTCCGGCGCGAACTCGGTCGTGATCAGCATCTCTTCCCGCTGCCACCCGGCGTAGCGCTCCAGATCCTCCTGCGGAAGAGCCGCCACCCGATGGCCTCCGCGCAGCCGATAGTGGAGCTCGGGGTCCAGGTCGTAGTCGAGGATCTCGAAACTGGAACGGATGGTCGTCGAGAAAGGAAGGTCCATCCATCGAAGTTGCCTCCGGACCTCAACCCGCTGGAGCACCGGGAGCCACCACCGCCGATCGACCCAGCCGTTGGTGAGCTCGAGGCTCACGCTGCTGACGGTCGGGTCCACGTAGGTCGAGGGAGTGAACGACGTCGTCATGCGGGCGATCGCCAGGGACGCGTAGTCGAGATCGAGCGTACCTACGACGCCCGGATCGTCCTGGCATGCGGGCCGCACCTGGATCCGGTATTGCTGCGACGTGTGGGGTCCCACCATGACGGCCATCGAATCGACCAGTCGGTACTGGTAGTAATCCGCTGCACCGTCGGCGATCGGATGAAGAACGTCCTTCACCTCCTCGCCTTCGCCGACCTCGATAGTGCTGCCGAAGTTCTCCATCACGAGGCTGAGGTGGTCTATGTGGTAGTGGATCCGGGTGGGGGCCCAGGTGACGTTGCGCCTGCCGACCAGCGTCTGGAGTGATCCCTGTCCGCGTGCCCACTCCAGCTCGAGAGCTATGCGGTCCGTGCGCACGGTCTGCTCGCCGCCGAAATCGCCGAAGTCGGCCAGGAAGTCGACGTGCCCCTCCGCGTACGCATCGAAGGCGCGAAGGGTGGAATCCGAGTAGGCGTTGTGTCGCTCGATCACCGCCTCCCGGATGATTCGAAGCACCCGCGGCTCATCCCACCCGGCGTCCCCTGAGTCCGGGTACGGTCGACACACGGATTCCGCCTCCTGGGCAAAAACGGACCCCGGGCCTGCAGACGCGTACACGCCGGCGAGCGCCAGGAGAGTCAGCGTGACCCGGCCGGGCCAACCCCGGGGCCGTACCCGTCGGGTCGACCCGTGTCGGAGAAGCGGTTGATCGTCTGCCACGGAAGGGAATACCGGCGAACGCCGCGGGGGTTTCCTTCTCCAGCGGACGCGAGCGCGCGACGCGGGATCAGCCGTCCGAGAACAGATCCTCCTGTGTGCCGGGGGCTTCGTTCGTTTCGCCCCTCAGGGCCACCAGGCGGCGAACCCATGCGTCCACGTCGAAGTCGCCCTCCCGTCGCAGCATTCGTCGCAGAACGGCGGGAAGCTCTCCCAGCTCTTCGGTGAGCGCCCGCAGCGCCGCCGCGGCCTCCGCCGAACGGGACATTTCGTCCACCCCGGCCATGGCGTTGAGGATGGTCTGCTCGGAACGGGAGGCCACTACCGGCTCCTCCCGCGTGGCCACGTACACCTCGGTCCTCCGTCCGGGGCCCCGGCCCTCTTCGATTGGAAGAAGTCCCACGATTTCATCCGACCGCCAATACCTACCGTATCCGAGGTATATCATGCGTCCAGGGACGATTTCCACGGCTTCCTCCGGGATCGGGTGGTGCCGCAAGTTCACGGGCCAAAAGGGGGGTGTCAACCGAGTTTCGACGCGGCGTTGAGCACTCCAGGAGGGCGTCCGGAATACGCCCGCACGGAGGCAGGGTATTTGCTGTATGTTTATCGGAGTCTGCTGAAGGACCACAGCGGGTCGCGCGTGTGCGTCTTGCCGAGGGCAGACAAGGAACGACGAGAAGTCGATACGGGTCAGTATCGCTGACGAGGAGCGACGCCAGATGCACCGGCAACACGCACGCGCCCGAGGGGTTACGGTGGCGCGCGGCCAGCTCCTTCGTTGACGCTCCTCGACGTAGCGCGAGGCTATGCCTTCGTCGCGTCGTCTTGGGTCTGGCCCCGCGGCGCTCGTAACGCGACCCACTGTGGTCCTTCAACAGGCTCCTATGACCCCTCGCGGGTCAGGTGAGCGCCCGACAGGAATATAGAGACCGGGCCGCCGGCCGGAGATGAGGACAATCGAACTGGAGCGGGAACCCGTGGCCAAGATTCGGAAGGAAGTGGCGCTGCGCTATCACTCGGAGGGACGACCTGGCAAGATCGAGGTCAACCCCACCAAGCCCTGTGCCACGCAGAGAGACCTGTCCCTGGCTTACACACCCGGGGTGGCCGAGCCGTGTCGGGAGATCGAGAAGGACACGGAGCTTGTTTACCGCTATACGGCGCGCGGCAACCTGGTGGCCGTGGTTTCCAACGGTACGGCCGTGCTCGGACTCGGCAATATCGGGCCCGAGGCCTCGAAGCCGGTGATGGAAGGTAAGGGCGTGCTGTTCAAGCGCTTCGCGGACATCGAGGTGTTCGACATCGAGATCGATGCGCCCGATCCGGCGGACGTGATCCGGTTCTGCGAAATGCTTGCCCCCACAGTGGGCGGCATCAATCTGGAAGACATCAAGGCACCCGAGTGCTTCGAGATCGAGCAGACGCTGAAAGAGCGTCTCGACATCCCGGTGTTCCACGACGACCAGCACGGCACGGCCATTATCTCCGGAGCTGCCTTGATCAATGCCCTCGAGCTGGTGGGCAAGAAGATCGACGAAGTGAAGGTCGTGTTCTCCGGCGCGGGCGCCTCGGCGATCGCTACGGCGAACCACTACGTGCGCCTGGGAGCGAATCCGAAGAACCTGTGGTTCGCGGACTCGAAGGGCGTGATCAGCACGAAGCGGGACAATCTTACCCCTACGAAGGCCATGTACGCCCAGGACACCGATCTCGAGACCCTGGCCGAGGCCGCGGTTGGAGCGGACGTGCTGGTGGGCCTGAGCGTCGGAGGGATGTTCACGCCGGAGATGGTCAGGTCGATGGCGGACGACCCGATCGTGTTCGCGATGGCCAACCCCGATCCGGAGATCCTGCCGGAGGATGCGCTCGCGGTGCGCGACGACGTAATCATGGCCACGGGCCGATCGGACTACCCGAACCAGGTAAACAACGTGCTCGGGTTTCCGTTCATCTTCCGCGGCGCTCTGGACGTGCCCGCCTCGACCATCAACGACGAGATGTTC
>CAZRRU010000140.1:0-2744 GCA_964602635.1 uncultured Gemmatimonadota bacterium | reverse complement strand
TAGAACAGGACGGAGGCCAGACGCGAGTCCAGCCGGGGCGCCGGTATCAGGACCAGGATGTAAATCAGAAGCAGTCCCGCGGCGGTCACTCCGACCACGGTCCGCATCACTGTGTTTGGCGATCGCCTGGCCATCTGCCGGGAGAACAGGGCCACCGCCGGAAGACCGAGAACGAGGCTGGCGTACAGGACGTAGGGGAGGGTCGCCGCGTCGAAGAACCCGAGGTAGAAAGCTTCACGCAGGGCCCCGGCAAGCACCGCGTAGCCCATCACGAAGAACGCGCCGAGCACGCTCAGCATCACGACCCGAAACTCGGCGGCACGGATGTCCAGCCACTCCGTGAGCCGTCCGCGCAGGGCCATCAGTCGGGCCTGACTGCGCTCTGGCCGCCCTCGGACGCGCAGAAGCTCCGTCTACCGGTCAAGCCGGCAAGCCTTCTTCGACTACACGCTCCATGGCGGCGACGAACCGTTCTATTTCCTCAGGGGTCGTGTAGACGCTCGGCGAGACCCGAATACCCTGGAACTCGTCGTGCATGACCGGCGTGACGATGATCCGGTGCTCGCTAAACAGCCAGGTCGTCAGCTCGCCCGGATCGATCCCTTCGATCTCGACGTTCGCGATTCCGCAGGCCAGGCCGGGCTGGAGGCTCGTGTGCAGACGCACCCTGTCGTGCTCCAGCAGCCGAGTGGCCCACGAATCGCGCAGGTACACCAGGCGCTCTTCCTTGCGCTTGCCGCCGATCCCCTGGTGGAAGGTGAGAGCCTCGGCGATCGCCAGGTAAGGGGCCGCCGGGTGCGTGCCGATCTCCTCGAACTTGCGGATGTCGTCGTCCATCTTCTCGGGCGCCGCCATCATCGGCCACACGTCGGCGATCCGCCCCCTGCGTACGTACAGGAGGCCCGTGCCGTGGGGCGCGAACAGCCACTTGTGAAGACTCACCGAGTAGTTGTCGCACTCCAGATCCGAGATCTTGAAGTCGAAGTGGGCCAGCGCGTGCGCTCCGTCCACGAGCACCGGGATGTTGTAGCGCCGGGCCATGGCGACCACCTCGCGCACCGGGAGGATCTGTCCGGTGAGGTTGATCATGTGGCACATCAGGATCAGCCTCGTGCGGGGCGTGATCCGCTGCTCGAACCGCCTCACGATGTCCGCCGGATCCTCCGCCGGAACCGGGATCGAGAACTGCTTGAGCACGATTCCCTCACGGCGCTCCCGCTGCTGGAAGGTCGTGATCATGCGCGGATAGTCCTGATTGGTGGTCAGGACCTCATCTCCCGGCTCGAGGTCGATCCCCAGCTGAAGCGTCTGGAGACTCTCCGAAGCGTTCCGGGTGAACGCGATCTCCTCTGCGTGCACTCCCCACTCGCGCGCCACCCGCTGACGCACGGCCTCCCGCTGCGGCTCCAGGATGCGCCACATCGTGTACACCGGAGCCTGGTTGGAGTAGTCCAGATGCTGCTTCATGGCCTCCTGCACGTATCCCGGCGCCGGGCTCACGCCCCCGTTGTTCAGGTTCACGAGCGAGCGATCCACCGTGAACGCCCGGGCCACATCGGCCCAGTACGTCTCGTCCGTCGCAATCTCGGCAGGGGAGCCTGGGTGTTCCGCCAGTGACTCGAGAATGCGGGATGTCTCGGACAGGCGCGGCACGGGAAGTGGGAAGCCGGTCGCCGCCGCGACGGAAGGGAGGCCGATGGCCCCGAGGAAACGACGCCGCGTGTACATGGCATGGACCTCCAGAGATGTGCGGCCGGGCCCGGGCGGGCCCGGCCGCGTACGACGTGCGGTGCTGCTAGTTCATTCCGCCCATTCCCGGCATCGACTGTGGCTCTTCAGTGATCGCGCTCACGGCGTCCGCCCCGTAGCCCGTCAGAACGACCGTGCCCTCGGCCTCCGCCTTGATCATTCCGAACGGAACATCGAGGCTGATCCATGCCTCTCCCATGTCGCCCGGGTTCCGAATGTGGAAGGTCTCGAACGTGCCAGCCGGGACCTCGACCGTCTCCTCGCCGAGATCTTCGGCGGAAGCGCAGTTCTCCGCGAAGTCGAACATCGGGTTCCCCGCCATCTGTTGCCGCATCATGCCCAGCATCTCAGAAGGCATCCGCATCGCGGGCTGTCCCGATGCCTTGAAGACCACCTCGGTAACCTGGTCCGGCGTGAACGGAAATCCCGGGACCAGCATCTGGATGATGACGTCGCCCTCGGCCGTCGCCGCCTGCATCTCATACCAGGAGTCACTCCCGTCCCGGTTCACCACGGCGAACCGAAGCGAGCCGTCCTGGCCGTTCTCCGGGTCCGTAAAATCGTACGACGACCAGTCTCCCACTTCCGCGTTGCCCACGGAGTTGCAGATCGCGTCACGATCCTGCGCCTGCGCTCCGGTGACCCCAATCACGATGCCGACCAACGTCAGCATGACAGCCTTCTTCAGCATTTCCTCACTCCATTCCAGTTCGTCGCCCCGTGATCGCGGCCGTCTGCCGCGGCGGGTCAGGTAAGATGACAGCTTTGGCCCGGGCCGCAACGTTGCTGCTCCAGGCTTCACTCGCCGATGATCTTGATCAGGATCCGTTTCGGGCGGCGTCCGTCGAATTCGCCGTAGAAGATCCTCTCCCACGGACCGAAGTCCAGGCGCCCCTCCGTGACTGCCACGACCACCTCGCGTCCCATGATCTGGCGCTTGTGGTGTGCGTCGGCGTTGTCCTCGCCCGTGCGGTTGTGATGATACCGCTCGGGAC
>CAZRRU010000139.1:0-7109 GCA_964602635.1 uncultured Gemmatimonadota bacterium | reverse complement strand
TTCATCGCTTGCCACCTTGACTTTCGGTTCGTTCGTGAGCGGTGCGTCCGAGCCGTCAGGCGTACCGCGTGTTCGGCCCCGGTAGAGGCACCGGGTGTGCCAGACTCTAAGACACGGAAGTGGAAAACTGGCCTAACGCGTTGTAGCAACGAAACTTGAATGGTATCCAAGCATCGGGGGAGTGCTAGGTGGGAACCCGGAAGTGTGGCGCGGAATCCGCAATCCGGGCTTCAGGCGACCTTGAGGGTGTCGGGTCAATCGGCATCACGCCTTGGCCCATGGTCGCGTAACTACTGGTGGCACTGCGCTATAGGAGCCGAAAGACCGCCGCGATCCTTGACGACCGAAAAGTGTGGCTGCGGCCAATCACCCGTGTGGCGGTGTTGCAGGCGCGGCCCCCGGGGACCGACGATTCGGCCCCAATTTCCGGCTTCGATCTCGTTTGCGACCCTCTACGACGCCTCAAACAGCTCCAGGACCGGCTCCAGATCGAGACGCAGGAGTGATTCCGGCACTGGGCGTGGTCGTAAATAGGGCGACTTTCCGCTGTCAGCGGTGGCATCTGCGTCGCCTTCAGCCGCGCATTTCGTAGTGCCTGTGGAAGGCGGAACTACTTCTGCCTCGGCGAGGGAGTTTCTCAGGGAAGCGACGGCCTCGGTTTGCCCATTCCCTCCGGGCGTTCCGCCCTCTGCCACCTTCTTGAAGCACATACCGAAGTGCTCCGTGTTGTCGATCAGGCAGAAATCGGCGTACGCGAGTCCGATGAGCACCGCTGCGATGATCAGGAATACCAGCATGACATCCCCACCTCGTTTTAAAGTACCGGTTTCAGGGTGCAATGGAGCCGTCACCTGACCGTCAGGCCGCCAGGCTCAGTCGACTGAGGTCGCGCTGACCTAAGTCTGACGCCATCGAGTTTCGCGTGAGTATTCCGGACGGCACGATGTATCCGAGTGCGCAACCGATTGCCGAACGTGTCGATTGAGAACTCTGGTACATGTAGTCGTGTCAAGTAGTTACCATCTGGCACGCGACTGGCAAAACGGTGGCTCGACCGGACGCTGCGGCGTCCGATACCGAGGTCGCTGGTTCTATTCACAGGAAGGAATGCCGTGCTTGGGATTCGCCTGCAGGCGGTCACCGTGGCTGCGCTTTGCGCGCTGGCTCCGGTTGTACCGTCCGACGCACCCGTATTCGAAAGCGCCCTGGCGTTCGCGCAAGCGCCGGCATCGTCATCCCTCCCGTCCGAGGCTTCTGCGGCCGGCCCGGTGAGACCCGGCGGGTTGTGGTACGGATTCGCCGTAGGCTGGGGGTGGTCGCGCGTGGACTGCGAGATCTGCCGTGGCAACCTCACCGGAGGCGCGACCGGAATGTTGCGGGGTGGCATCACCCAGAGCCGGGCGCTCGACCTCGGGCTGGAGATCAACGGCTGGCACCAGGACCAGGAAGGTGTGAACCGGTGGCACGGCACGTTCAGCCTCATGGCCTACTTCTTCCCGGGTCCCGTGCGCAGGCTCTCCCTCAACGGAGGGCTCGGTATCACCCTGTACCGCGCCTCGGATGCCGAGAACGCCTTCACCAGCACCAGCTTCGGGCCTCAGTTCGGGGTTGGCTACGAGATTCCGGTCGGAACCGGCCTGACCTTCACTCCACAACTCGAAGTGGTAGCCGCCGGGATTGGCGACCTCGAGTTCAACGGAGAGGGACTCGGGTCGGGCAGCCTGCAGCTGATCAAGCTCGGTATCGGACTCACCTGGCACTAGAACCACCGCAGATACGGATACGGAGGATTCTTCATGAGACGTTCAGCATGGATCGGTGCATCGCTCGTCCTGGGGTTGATCGGGGTAGGAGGATGCGGAGGAGATGGAGACGGATCGGACCTGGGGCCGTTGGGCTCGGGCGCCGGTCTCAGCCACGCGGTGGGGCGCTGGGAGCCACGCGGCGGCGACACCTGCACCAGGGAAGTCCACGACAGCCACACGACGGTAGGCCCTGACGGCAAGCTGTATCCGACCTGGCATCCGCCGACCGACCCGGCCACCGCGTGCTCCTTCGGCCACGAGCACGGTCGCGACCCGCACGGGTCGAACCTGTTCGACGAGGTCGGCGCCATCCCCTTCGGCTACGCGAACGAGCAGCTGGACACCTACGATCCGGCCCTGCAACGCCACGAGGACCACGTCGGACACAAGATCGACTGGGAGAACGATTTCGAGCTCCACTACTCGGGTGAGGCCGCGGGGCAGCTTCTCCAGGGCGCGCGGTGCGATGCGCTGGTCAAAATGCACCAGGGGTCTCATTCGAAGGACGCGTTCACCAACAACGTGCACGAGCTCGTGTACCACATTCGCTGCGATGACGGAACGGACATGAGCCTGACGCTGCTCGCCGCGATCGGGACTCCGGGCGAATTCGTGTCCACCTGTGACCGCGACGTGCACATCACGGCCGGGAGCCCGACCCCTCTCGGATCTCCGAGCGGCAGCGGAAAGCGGATAATCCCGACCCGCGACTGCGTGGAGCAGCACATGCTCGTGCCGCCGGGTGAGCGTTCGAACTTCGGCTCGGCGCTGCGAGAGAGCTGGCAGATCTCCCAGTCCATCCGCACGGCCTCCGGTCGCTCGATCGCCAGCGTGAATCCCTACTTCAACGTGATCCGCCCCAGTCGATTCTACGATCCGGCGCAGGCGGACCTGGTCGGACGGCCGATGGATGTGTGCTACGAGGTGACGGGCTCCGGGGAGCGAGTCGACGGCAGCGACTGCGATGAATCGACGGCCAACGGTAGTCTGCCGGGCGTGTCGTGGGACGACCCCAGATCCGTGTTCGACGGAGCGCAGCGTTCGGTCGATATCAACAGCAACCGGATCAGGAACGAGGACGGTCCGTCCGTGTGGTACACGGACCCGTTCGGGAAGAACGGTCGAGAGGAGCCATTCCCCGGTAGCGTGCGCCAGTACATCGCGACGGTGGACAACGTCCTCGCGATCAACCCGTCCGGTCCCACGTTCGGTCACCACCGGGAGTACGGCGGGCCCTCCGTCCACGCCCCGAACTGACGGGGTGGAGCTTACGCCTCCCGTACGGGTGCGCTGAGCATGGACGTGTCGGACGTATCGACATGTTCCTTGCCGTGCGGGAGGCCCCATTCCGGCATCGCAAAACGCGCCGGATTTGTCAAAGGCCTGTGATGCGGGCTCGAATGAGATCATGCGGACCGCTGGGGAGAATTCTGTATATCTCTGTCAAAATGTCGGTTACCTGATCGACTCGGGTCGGTCGAGTTGGGCGAGACTCTTGCACCACGGCCACGCGGAGCCGCCGCAAATGAGCGTCGCGGCCGGATGTCTCAAGCTGAAGAGGATGGAATCATGCTGAAATCAGTTCGAACGGCGGCGCTGCTGTGCGCGCTCGCTCTCTTGCCCGCGACGCTGCTGGCGCAGACACCTCCCGGAGCCGTGGAGCTCGATCTCGGGATCAAGGCCGGCGTCAACCTCGCTACCCTGAGCGGCGAGGGAGAGTCACCGGGCCGGCGCACAGGGTTCATCGGCGGTGGTCACCTGACCATCTCGCTTCCGAACTCGATGTTCTATTTCCAGCCGGAGCTCCTGTACTCCATGAAGGGGTTCAGCGAGAGCCAGGACGGGATCACCGGGACGCTGGCGCTCGACTATATAGACGTGCCGGTACTCGTGGGGATCCACTTCGCGACGGGCGGCAGCGTCACCCCGCGAATCTTCGTCGGGCCGCAGGTGAGCATCAAGGCGGGGTGCAGTCTGAAGGGCGATCAGGCTGGCACCGATGTCTCAATTTCCTGTGACGATGAACTGATCGGTGAGTTCTTCGACGCGGAAAGCGTTCTCTTCGACCTGATATTTGGCGGCGGGCTGGACTTCGACATGGGCAAGGTGGATGTCGTGTTCGACGCACGGTATGACCTCGGCCTGACCGACGCCCTGGCGCTCGGAAGCTCGAAGATGAGCGCCTGGCAGTTCCTGGCCGGCGTGGCCTTTCCGCTCGACTGACCGGACCCCGCATGCGCCCGGCGGTTTCGCTGGGCGCACGCGAGGTGTCGTCTCAGGTGCCGTCCGTCTCGACGTCCGGGACAGGGTCCGGCGCCGCTTCCGGCTTCGGGTCTGACTCTGCCTCTGACTTCCCGCCCGAGGCTGCACCCGGCGCCCCGTCTGCCTCCGCGTCCGAGAGACCGAGGGCCTCGCCGAGCTTCGTCAGGAAGTCCCTGACGCCCCACTCGAACTCGTGGAACGGGTCCCACTCGTGGGTCTCGCTTCGGGCGTCCCGCTCTGAGGCCGGCGTCCTCTTCTCCAGACGGACTCGCGTGTCACTCAGCACCACGGCGTCGAACTCGGCGTCCTCGCTCTCGATGACGAGTTTCTTCCACCGGACCCTCGGGTATCGGAGCGCGGCGACCACTCGGCCCTTATCGTCGGTAAGAGTCAGTCTGAGAGGCCCGTTGCTGATCTTCATTTCTGCCATGCTTCATCTCCTGAACATCTCGAGCGCCGCGCCGATGACCTCGTCAACGACTTCGGTCTCGTTGGAATTGGAAAGGTAGATGACGATCGCGTTCCTGTCTGGAATCGCCATTCCGAGCGTGCCCGTCGCCCCCCGGTGTCCGAACGCGGGCAGGGCGCCGGCCTCTGGCGGGGCGTCATAGATCTCCCAGTGCATGCCGTACCACCGGGCCCGTACCGGCATAGTATCCGTCGCCGTCGGGTCCGCCAGCGCTTCCTCGACCGTCCCGGCTCCGAGGAGCCGCTCGCTCTCGAACGCGCCGCGGTCGATCCACACCCGCAAGAAACGGGCGTAGTCGAAGGCGCTTCCGAACAGGTCGCCGGCGGGGCTGAACCAGCTCCTCTCGTGGGGCCGGGCCGGGTTCCACCACCGCTCCCACGACGTGCCTCCCCAGCTCCGGTACGAGGACGGCACGCGATCAGCCCAATCCGCGTCGGGCGAAAACGCGGTATGCGTGTCGGACATACCAAGGGGCAGGAGGATGCGCTCCTCGATGAACTGCTCGATCCGTATCCCCGATACGGTCGTGACCACGGCACCGAGGACTTCGGAGTTGAGGTTCGAGTAGACGAACTTCTCGCCGGGTTCGAACGTCGGGCCCTGTTCTCCGACGAGCCGTGCCGCATCGACGAGGGTGGGCTGATCCGCGTAGCCGGGCGGATCGCCGCCCTGGACGAAGCCCGACCGATGTGTCAGCAGCTCGAGCACCGTGATGCGGCCGGCGACTTCGGACCGGAACGATGGCAGGTACCGGCCGACGGGCTCGCCCAGTCCGACGAGGCCCTCGTCGGATAGCATGAGGGCCGCGGTCCCCGCGACCGGCTTCGTCATAGAGGCGAGGCGGAAGATCGAATTCCGCTCCATCGGCACTAGATCGTCCCGGTCCGCCCACCCCATCGCCTGATGGAGCACGATCCGCCCATCGACGATGACGAGGACTTCGGCTCCCACCACGTGCCGTGCGACCACCCGCGAATACAGGCGCTCCTTGAACAGCCACAGGGCGTCGGAGGACACGCCGACGTCCTCCGCAGTCTCTGCATACGGGAACGGGGCGTTCTCTAGCGGTGTCCGCGCGGTGCGTGGAGATCCCGGGCGTGACGCATCGTCGCCTGCGCACCCGGAGGCCAGCGCGGCGATCAGCGCCAGGAGGCCCATTCCGCCGAGCTTCATTCCAGGGCCACCAGCATGTGCATGTTCGCTTCCTTCGGAAGTGCGGCGGGATATCGAGGGGCTGCGTACCGATTACACGATGAGCGTGGAAGTGTTCACCGGCGTTGTGTGGTGTGAGGGCACCGTGCGGTTGGTGCCGGACTACCCCGATCCGTCCATGAATGCCCTGGCGGCCGCTCTACGGCCGATTGCAGCCCGATGCCGTGAAGTCCCGATCGACGTCCCGCACCGCCTCGTACAACGCAGCGTCCCACGAGACCAGATGAGCGGGAACCTCGCCGCCGTACGTCCGACCCCGCGCGATGCTGTATCGGGTCCAGCCGTCGTCCACCTCTCCGTAGCTCTGCCGGAGCTGCGAGCATGGCAGCTTCTTCTGCGCGTACACGGAGGCCACCGCTCGGTAGCGTCCGATCGTGGCCTCGAGGTCGCGAGCCATCCCCGTGATTGGCTCGTTCGCCGCGACGGTGCGGTCTACGGCAGTGCGCGCGTCGATCCCGTTCGACGGGTCGCCGAGCGAAAGGTCTCCGACCGCCGACGGAATGCTCACCGCATGCAGCGCCTCCGAGATCGCCGGCCGCGCGTCGGCCAGGGACGCGACGGTCCGGGTGCCGATCGCGATGCACGCCACGGCGACTACCACCACGGCTCCCTCTACCGCGATTTCCAGAAGACCGGCTTCTCGGACCGGGGATCGGGCTCGCCCGGAAATTCGCAGGCTGCGCCAACCGCGGGGCCGCTGCGTGCCGGTGCCCGATCGGCGTGTTGTCGAAGAGTGGGGTGGGGTGTCCGAGCGGACAGGGCGTGGGAGGCCCTTGTCGAGCTCGGCCAGGAGCCCTCGCAGGGCCTCGTCCGAGCCGGAGGACAGCACCTCCGCCGCCAGTCGCTCCGCATCGGTCCAGTTGTCGGTCACGACCTTCTCCCCCCAGGGGTGCCCGCGTGGGGCCACGGCGCGTCGGGCCTGAGACGCGGGTCCGAACCCAATATACAGGATTCGCTCATCCTGTTCACCCGCCGCGTGACGCCGGGGAGACGGCGTGAGCCGATTCTGGTGACGACGAACCCTTCAGGACTTCAGTGGCGTATAGTACACTGGACCGTGCTCCGGTCCGGTTGCGGTGCGTTCGACGCATCCCGGGGTGAGGGGCCGCATGCCGGAGGCCACGGGCGAGAGGATCGAGCGATGTCAGATGAAGTGATGCACTCCGTGCTCAAGGGCCTGCCGGAGGAAGAGGTCCCGTCGGCCAACCAGCGGTTCAAGGACTCCTATCGCCTGATCGGGGCGCTGGCCGTCTTCGCCTCCGTCGCGGTGCACTTCGCTGCCTTCGAGTTCTTCCCAAGGATCCAGGCAGCCGACTTCGACCTCATAGCGGACGAGTTGGCGGCGATCGAGCTGCCGCCCG
>CAZRRU010000138.1:0-10902 GCA_964602635.1 uncultured Gemmatimonadota bacterium | reverse complement strand
TCACCTCCAAACTGACGCCCCTGCTGCTCGCGGCGGCCCTCGGGCTCGGCATTTACACGAGCGCCACCCTTCCGAGCGAGGAAGAGCCGCAAATCATAGTGCCGCTGGCAGACATCTACCTTCCGATGCCGGGCTCCGAGCCGGAGGAGATCGAGAACCGCGCCCTGATCCCGCTCGAGAATGTGCTGTCCGGCATCGACGGGGTCGAGTACGTGTACGGGCACGCGCAGCCGGGATTCGGGCTCGTTACGGTGCGCTACGAGGTCGGTCGCGATCTCGAGGACAGCCTGATCCGGCTGTATGCCAACCTGATGAAGCACGCCGACCGGATGCCGGCCGGTCTCGCGTTTCCGCTCGTCAAGACTGTGGCGATCGATGACGTGCCGTTCTTCAGCGTCACGCTCGCCGGCGATCGGGACCACGCCGATCTCCGGCGAATCGCGGAAGAGGTGGGAACGTCGTTCGAGGCGGTCCCCGACGTGAGGGACGTACAGGTGACGGGGGGACAGCCGCGCGAGATGCGGGTGGAGCTGTCGCCCGAGCGCATGGCCGAGCTCGGCGTGGACCCGGGCGCCGTCGTCGGGCGCCTGCAGGCGGCGAACGTGAGCTTCGAGGCCGGGCGGTACGCCGCCGCGGATCGCGTCGTGCGCGTGGTCGGAGGGGAGTTCCTGGCGAATGCCGAGGACGTGGAGGGAGTCGTACTCGACGTCAGGGATGGGCAGCTCATCCAGGTCGGGGATATCGCTGAAGTCAGGGACGGTCCGGCGGAGGTGGACAGCTACACGTTTCACGGCACGCCGGGCGAGGCCCTGAGTCCCATGGTGAGCATATCGGTCTCCAAGCGTCCTGGGGCGGACGCGACCGAGGTGGGTCGCCGGCTCGAGCACACCTTGGAACGGCTCGAGGGGAGGGTGGTCCCGGCAGACGTCGAGGCGCTGGTCACCCGTAACTATGGGGAGACTGCGCGGGAGAAGGTCGCGACTCTCAAGGAGCACCTGGGGCTCGCCGTGATCGCGGTCGGCATCGTCGTGGCCGTGTTCATGGGCTGGCGGAGTGCAGTAGTAGTGATGCTGGCGGTGCCGATCACCTTCGCCCTGACCCTGTTCGTGTATCAGATCTTCGGGTACACCCTGAACCGGGTAACGCTGTTCGCCCTGATCTTCGTCACCGGGATCGTGATCGACGACTCGATAATCGTGGCCGAGAACATGGAGCGGCACTTCCGCATGAAGGACCGCCCGCTGCGGGCCGCCGCCCGGGCCGCCGTGGACGAGGTGGGGAATCCCACGATCCTGGCGACACTGACCGTGATCGCGGCCGTTCTTCCCATGCTGTTCGTGTCCGGACTGATGGGGCCCTACATGAGCCCGATGCCGATCGGCGCGAGCCTCGCGATGATGTTCTCTCTCCTCGTGGCTCTCATCGGCACCCCGTGGCTTGCCTTTCGGCTCCTCGGGAAGGCGCACGCAGCCGAGGGGGGGCCGACCGGCTACGTACTGGAAGAAACCCGGATCTACAAGGCTTATCGCTGGCTCCTGGAGCCGCTGCTCGAGAAGCCCGCCCGACTCGTCGGTGCGCTCGCCGTAGTGGCGCTTCTCCTGCTGGGGGCCACGGGCCTGTTCTTCACCCGTACGGTGATGGTGAAGATGCTCCCGTTCGACGACAAGAACGAGATGCAGGTCATCCTCGACCTGCCCGAGGGCGCGACACTGGAGACAAGCGCCGGCCTGGCGCTCGACGTGGCTCGCTCACTCGAGGAGGTGCCGGAGATCGTCGACGTCCAGGTCTACGCCGGCGTGGCGGCGCCTATCAATTTCAATGGCATGATCCGTCATTACTATCTTCGTAAGGGCAATAATGTTGCGGACATTCAGATAAACCTCGTTGACAAGTCTGAGCGAAGCGCCAAGAGCCACGCTATCGCCAAGTCCGTTCGTCCGATCGTGGACTCGGCGGTCGCGGCTTCCGGCACGGGGGCGCGGGCGAAAGTGGTGGAGGTGCCGCCCGGGCCGCCCGTCCTCTCGACCCTCGTGGCCGAGATCTATGGACCGGACGAGGTGGCTCAGCGGGAGGTGGCCGAGCAGGTCATGGCCCGATTCGCCGAGCACCCGGGGGTGGTGGACATCGACTGGTCCCTGATCGATCCCCAGGAGGAGCTGCGGCTCTCGGTGGACGAGGAGAAGGCGGCCCTGTCCGGCGTGACCAAGGAGCAGGTCGTACATGCCCTGGCGGTGGGCGTTGGCGGGGCCGTCGCCACGGAGCTGTCCGCCCCCGAGGCGAGACTTCCGGTCCCGGTGCGCGTCCGTCTGCCGGAGGAGTCCAGGTCGGGAGCGGACCGGATCGGGGCCCTGCACGTGGCCTCGCGCAACGGAAGCATGGTGCCCGTCGGGCAGCTGGTCGAAACGGAGGCAGTGTACGTGCCTCAGCCGATCGACCGGAAGAACGGGCAGCGGGTGGTCTACGTGACGGCCGAGGTCGCCGGGGCCGAGGAGAGCCCGGTGTACGCGATCCTGGACTTGAAGGAAACGGTCGCCGAGATCGAGCTTCCGTCCGGGGCGCGACTCGGACAGCTCTACACGCGTCAGCCGGGAACGGTCGAGCAGCCCGTGATGAAGTGGGACGGAGAGTGGCAGGTGACCTACGAGGTATTCCGCGATCTGGGCATCGCTTTCGCGGGAGCCCTCCTCCTGATATACGGCCTCCTGGTAGCGTGGTTCGGGAGCTTCGTCACGCCCCTCGTCATGATGACCGCGATTCCGCTCACGCTGGTGGGAATCGCCCCCGGACACCTGGTATTCGGCGCCTTCTTCACCGCTACGTCGATGATCGGGATGATCGCGTTGGCGGGGATCATGGTCAGGAACGGCATTCTCCTGATCGACTACCTCGAGGCCCGTCTGGATGCGGGGGTGCCCCTGAAGCAGGCCGTGATCGAGGCCGGCGCGGTGCGCACACGTCCAATCGCCTTGACAGCTGGTACGGTGATCATCGGGGCCATCGTGATCCTGTTCGACCCGATCTTCGAGGGCCTGGCGGTTGCCCTGATCACCGGTTCGCTGGCTTCGACGCTGCTCACTCTGGTCGTCGTCCCTGGGATCTACTTCCTGCTTCGTCGCGAGAAGCCGGAGAAGGAGACACCGGAAGAAGTCGTCGAGGCTGGCCAGCCGGCGGCTGCCGGGACCTGATGCGGAATCGGACGGGCGATGTGATTCGGCGCCGGAATCGAAACAGTCAACGCACGAGAGGGAACGACCATGAAGATGGTGATGTTGCTGTACCTTGAGGGGGACGAGAAGTGCGTGGAGGGCCTGCTGGCCGACCTGAATGTCACGGCGTTCAGCCGGGTCTCCGTGGAGGGCCACGGTCCCTCGGGGTCAGCGGGTTGGTACGGATCGGGCGCCCGCTATAGGTCTGGCATGATCATGGTCTTCACCGAGGATGAAACCGCCGGCGCCATCCTCAGGGGCGTGCAGGCGTGCTCCGCGGTGGAGGACCCCAAGCACCCGATCCGGGCGTTCCTGCTCGGTGTGGAGGATACGGCGGCGTGCGGTTGCGCGCGTGCGACGCCCACCAAAGAAAGGTAGATGGATATGACGATGGATCGGAAGATCAGGGTCATCGCCGGCACACTTCTGCTCGTCAGCCTGGCGTTGGCGGTCTGGGTGAGCCCGTGGTGGCTGCTGTTCACGGCCTTCATCGGCCTCAACCTCCTGCAATCCGGCCTCACGAAGTGGTGCCTGATGGAGGACATCCTGCGCTGGACGGGAATTCACCGGGAAGCCTGAGGGCGTAAAGCCCCGCCAGCGCGCGGCCCGGGGTTTGCAATCAGGTCCTTCCTCCGTACTTTGCGCCGCTTATGAACGGAGCCTGCATTGGGCGGGCACCGAAAGAAGGGCACCCGGCTGGAGGACTGGCCCGTTCCCATGCGAAATATCCGAAACAGACTCCTGGTCATCCTGGGACTCATCATCGTCAGTGTGTACGCCCTGGTACCCAAGACGGGGCCCACCGGCGAGAAGATCCCGGCGATCAATCTCGGCCTCGACCTGCAGGGCGGAATGCACCTGGCCGTCGAAGTCGATGACCCCGATGGGACCCTGACCACCGAGGCGCGCGCCGACGCGCTCGACCGGACACTGACCACGATCCGCAACCGGATCGACGAGTTCGGCGTGCGCGAGCCTACGATTCAGAAGGTGGGCAACGAGCGGATCATCGTCGAGCTGGCCGGCATCGACGATCCCGAGCGAGCCAAGGCGATCGTCGAGAAGACGGCCTTCCTGGAGTTCAAGCTGGTCCGCGAGGACGACAACTTCCGCAACGCTCTGCCGCGGATCGATCGCGGCATCGTGCAGGAGCTCGGCGCGGAGAACCTGCGCGGAGCGGTGATCGAGGAGGTCGAGCCGGAGGCCACCACGCTCACCGACATCCTCGGCACTCAGTCCGACAGCGCCGGAGCCGCGCAGGAGGACACGGCGTCCGTGCAGGCGGCTGATTCGGCCGTTTCTGCCGGGGCCGACGCGACAGCCGACAGCGCTTACGACACGGCCACCGCGGCCGTACCGCCCGAGCAGGACTCCGGGGAGCCCAACCTCCGGCCGCTGACAGGCCTGCTGCTCGAGTCGGGGCAACCGGGAATCCTGCTGGTAGCCGAGGAGGAAGTGCCCACGGCCGAGCGCTACCTGGCGACCGAAGCGCTCAGCAACGGACTCCCGCGCAACACCGAGCTTCGGTGGGGCGCCCAGCCCAGGTCGGCCGCGGGAGCGGCGTACCGCGAGCTGTACGTGCTCGAGGCGGACCCGATCCTGACCGGCGATCTGCTGCAGGATGCGGGGCCAGCGGCGCGCGATCCGCAGTTCAACCAGCCGTATGTCCCATTCGAGACGACCCGTCGCGGCTCGCGGGTATTCCAGCGCGGCACCGCCCCCAACGTGGGCCGGTACATGGCGATCGTGCTCGACGGGCGGGTGCAGAGCGCCCCGGTCATCCGGCAGACGCTCAGCCGCCGGGCCCAGATCGAGATGGGCGGGGGTTCGAGCTTCCAGGAAGCGCAGGATCTGGCCCTCGTGCTGAGAGCCGGCGCCCTGCCCATGCCGATCAGGGTCGTCGAGGAGCGCTCGGTGAGCGCTTCGCTCGGGGCCGACTCGATCCGTCAGGGTCGGAACGCGTTCCTCATCGGGATCGTCGGAGTGGTGGTCCTGATGATCTGGTACTACCGGGTCGCCGGGATCATGGCCGTGGCGGCGCTCTCGATCTATGTCCTCCTGGTTCTCGGGGGGCTTGCCGGACTCGGCGCTACGCTGACGCTTCCGGGGATCGCCGGGCTCATCCTGTCGGTCGGCATGGCGGTGGACGCAAACGTGCTGATCTTCGAGCGGATACGAGAGGAATCGGATGCCGGAAAGACGCCGCGCACGGCCGTCGATGCCGGCTTCGCGCAGGCGCTGTCCGCGATCGTAGATGCCAACCTGACCACACTGATCACGGCCGCGATTCTCTACCAGTTCGGCACGGGGCCGATTCGTGGCTTTGCCGTCACGCTGGTGATCGGGATCATCGCGTCGTTCTTCACCGCGCTTTATGTGACACGGACCTTCTTCCTCCTGTATCTCGAGCGGCGTTCGCCGACCGAGTCCCTGAGCATCTGATACGGTCTTGATATGAGATTCTTCCGGAACGCGAATTTCGACTTCCTGGCGCAGCGCAGGCGCGCCTACATGGTCTCCGGTGCGATGCTCCTGGTCGGCATCATCTCGCTGATTCTTCACGGCGGCCCCCGGTACGGGGTGGACTTCACCGGGGGAACGTTGATCCAGGTCGAGTTCGAGCAGGAGACCTCGGTCGCCGACCTGCGCTCGATCCTCTCCTCGGCCGGGATGGAGAACGCGCAGATTCAGCAATTCGGCGGTTCGAACGACTTCCTGATCCGAACGCAGGACTTCGAGGGCATCGTCGAGGAGGTGAGCACGCTGTTGCGAGACAACTACGGCGCCGACGGGTTCACGATGAGCACCGACGCGGTCGGGCCCAAGGTGGGGTCGGAGCTGCAGAGGAAGGCGGCGATCGCGATCCTGATGTCGTTTGCCCTCACGCTGGTCTACCTGGCGTTCCGGTTCGAGTGGCGATTCGGAGTCGCCGCGATCATCGCGACCTTCCACGACATCACGGTCACCTTCGGGTTCATCTCACTGTTCAACATCGAGATCACCCTGGCCACGGTAGCCGCGATCCTGACGATTCTCGGGTACTCGCTGAACGACACGATCGTCGTGTTCGACCGCATCCGCGAGAATCTCAAGAAGCGCCGCAAGGACAGCTACAAGGACATCGTGAACGCCAGCATCAACGAGACTCTGCCGCGCACGGTGCTCACCAGCGGGACCACGCTGGCGACCTTGATGGCCCTGTTCATCCTCGGGGGAACGGTCGTGCGCCCGTTCGCCCTGGTGCTCATTCTCGGTATCGTGATCGGCACGTACTCCTCGATCTTCGTGGCGTCTCCGGCGCTACTCGAGATCGAAGAGAGATCGCGGCGCAGGGAGAAGAAGAAGGGCCACCACTGAACTGACGGTCCCTGACCGGTGAAGCTCTTCGACAGCCATCTCCATCTGTCCGACGCCGCCTTCGCGGACGATCGCGGCGAGACGATCGCCCGCGCCCGCGCGGCGGGGGTCGTGGGGATGGTGACCGTCGCTTCCAACCCGACCGACGCTGGCGAGGCCATTCGGATCGCCGACGGGAATCCGGGCGTCTGGGCGACGGCCGGACTGCACCCTCACGAGGCCACCGATTGGACCCCCGCGCACCTGGCGGACCTGCGCTCAATGGCAGAGGAACCCTCGGTCGTGGCCATTGGTGAGACGGGACTCGACTACTTCTACGACAACTCTCCGCGCGGCGAGCAGACGGCCGCCTTCGAGGCGCAGCTCGAGTTGGCCTCCGAGACGCGGCTGCCGGTCGTGGTCCATTCTCGGGCCGCGGACCCCGACACGATTCGGTTCATCGGCGCTTTTGCGGGCCGGGTGAGCGGCGTCCTCCATTGCTTCTCCGGCGGGGAGGCGCTTCTCGAGGCGGGTCTCGAAGCCGGGTGGTACGTTTCATTCTCCGGCATCGTGACCTTCAGGAAGTTCGGGGACGGCGACCTGGTGCGCCGCGTCCCGCTGGATCGCCTGCTGATCGAGACCGACAGCCCGTACCTGGCGCCCGTACCCCGGAGGGGGAGACGCAACGAGCCGGCACTGGTGAGTCACACGCTGGAGGCTCTAGCATCGATTCGCGGGGAGGAGGCACAGGAGTTGGCGCTGAGAACGCTCGACAATGCGTGCCGATTCTACGGTGTCGAGGTCCCGGCGTGAGCGGCGTTGCGGGCGCGAACCGCCAGGTGCGTATCCTCCCGGACCACGTCGCGAACCAGATCGCGGCCGGGGAGGTGGTCGAGCGTCCGGCATCGGTCGTGAAGGAACTGGTGGAGAACGCGCTCGACGCTGGCGCCAGCTCGGTCCGCATCGAGCTGCGAAACGGGGGGAAGACGTTCATCCGGGTGGCGGATGACGGTGAGGGAATGAGCCGGCCGAACGCGTTGCTGGCCCTCGATCGGCACGCGACGAGCAAGATCCAGTCGGTGGAGGACCTCCAGGACGTCGTGTCGTTCGGATTCCGAGGCGAGGCGCTTCCTTCGATCGCCGCCGTGGGCCGGTTCGAGATGGAGACGGCTCCGACGACCGGGGGTCCGGCGACGCGAATTCGCGTCACCGGAGGTCGCATCGTGTCCACCGACGAGATCGCCCGCCAGCCGGGGACCACGGTCACCGTACGCTCGCTTTTTCAAAACGTGCCCGCTCGCGCCAAGTTCCTCCGGGCAGCGGGGGCGGAGACCCGAGCCGTCAGTGAGGCGGTCCTCCTGCTGGCCCTGTCGAACCTGCGCACGGCTTTCCACCTGGAGTCAAACGGACGCGAGCTCCTGTCGCTTCCGCCGGCCGCCATCCCGGCCGACCGGGTGGCCGATATCTGGGGCCCGGACGAGGCCGGACAGCTGCTCGAGTTGGACGCCGAGATCGACGGCATCCGGGTGGGGGGGCTCATCCAGCGTCCCGACGCCGCTCGCCCCACCGGCGGGCGGCGATACCTGTTCGTCAACGGCCGCCCGTTCCGCGACAGGTCGCTGGTGCGGGCCGTAGATGACGCGTACCGAACGACGGTCGCGCCGGGGCTTCGGCCCACCTTCTTCCTCTATCTTCGCCTCGTGGGAGAGCGGGTGGACGTCAACGTGCACCCGGCGAAGGCGGAGGTCCGGTTCGCCGATTCGGCCCGGGTGCAGCAGGCGGTGGTCGATGCGGTCCGATCCCGCCTCGGAGCGGTGAGCAGCGCTCCCGGGTTTGGTCCGGAAGCGAGGGACGGGGTGTCTCGGGTGGCGGAGCGCTCACCCGGGCAGGAGTCCGATGGCAGCCCGGACTCGATGCGCCCGCAGCTCGCGTTCTTCGTGTCGCGTGATTCGGCCGATTCGCCGGGGGCTGAACCGCCACTCGCTGGCGAGGGAGACAGCCCGCCCCTCGGCGCGGCGAACCAGGCAGCGCGGCCGCACGCCTGGCAGCTTCACGACGCCTACATCCTGATTTCGACGCGGGACGGCCTGTTGATCGTGGACCAGCATTCGGCGCACGAGCGAGTGCTGTTCGAGGAGATCATGGAGCGATTCAGCGAGGGCGGGGCCGAATCGCAACGGCTGCTCTTTCCTCTCACCCTGAGGCTGTCGCCGGCCGAGTTCGCGGCGGTCGAGGAGCTCGGCGGCCTGCTGCGGGCCGTGGGTTTCGAGGTGGACGCATTCGGTGACCGGACGGTGATCGTCCACTCCGCTCCCAACCCGCACCCGTACTTCGACGCCGAGGCCTGCTTTCGAGACATGGTCTCCGAGCTGACACACGGGTCGGATCTCGTGAACTCGGCCCGGAACCAGCACGAGCGCATCGCGAAGAGCATGGCGTGCAAAGCTGCGATCAAGGCCGGTCAGCCGCTGTCACGGGCCGAGATGGAGGAGCTGGTGGATCGGCTGTTCGCGACCGAGCTGCCGGGACACGACGTACACGGGCGACCCACGATCCTCCGCCTCACCATGGAGGAGCTGGCCCGGCGCTTCGGCCGATCGTGAGGCTCCGGCCCCGGATCCTGGTCATCCTCGGTCCCACGGCCACGGGCAAGACCGGGCTGGCGACGGAAGTGGCGCGGCTGGTGGGCGGGGAGATCATCTCGGCGGACAGCCGGCAGGCATACCGGGGTCTCGAGATCGGTACCGCGGCGCCAGGTCCCGAGCACCGTCTCTCCGTCCCGCACCACGGGGTCGCGTTCCTTGAGCCCGGCGAGCGCTACGGAGCCGGACGGTTCGCCCGAATGTGCCGCGGTTGGGTCTCGGACATCGAGTCGCACGGCCGCGTGCCGATCCTGGCCGGCGGGACGGGTTTCTTCGTGCGAGCGCTCACCCGGCCGGTGTTTCGGGAGCCCGAGCTGGACGCCGGGCGACGGTCGTCTCTCGAAGCGTGGCTGGCTGCGCAGCCGATTGCCGAAGTTCGCCGGTGGGCGGACCGGCTCGATCCCGACCTCCGGTTCCGTCTACCGGTGATCGACCGCCAGCGCGGCGGCAGAGCACTGGAGCTGGCACTGCTGACCGGGCGCAACCTCACCTGGTGGCAGGGGCACGCTCCGCCGGAGGCCAAGCCGATGCCGGCACGAACGTGGGTGCTGGAGATCGATGCCGACGTCCTGCGGCAGCGAATCGAAGAACGAACGCGGCGCCAGCTGGACGCGGGCTGGCTGGACGAGGTCGAGGCTCTCGCGGCCGGCGGTCACGGGCCGGACTCGCCGGCCATGACGTCGATCGGGTATCGCGACGCATGGCGGCTCGCCTCGGGGGAGATCTCGCGCGAAGCGGCGGTGGCGGCCATTGTTCGGGACACCTGGCGTTACGCCCGGCGCCAGCGAACGTGGCTGCGGCACCAGGTGGGAGACGATGCGATCCGGGTCGATGCGTCCGAGGATGTCATGGCGCTGGCCGAGACGATCGCGGCGGACTGGCGCCGGCTCGCGGACCGGCGTGAACCGTCGCACGGGCTCTGAACTGTTTGAACGAACCGGAGGAACATGAGGATCGGTATCGCGTGTTATCCGACGTATGGAGGCTCGGGTGCACTGGCCACGGAGCTCGGGATCGAGCTCGCGGCGCGCGGGCACGAGATCCACTTCATCACGTACGCGCAGCCGTTTCGCCTGACATCGTTTCACGAGGGGCTGTTTTTCCACGAGGTCGAAGTACCGCACTATCCGTTGTTCGAGTATCCCCCGTACTCGCTCGCCCTCACGGTCCAGATGCACGAGGTGGCCCGGCAGCACGACTTGCAGATCATGCACGCGCACTACGCCATTCCGCATGCCGAGGCGGCCTGGGTGACGAAGCAGATGCTCGCCAAGAAGAACCAGGACCTGCGCGTGGTGACGACGTTGCACGGGACCGATATCACGCTGGTCGGCCAGGATCCGTCGTTCTGGTCCATCACCCGCTTCTCGGTCGAGCAATCGGACGGGATCACTGCGGTATCTCAGTACCTGAAGGACGAGACACTGCGGGCGTTCGACTGCGACCGGCTCGACATCCGGGTGGTGCCGAACTTCGTGGATCCAGAGATCTACAAGCCCGGTCGCGACGACTGTCACCTCAGGGCGCTCGCACCGCAGGGCGAGAAGATCGTCATGCACATCTCGAACTTCCGCAAGGTGAAACGGGTGGGCGATGTGGTCCGCATATTCGCCGGCATCCGCCATGAAGTCGGATCCCGGCTCGTCTTCATCGGGGATGGACCGGAGCGGGCCGCGGTGACGGAGCTCGCCAGTAGCCTCGGCATCCTCGAGGACATC
>CAZRRU010000137.1:0-13131 GCA_964602635.1 uncultured Gemmatimonadota bacterium | reverse complement strand
CCGTGGCGTCTGAAAGACCGGCACACGCGGCCGTTTGAGCCTCGGCGGGGATCGGCAGAATCACCAGCGCGGCCACGAGCGCGGCCGGCACAATCGTCGCTCTCATCCCTTCACCTCCCTCCAGCGTTCCAGCAGCTCTTCGATCTGCTCGCCCATGAACAGGTAGAAGTCGAGCATCTCGGTGAGTCGGTCGCGTGCCACCGAGGGATCATCACCGACGGCCTGTAGCCCCTCGGCGGCGAGTCCGGCCATGGCGTGGATCGCTCCCACCCGCTTGGCCATCACGCTCTCGAACGCACCCGGCGCAATCTCGTAGTAGTCCTTCCGATCGCCCCGCACGCCCACCCGCCGGGCCAGGCCGAGCTCTTCGCAATCGCGGGCGTTGGTGCTGACGGAGGCTTTGCTGACGTGCAGCCGGTCGACCATCTCGTCCAGAGACAGGGGTCGCTCGGCCACCATCAGCAGTCCGAACAGGCGGCCGAACGTGCGGGTCAGGCCCAGGCGATCCATGGCCAGGCCCATTCGCTCGATGAACTGTCGGGTCTCCGGATTCGGCATGTTCGTCCCCTCCACCCTTCACGTTACCCGTTTAGAACGTTTAGTCAATACTTAACGAGATGAACGAGAAGTGTGGGAAATGCGCCACATCCCCATCAGGCCGCGGTGGCCCTATATTGCGGTTCCCCGACTCGCACCAGAATTCGCTGACGCATGTCCCGTCCCCCCCCCCGGGCCAGGCCAACATCCGGGAGGTGCCCCCATGCGACGTCTTCTTGCCTTTGTCTGCGCCGTGATCGGAGCGTTCCTCGTCCTCACCGTTGTCTCCTGTGACGGGGAGGTCCCGGTCGCTCCAGATGAAGCCCGGCTGGCCGCTGACCCGGCGGCGAAGGCGGCCCCGGCGACGCACTCGGTGACAGGCCAGGCAACGACCTGGTACCAGGGCCCGAGCGGGGACGAGGGGTGGTTGCACATATCGCTCAGCGCCCGTCAGACGAGAGACGGTCCGGCGAAGGGCAACTTCCACTGGCAATGGAGAAGCCGGGATCCGGGCGGGCGGATCTTCGTCAAGGTGAGTTGCCTGACGGTTGTGGGCAGCGAGGCGTGGTTAGTAGGCCAGGCGTCGCAAGCTGGAAACCCGGATAACGTGGGCAAGTGGATGGGGCTCTACGTTCAGGACAACGGCGAGGGACGCCGCGCGCCAGCGGACAGAATCGCGCAGAGCTGGATCGGTCCCGATCCTGCGGGCGCACAGGAATTCTGCACCGGCACCCCTGGGGACCTGCCGAGGACCCGCGACGTGGAGATCGGCAACATCCAGGTTCACTGATCGCGCGACCCGGCGCGGGCCCGTTCAGGACGCCGAGTGCTCTACGAGGTGTCGCCGGATCCAGGGAAGTAGATGGTCGAAGTCGCAGGTCTGGCTCTCGAGCCCATGCGTGAGAAACGCGTGGGCTCGCTCGCTATCCACCTGGAGCATCCATTCGTTCAGCCGTAGAAACACGTCCGTGGCGAAGAACGCGACTCGGGCATTCCCGTCCACGAATGGGTGAGCTCCCTTCAACCCTCCGCCCCTCCATCGTGTCTAGCTAAGGGATAGACCTCATCCGTGTCTCACCGCCGAAAGCGAGATCCGACCACATGATCGCCGCCTTCCTGTCGGACCTGCGTTTCGCCTTCCGCCAGATGGTCAAGAAGCCTGGTTTCGCGATCATCGCGGTGCTGACGCTTACCCTGGGGATCGGCGCGAACGCCGCCATCTTCAGCGTGCTCGACGCGGTCGTGCTGAGCCCGCTTCGGTTTCCCGAGCCGGAGCGCCTGATCCGGATCTACGAGGATCGTATTGGAGGGACCCAGCCCGGTTATGGCTACCACACCGTGCCCGACTTCCTCGATCTCAGGCGGGAGGCGGAAGGCATAGAGGTCCTGGCCGCGATCTACACGTACCGGGAGGCGGGACGGGACCTGACGGATGGAGAGGTACCCCAACGCATCCAGGTCCTGCCGACCAGCGCCGACTACTTCGAGGTGTGGGCGGTTCTGCCGCAGCTCGGCCGGAGTTTCACGCAGGAGGAGGAACTAGAGGACGCCAACGTCGTGATCCTGAGTCACCGTCTGTGGGAGGCACACGCGGGGGGCGACCCCGGTGTGCTGGGCACCACGATCCGGCTCGATGGAACGGCCTACACGGTGGTGGGGGTCGGCCCAGCCGGATTCCGGGACGTCGTGGCGGGGGACGTGGACGCCTGGGTGCCTCTCGACCTGCCGGAAGGGGAGTATTCGAGGCAGAACCATTTCCTCTCGCTGATCGGACGAATGGACAGGAGCGTTTCGGTCGAGCAGGCTCAAGCCCACGTGAGTGCGGTCAACGCGAGAATCGTGGAAGAGTTCGAAGAGGTCGACGACGATCAGCTCATGCTGGTGACGTCGCTCCACGCGGACGTAGTGGGCAGCACCGACACGATGCTCCGCATCCTGATGGGCGCCGCCGGCCTCGTGCTGCTCATCGCGTGCGTCAACGTGGCGAACCTGTTCCTGGCCCGCAGCCTGGGGCGGCGGCGGGAGATCGCCATTCGATCGGCACTCGGTTCGGGCAGAGGGCGGCTGGTACGGCAGTTCTTGGCCGAGAGCCTGCTGGTCGCAACCATGGCCGGCGCGGCGGGGCTCGTCGTCGCGCATCTCGGGGTCCGGTACCTGTTGTCGATCAGCCCCGACGCGGTCGCTCGGGCGCCGGAAGTCGGATTGGACGGTCGGCTTCTCCTGTTCGCCGCCGCGGTGACCGTGCTGACGGCACTGATGTTCGGCCTGGTTCCGGCCCTGCGCGGCTCGCGCGTGGACCTGACTTCCGACCTGCGCGAGGGATCCCGCGGAACAGCCGGGGGCAGGAAATCCACCCGCATTCGCACGGCGCTCGTGGCCACACAGGTGGCCCTGGCCCTGGTGCTTCTCATCGGGGCCGGCATCCTGATCAAGAGCTTCGCCGCCCTGCAAGGCCAGGACTACGGCTTCGATTCCTCCAACGTCCTCACGTTCGAGGTGCACCTTCCGGACGCGCGCTACGAGGACCCTGCCCTGCGTGTGGGTTTCCATCAAAGATTCCACGAGAGGCTGCGTTCGGTTCCGGGCGTGGAGGCCGTCGCCGCCACGTCATGGCTTCCGGCGGCGGGACCGTACCACGATTGGGGCTACCGGTACCAGGACGCGGACGGGGAGCTGCAGTGGGATGGCGCCCAGATGAGGATCATCGAGGGCGACTACTTTGAGACGATGGGGATCCCGCTCGTGGCCGGCCGAAGCTTCAACGCGGGAGATGGCGAGGACTCTCCCCCGGTGATGATCGTCAGCGAGACGGCGACGCGAATCGCTTTCCCCGACGGTGATCCGATCGGACAGCGGTTCTATTCCGCCGATACCCTGCGCACGATCGTCGGCGTGGTACCGGACGTGGCGTACGACGCGCACGGAA
Source organism: uncultured Gemmatimonadota bacterium (assembly GCA_964602635.1). GTDB lineage: Bacteria > Gemmatimonadota > Gemmatimonadetes > Palauibacterales > Palauibacteraceae > Benthicola. The sequence continues at coordinate 9,668 of CAZRRU010000137.1, read as the reverse complement.
GCCGCAAGTCGAAGATCTACATTCCGCACTCCGAGTACGGAGATGACCGGAACTGGGCCCTCGTGCAGACGGTGAAGACGCGAGCCGGCCTCGACATCCTTCCGCAGGTTCGACGTGAACTCGACGCGATCGACCCGGAACTGGTGATCTACCGCGCCCGAACCATGGAGCAGGTACTCGGGCGGCACATGGAGAGTGAGAGGTTCGCTCTCACCCTGATGGGGATCTTCGGCGCCGTCGCGCTGCTCCTGGCAGCTATCGGGGTGTACGGCATCCTGTCCTATTCCGTCAGCCAGCGGACCCGAGAGTTCGGAATCCGCATGGCGCTCGGCGCCACGACGGGCGCCGTACGACGACGGGTGCTGGGCCAGGGGGCCGCGCTCGCAGGCATCGGTCTTCTCACCGGGCTTCTCGGTGCGTTCTGGCTGAGCAAGCTGCTCCAGAGCCTGGTGTTCGGGGTGAGCGTCACGGACCCGGCCATCTTCGGGCTGGTGACTCTGTGCCTGGCGCTCGTAGCTATGGCGGCCGGGTATGTACCGGCAAGGCGTGCGACCCGGGTCACGCCCATGCAGGCGCTGCGAGAGGAGTAGAGGAACGACACCGTCGCGATCGGCTTGACCGGCGGGCCGCGATCTCCGCATTCTGACAGATGGACTACGACTTCGAGCAGTTTTTCGATGACTCGTTGGACATGCTCTGCATCGCCGGCGCCGACGGCTACTTCAAGAGACTGAATCTTTCCTTCGAGCGCACGCTGGGCTGGTCGACGGACGATCTGCTGGCGCGTCCATTCGTCGACTTCATACACCCCGATGACGTGGAAGCCACGATCGCGGAGGTTGAGAAGCTCGCGGAGGGCATTCCTACCATTTCGTTTGAGAACCGATACCGCTGCGCAGACGGTTCTTATCGGTTCTTCCGCTGGACTGCACACCCGGATCCGGATACCGGTCTGCTGTACGCGATCGCCAGGGACGAGACCGAGCTTCGCGCCGCTCAGGATCGGTTCCGTATAGCCCTCGAAGCCTCCCCCACAGCCATGATCATGGCCGGAGCCGACGGTACCATCGTGATGGTCAATCACGCGGCCGAGGAACTGTTCGGCTATGAAGCGGGCGAGCTGCTCCGGGAGCCGATCGAAGCTCTGGTGCCCGAGGCCTATCGGCACGAGCATCCCGCGCTGCGGGCCGGTTTCGCGAATCAGAGCGCCCGGCCGATGGGGGTGGGCCGGGATCTGTCGGCCCGGCGAGGCGACGGCTCCGAGTTTCCCGTCGAGATCGGGCTGAATCCCATTCGAACCGCGGAAGGGACGTTCGTGCTGGCCGCCGTCGTCGACCTGACCGAGAGGGTGCGCGCCGCTGCGGAGCTCGAACGCTCGAACCGCGAACTGGAGCACTTCGCATCCGTTGCCTCGCACGATCTCAAGGAGCCTCTCCGCATGGTGGCGGGCTACCTGCGGCTGCTGGACCAGCGGCACGGAGAGCATCTGGACGCCTCGGCGCGGGAGTTCCTCCAATACGCCGAAGAGGGTACGGCTCGCATGCAGGACCTGATCGAGGGGCTGTTGACCTACGCCCGGGTGCAGCAGGGCCGGAGCGGGCTCGAGCCGGTGGCTCTCGAGGACGCGGTCGAGTGGGCGATGTCAAATCTCGAGACCGCTATCGCCGAATCCGGAGCTTCGATTTCCGTTGACGGTTTGCCCGTCGCAGACGGGGATTTGACCCAGCTCGGTCAGCTGTTCCAGAACCTGATCGGAAACGCCATCAAGTTCCGGAGCGAGAGGCCGTTAACGGTGGAGATCGGCGCGGCCCGTGAGGAAGATGGGTGGCTGCTCTCGGTCAGCGACAACGGAATCGGCATCGAGGAGGGCTCACGGGACAGGGTGTTCGAGATATTCCAGCGCCTGCATGACCGCCAGGACTACGAGGGAACCGGGATCGGTCTCGCCGTTTGCCGGCGCATCGTCGAAAGGCACGGAGGACACATCTGGCTGGAGCCCAATCCGGGCGCAGGCACCCGGGTTTGCTTTACGCTCCCGCGCGGAGCGGCTGGGTGAGCATACGGGCGCGATCAAGAACCCTGGCAGGGGGTCGGCTCGAGGCCGCAGCGATTCTTGTCCTCACTCTTCCGCTGTCTGGGGCGATAGCCACGGGTCACTTCCGACCCGCCCAGGAGACACCGATCTGGACGACCATCGAGCCGGCCGACTGGGGACTCGAGGATCTGGCCCGGATTCAGCGCGGCCAGATCGGCCTCATCGATGCGCCCGACGGCCTCCAGTTGGCCGTGTACCGCCTGAGCGACCTCCCGCAGCCCGTCTTTCGAGGCGGAGTCCGTAGCGAGGCACCCACCTTCAGCGACGGCAGTTTCGTAGTCGCCGAATTCTCCGATGGCATTCGAAATCAGTTGAATGGCTTCTTCAACGGGTTCGAGCAGGCGCCCTCGCGGGCCCGGGCATCTCTCGCCGCGGCGCCCGATGGACGGAGAGGTCTTCGCCTGTCCTACGCACGGGAGGAGCGGGGCTTCTGCGGAGTGTGGGTGCATCTCTTCGACGGCACGCGGCCGCCTGACGAACGCGTGTATCTGGACGCCCGCACCGCAAGCACGCTCAGCTTCTGGGTGCGGGGTGCGCAGGGCGGTGAGCGAGTGCTGCTGAAGTTGGCCGACGAGCGCTGGGAGCGGCTCGGTGACGCTGTCGACCTGGGCGAGCTGGGCGACTTCCTGCCGTCCGGCCAGGTGGAAGCGGAGTGGCAGCAAGCCGTCGTGCGACTCGATTCGCTTCCGGATGGTATCGCGATCGGGCGCCTGGCCTCGGTTGTCCTCGAGGGCATCGCGCCCGCGCGGGCCGAGGTATTCGTAAGCCGCCTGGCACTGTCGCAGGCGCCCCAGCGACCGCCCCCCCTGCCCGATCCGAGCCCGGCACCCGGCCTCGGTGGCGCGTCTTCGCGAGCCACCTGGATCTGGAACACGGCTGAGTTGCTCGACGATCCCGGTCGCCGGGACGGCCTTCTTCGCTTCCTTGCGTCGCGCGAGATCGACACTGCCTTCTTGCAGCTCGTGTCCGCCCCCGGCGAGACATTGCCGGAGGGAGAGATCGACCCCGATCCCCGGATCCGGCGGCTCATCGCGCGACTGCACGAGCTAGGCATCGAGACGTACGCGCTGGACGGCTACAAACGCTACGCTCTCCCCCAGTATCATCCCGCGGTATTGTCGACAATTCGGAACGTCGCCCGGTACAACGCGGAATCTGATGAGGCCGAGCGATTCGTCGGCGTGCGATACGACATCGAGCCGTACCTGCTGCCCGGATTCCACGGCCCTCGCCGGGCCTGGATCCTGAGCGGATACCTGGCAATCCTGGCGCGGGGCTCCGATGTTGCCAGAGAAAGCGGCCTGCGCTTCGGTGCGGATATCCCGTTCTGGTACGACGCGCCGGATGAAGTCGCGTTCCAGAAGGTCACTGCCGATTTCCGGGGGCGCGAGAGACCGGTGAGTGAACACGTGATCGACCTGGTGGATGATATAGCCATCATGGACTACCGCACGGTCGCGTACGGCGCCGATGGCATCATCCGCCATGCGCAGGGTGAGCTCGAGTATGCGACGCAAGTCGGGAAACGCGCCTACGTCGCGCTCGAGACCGGCGAGCTGCCGGACGAGACGCTGATCGAATTCGGCGGCGAACCCGTGTGGGGCACTCCATTGGATCCACCTGCTGAGAGAGGTCTCGTGGGACTGGCGACGGCCGGCGACTCGGCGCTGGTGATCTGGCAGCCCGCTCGGCCGGCGGCGGATTTCTCGTCATCCGAACCCATGCTTACGGAGCTCCTGAGTCGTTTCGGAGCCGAGCCGGCGGATGTGTCATGGTGGCCTGTGACGCGCCGGATCGCCGTCCCTGGCGACAAGCTGAGCTTCGCGAGCCTTGGCCCGCAGCCGCTGCAGCAAGCCATGGACGAAACCGCGCGCGAGTTGTCCCGGCAGCAGTCGTTCGCTGGCTTCGCGTTTCACTACTCGGAGAGCTACCGGGCGCTGCTGGAGGACGGCTCGCCCTGATCTGGCGGCCGGCCCGGATCCGGCATCGTAGGTCTTCGGTTTCCTTCCCTTCCGCGAGCCGGGCCGCAGAATGCCCAAACGGGCCGTCCTGCCTGTAATGCGTGGTTATCAATCCATTCGCCGTGTAACTGGTTTTTACACAGAGAGTTAGGCTACCGACACACCCGTTTTTGCCAAACGCCCCCCGAAGGCCTGCCTCTTGCTCCCATTCCGGTCGTACATCGCGCGAAATGCACGAATCTTGGGCCCGGAGGCTCGAAGTGGAAGCGGTTCCTCACAGAACTGAGGTTACGGGGGGGGTGGCGGTGCCAGATGAGCCGGCCGCCGGGGCACCGGTGCTGCTCGTCGATGGTGACGAAGACTTCGGCCAGGCGTTCGCCCTGCGGCTGAAGAGGCTCGGTTGCCGCATGGTGAGTCTTGCTGACTTTTCCAACCTCGAGGAAGAGCTGCTGAGCCAGCGGCCTGCCGCTCTGGTGCTCAGCGACGACGGACCCGGAGTCCCTGCCGTCGAGTTGGTGGCCACTCTCCGGGCGTGCGATCGATGGAAGCAGCTCCCGATCTTCGTGATCGGGCAGAGACTGGGCACGGAGACGGCGCTCCGCGCCTACGCCGCGGGCGCCGACGCAGCTCTCTCGAAAACCAGGGCCTCAGGGCTCACCGAACTGACGGCCCGCGTCCTGGGTGCTGTCCGCAGGGCGGGGGACGAGACGGCACGCCGCGGCGCTACCTCGCATCCCGCCGGTGCCCGAGTCCCGGATGTCGTCGTAGTCGAAGACGACGCGGCCCTCATCGAGATGCTGACGTACTCGCTGTCCAACCAGGGCTACGAGCTGCTGTTCTACGATAACGGCCGCGAGGCCCTTGAAGGCCTGCTGCAGATGGCGACGGGAGACCGTCGCCCGGTCGTTCTCCTGGACGTCGACCTCCCCGGCATGGATGGGTTTCGGGTCCTTCAGGAACTTTCGGAAGAGCGGCCAGGCGATTTCCAGGTCATCATGGCTACCATGCACAGCGGCGAAGCAGCGCAGGTCCTCGCCATCGAGTCAGGGGCCCTCGACTACATCGTGAAGCCCCTGAGCATTCCCATCACGCTCGCCAAGGTCGAGCGTCTCCTGCGGGCGGGTGCGGCAGGGTGAGCACCTCCGTGCTCGCGACGATCGCCCTTGCCCAGGCTGTCTTCCTCGTCCTTCTCCTGGTCCTCCTGCTCACCCGGCGACTGGTCGTGGGCTTCCACGAAGGGCGCGCCGATCAGTGCATGGCTCTCGCAACGCGAGCCGTGGGCCGATGGCTGGCGGGCGAAGCGGACGAGGAGCACCTCCGGTCATCTCTCGACCGCCTGTCATTCGCGGACCAATGCAACTATCTGCAGCGACTCTCCATTCAACTGGGCGGCGACGACTGGGAGAGGCTGAGCCGGGTGATGCGCGGTACGAAATGGTTCGAGAAGGTCAGGACGTATTCCGGTTCACGGCTGTGGTGGCGCCGCCTTCTGGCCGCTCGAGCCTTCATGGTAGTGGGTAGCGCGGAGGACCTTCCTCATATCGAGGCTCTCCTCCGGGACGACCGAGCGCCCGTGCGCCGCGCGGCGGTCTGGAGCCTGAAGCGCGTGCAGTCCCCTGCTCTGGCGGCAGCCGTGCTCGAGATGGCGCCTCGCGAGCCGCGAGTGATGCGAACTCAGGTCCTGGAAATCCTGGCCGGAAGCCGGGTGCACGTCCTCGGCCCGCTGATCGAGAGCCTTCGGAGCTCGCGGGGACGTGAAGAGCTGCGGACGGCCCTGGCTCTGTCGGAGATGCTGGGAGTACCGGGGTTGCTGGAACACGTCGTGCCGCACGCCGACAACCCCGACTTCGAGATCCGAATCGTCGCGGCCCGCTCTCTGGCCGAATATCCGCACGCTCGCTCGAGCCGAACTCTCGTGAAGCTGCTGCATGACCCCGCGTGGCAGGTGCGGGCTCAGGCGGCGGCCGGTCTGGGCTCCATCGGGGCGCGCGAGGCCGCGACCGACCTGAACGGCGCCCTGTCCGACTCGAACTGGTGGGTTCGCCTGCGCTCCGCTCTCGCGCTGCGGCGCATAGGAGCCGAGGGAATCTCTCTCCTCGAGAGACGCCGACCGGAGGATGACGCTTACGCGTACGAGATGGCGCAGTACGTCCTCCACCTCGATGCGGCGGCGGTGGCCGAATACGCAGGCGCCTACGTGGTCGACTACTCCGAGGCGCCGTCCTCGGAACACGCGGCGTAGAGGCGCATGGGATTCGCGAGCTGGCTTATTTCGACGGCCGATTCGGCCATCATCTGGTACTTCCTGGCCATCAACTCGTTCTATGGCCTTCTCCTCCTGCTTTCGATTCCCGAAATCTGGAAGCACTGGAAGCTGTCGAGCTCGGAGGACGTAAGTCGCTTCCTGGGCTCAGAGGCGTTGCCTCCCATCTCGGTTCTCATGCCCGCCTACAACATGGAGGGCAGCATCGTGGCAAGCGTGCGCGCCCAGCTTGCGCTCACGTACCCGCAGCACGAAGTGGTCCTGATCAACGACGGCTCGGTAGATGGCACTTTCGACAGGCTGCGCAGCGCTTTCGACCTGTACGAAGTGCCGCCCGCCATTCCGAGACGACTCCCTACGCAGCACGTGCGTGGCTACTACCGCTCGCGCGGGGCGCCAGGGCTCCTCGTGCTCGACAAGGACAACGGCGGAAAGTCTGATGCACTGAATGCAGGTCTCGGAGCGGCTCGCTACCCACTGGTGCTGGCTGTGGACGCCGACACGATGGTAGAGTCCGATGCCCTGCTGCGCCTGGCGCGGGTCTTCCTCTCCGGCCGCCCGGTGGCCGGGGCGGGAGGAACGATCCGGGTAGCGAACGGATGCCGCATCGAGGATGGCCGGGTGGCAGAAGTACATCTTCCGCGCGGCTTCCTTCCGGGCGTCCAGGTTCCCGAGTACCTGCGGGCTTTCCTGTTCGGCCGGCTGGGCTGGAACCGGCTCGGCGGCAACCTGATCGTGTCAGGGGCGTTCGGGCTGTTCCACCGGCAGTACATGCTGGAGGTCGGCGGATACGCCACCGACAACGTGGTGGAGGACCTCGATCTGGTCGTACGCCTTCACAAGCACCTCAAGGACCGGGGCGAGCCGTACGAGATCTCCTTCATCCCGGATCCGGTGGCCTGGACCGAAGTGCCATCGGACCTCCGTACCCTGGGTCGCCAGCGCGAGCGGTGGCATCGGGGGCTCATCCTGACGATGGCGCGGCACCGCTCCATGATGTTCAATCCGCGCTACGGCGCCGTGGGAACACTGATGTTCCCCTTCTTCTTCTTCGGGGAGATGCTGGCCCCCGTCGTCGAGCTGCTCGGCTATCTCCTTACAGGCGTTGGTCTGTCTCTGGGGCTGCTTGATCTCGAGATCGCGCTCCTGTTCTTCGCCGCCGCGTTGGGATACGGGATGCTGCTCTCCGTATGGGCGGTGATCCTGGACGAGGCGACGTTCCGAACCTACCCCAGGCACCGGGATTTCTTCCGTATGCTCCTGTTCGCTTTCCTCGAGCCGTTCGGGTACCGGCAGCTGACCGTAATCTGGCGCCTGCGGGGCTTCTGGAGCGCCTTCCGGCGTCACACACACTGGGGCGAGATGCGGCGCACCGGATTCGAGGACGGGTTCGATGCGGCCGCGTGACCACCTGTGGATTCTGCTTGCCGCGCTGACTGCCGGGCCTCTGATAGGCTGTGGCGGTACCGAGGCGGCGGCTCAGGAGTGTCCGCCCGACCTGGACGCGCTCGTCGCCTCCGGCTGGTACTCCTACCGGGAGGGCGCCTTGTCGGCGGCGCGCGAAGCGTTCGCCACGGCCGTCGACTGTGCACCCGGTCGGCCGGACGCGCTGAACGGTCGGGGATACGTGGCTCTGCGCCAGGATTCGTTGTCCGACGCCCGCACCCTGTTCGATCGCGCCCTGAGCGCGAGCGCGAACGATGTGGACGCTCTGGCCGGCCGCGGCCTGGTAGCGATTCGGGATCGGGAGCTCGAGTTAGCCGAGGGCCTGTTCCGGCGCGTCGTCGAGTTGGCTCCCGGACACGCGGAAGCAAAGGAGTATCTCGGTGAGCTGGAAACCTTCGCGAAGCTTCCCGACCGGGGACCGCCGCCGGCCCGCCCGGATACGACCGAGTATCCCGCACGAACCAACGGCGATCGGTTCGAAGTTCGATCGAGCCGAGGATGGGAGCCCTTCTACGTCAAAGGCGTCAACCTGGGGGCGGCGCTGCCCGGCAAGCACCCGAGCCAGTTCCCCGACTCGGCCACGTATGCCGCGTGGATCGCGGCAATGGCCGAAATGGGCGCGAACGTCGTTCGCGTGTACACGATTCACCCGCCCCGTTTCTATCAGGCCCTGCTGGAGCATAACACGAGAAACCCGGGTGAGGCCCTGTGGATCCTGCACGGCGTGTGGGCGGAGCTTCCGCCGGATGGAGACTACCTCGATGAAGAGTGGGAAGCTGACTATTTCGCCGAGATGCGGCGGGTGGTGGATCTCTTGCACGGCTGGGCCGTCATCCCACCGGCCCCGGGGCGCTCCTCGGGTCACTTCACGGCCGATGTGTCACGCTGGACGCTGGCCTATCTGATCGGCCGGGAGTGGGAGCCGTTCTCCGTCATCGAGTTCAACGAGCGCTATCCTGACTGGACGGAGTGGAGCGGCGAGTATCTCGAGCTGGAAGCTGGAAGCCCGATGGACGCATGGCTGGCGAAAGCCTGTGAGGAGATGGTGGCCTACGAGATGGAGGTATTCGGGGCTCAACGTCCCATCGGATATACGAACTGGCCCACGCTGGACCCGCAGTCTCACCCCTCGGAGACCACAGTCGATGAAGAGCTTCAAATCCGGAGAGCCCTGGGCGAGCACGTCCGGCGCATCCCGAGGGAGTACGACAACGACGCGGTAGGGCTTGATGCCGCGCGAGTGCGACCGACGAGCGAGCTGCCCGCTGGCTATTTCGCCGCCTTTCACGCCTATCCGTACTACCCGGATTTCATGGCGCTCGAGCCCCGCTATCGTGAGGGCCCGGGGCCCGAGGGACCCTCGAACTACTTCGCATACCTGACCAGCCTGAAACAGGCGATGCCGGACATCCCGATCGTCATCGCCGAGTACGGTGTTCCGGCCAGCCTCGGCATCGCCCACCTCGAGCCGCAGGGCTGGCACCATGGTGGTCACGACGAGGCGGCGATGGCGGAGATCGACGCCAGGCTCACGCGCGAGATCGCCGCAGCCGGAATGGCCGGAGGCGCCCTTTTCGCCTGGATCGACGAATGGTTCAAGAAGAACTGGATCGTGATCGACTTCGAGATTCCGCTCGACCGCAACCGGCTCTGGTTGAACCGAATGGACGCCGAGCAGCAGTATGGCATGGTAGCCATGGAGGCGGGTCGCGGACCTTCGGGCGAGACCCTGGACGAGCGTCTGCTGACGTGGCGCGAAGTCGCACCCCTGTACTACCGGGAGGGTGGCCTCCCCCTTCGGGCGATCGCCGACGAGGCCTACCTGTGGCTCCAGCTGGAGTTCGGCGCAGCGTCTGAAGCCGAGGAGCTGCTTATCGGCTTCGATACGCTTCTGCCGGAGGCC
>CAZRRU010000136.1:0-12877 GCA_964602635.1 uncultured Gemmatimonadota bacterium | reverse complement strand
AGTGGCCCATCTGCACGTGCCGGGGTCGGGCCCTGGGGCGCCGGCTGACGAAGAAGCCGCTGCGTCCGTCGGAAGCTGAAGTAGCCGTGAATCCACGGGCGCGGAGCGCGAGGCTCCGCGCATGGGCTCGGGCATGACGGGCAAGCGGTCGCCAAAGCCCCGGTCCGGGCGCGGCAGCGGAGCCGTGAAGCGGGACAGCCGGTCCCGCTCAACCGGGCGCCGTCGCCCGAGGCCCGGAACCAGGCGCCGGCAGTTGCTCGTGGCGGGATGCGTGTCCGCGGTGCTCGGTTCCCTGGTCGTATCGGTAAATCGAACGGCCGATGGGCGAAGCCTGGCCGAATCGATCAACGAGCTTCAGAAGGAAGAGGAGATGCTCAGGATTCGCCAGTCCGAGGAGCTCGTGCGTGTCGATTCGCTTTCGTCGCGTGAGCGAATCCTGGTAGCGGCGGCCCGTTTCGGCATGCGGCCCGCCACGGATGATGAGGTCCTCCACCTTCCGGACGTCGGGCCGTGAAATGACGCGAGGCGAAACGGATGGCAACGAACAAGCGTCGTAAAGTCTCGAAGAAGACTCACGGGCGGCGGACCCAGTTGTTCGCCGCCGTGCTCGCCGTCCTCGCCACGGCTTTCGTAAGCCGTGCCGCTCAGCTCCAGATCGTTCAGGGTAGTCGCTGGCAGGCCCAGGCATGGACCCAGACGACCGAGACCGTGGAGCTGCCTGCGGCCCGCGGGGCGATCTACGATCGAAACGGCAAGGCCCTTGCCCTGTCGCGACAGGAATACAGAGCGTTCTTCGCCCCGGCCCAGTCCGGCGACGTCCGCCGCGACGCCCAGGCCATCGCCGCAATTCTCGATCTGTCGCGCTCCCAGGCCCGCCGATTGACTAGCCGGCCCACCGGGTGGATCTCGATCGGGCAGGTCTCTATGGGGCAGCGAGAGACGCTTTCCCGGGCCGTCGGCCCGGGAGTCGAATTCGAGCCGGTCCTCACGCGCGTGTATCCCGAGGGCGAGGTGGCGCGAGTCCTCCTGGGTACAGTGACGACCGAAGGTCAAGGCCAGTCCGGGCTCGAGCTCGTCCTGGATACACTCCTCAGGGGCACTCCCGGCGAGCTGGTCGGACGACGCGACGGCCGCGGCGAGCTGTACCCGATTCCCGCGAGTCCACAGACGCCCGCCAGGTCCGGTCGGGACGTCTATCTCACGATCGATGCGAAATTGCAGGCCATCGCCGAGGCGGCGCTGGAGGCGGCGCTGGAGCAGACCGGATCGTCAGGCGGGGACGTGTTGATGGCCGATCCGAGGACAGGAGAGCTTCTCGCGGTCGCATCCCGCCGCGAGGGCGCAGCCGGTGCGGTGCCTGCATTCACGTCGCCGTACGAGCCGGGCTCCACAGTCAAGCCGTTCTTGCTCGCGACCCTGCTCGGGGAAGGTGTCGCCCGGCTCGAGGACCGGGTGTACGCGGAGCGTGGAGAGTACCGGACGCCGCACAGGGTGATCACCGATGTGCACCCGTACGATACGATAAGCGTCGCCCAGGTGATCCAGGTCTCCAGCAATATCGGCGCGGCGAAGCTCTCGGATCGTCTGCAACCGGGCGTACAGTACCGCTATCTGCGCGACTTCGGCTTCGGCACGCCGACCGGCATCGAGATTCCGGGTGAGTCTCCCGGCCTTCTCCGTCGGCCGGATCGATGGTCCGCCCTCAGCCAGGCCTCCCTCGCCATCGGCTACGAGATGCTGACGACCTCCCTGCAACTGGTGATGGCCTACGGGGCGCTCGCCAACGGCGGGACGCTGCTGAAGCCGGCCCTGGTGCGGGAAGTCAGCGCCGAGGGGGAGTCGGGTTGGCGGTTCGAGCCTGAGCCGATTCGTCAGGTTATCGACCGCAACACTGCGCGCCGGGTCTCTGGCGTGTTGCAGGCCGCGGTCGGGGACGGTGGGACCGGCACGGAGGCCTCCCTGGCGACCCTGAAGATCGCGGGCAAAACCGGTACGGCCCGTATCGCGTCGGACGGTGGCTATGCCGATCTACGCTACGCCGCGTCTTTCGTCGGCTACACCCCCGTGGACGATCCGCGGCTCGTGATCATGGCGAAGCTGGAAGATCCGCAGGGTTCCGTGTACGGGGGCCTTACGGCTGCGCCGGTAACGCGTGCCGTCGTACAGGCGATCCTGGCGACGCGGGGGCTCGGCCTGATCGAGACGGGAGCCGGGGCTCACGCCAGGGCCCGGCTCGATTGGGATGCACGACAGAACGTGGAGTCTCCCTATCGGCTGGCGGCCGTCGAGGAGGCCGCCGGGACGAGCGACACAGAGCGGAGGCTGAGACTTCCAGACGTAAGGGGCCTGGAGACGCGAATCGCCGTCGCCCGGCTTCACGACTTGGGACTTCGGGTCGAACTCAAGGGTTCCGGCCGGGTGACGCGGCAGGAGCCGGCAGCGGCAACCCGAGTAGTGCGCGGCGCGACCATTCTCCTGCGTTGACATGCGCGGAGAACCTTCAGTCGGCGTCGCCGTGGCCACGAGCGACAGGAATGCTGAAACGAATTCGGGTGTGATACAGACACGAGACCTCGAACGCAGACTGCGGGAGCGCGGGCTGGCTCCGAGGTGGGAGGGGACCCCACCGCCCGGTCTTGCCGGCGTTGTCACGGACTCCCGGGAGGTGCAGCCCGGCGTCCTGTTCTGCGCACTGCGCGGGACCGAGTTCGACGGACACGCGTTCGTCGCACGGGCCGCGACCGCCGGAGCGGTCGCGGCCCTGGTCGATCAGGTCCAGGCGGATACGGATCTGCCCCAGCTGGTGGTGTCCGACACGCGCGCCGCCACGGCTCACGCGGCCGCCATGCTGCACGGGGATCCGGCCGCCCGGCTCTCGCTCGTGGGGATCACCGGCACCAACGGCAAGACGACCACCGCCCTGATCACCCGACACCTCCTGGCCGCTGAAGCACCCTCGGCGGCCCTCGGAACCCTCGGGTGGTTCGATACGGCCGGCGAGCGCCACCCGGGCCGCCTGACCACGCCGGACCCGCTCGATCTCATGGCGACTCTCCGCGAGCTCGGAGAAGAGGGCACCCGTTTCGTGACCATGGAGGTCTCGTCGCACGCGCTCGATCAGAGGCGGGTTGCCGGCCTGGATTTCGACGTGGGGGTGTATACGAACCTCACGCGGGAGCACCTGGACTATCATCCGGATCTCGCGGCGTACCGGGCGGCCAAGCTCCGCCTCGCCGACCAGGTGCGCCCCGAAGGTCTGTGCGCCGTGAACGATGACGACGAGGCCTGGTCAGGGGCGGACTTCGCCGGGCGACGCGTCGTTCGATACGGGTTCGGCACCTCGGCTGAGGTCCGCGCCACGGCCGTGCGCCATACGGTGGCCGGGAGCGACTGGGACCTGGTGACCCCCGAGGGCAAGTGGCCGGTGCGGTTGCCGCTGCTAGGCGAGTTCAACGTTCACAACGCGCTGGCTGCAGTGACCGCGGCGCGTGCGCTGGGCGTGGAGCCGGGTGCGGCCGCCGACCGATTGGCTACCGCGCCCCAGGTGCCCGGCCGCATGGAAGTGCTGTGCGATCGACCGGCGCTCGTTCTCCGCGACTACATGCACACGCCGGACGCGTACACCAGGGTCCTGGAGACCCTGGCCGGATTGACGGGCGGGGGGTTGTACATCGTGTTCGGGTGCGGGGGGGACAGGGATCGGGGGAAACGCCCACTGATGGGACAGATAGCCGCTCGCTACGCTGACCTGGCCTTCATTACGACGGACAATCCGAGGTCCGAAGATCCGTCCGACATCTGCGCCGACATCACACGCGACATGCCCCCCGGCTCCTACCGGGTGGTACTCGATCGGGAAGAGGCGATCGACGCCGCCTTGCGGGAAGCTGGTGCCGGCGACGTCGTGGTGCTGGCAGGCAAAGGCCACGAGACGTACCAGGACATAGCCGGCAAGCGGATACCGTTCGACGAGGCGGCCATCGTAAGAGCCTACGTGGCCGGAGTCTCGCGGTGATGACGGCCCGGTTCACGGCAGCGGAGATCAGTCGGGCTCTCGACCTCCCCGAGGACGGGCCGGCCCGTGAGTTCTCGTCGGTATCCACCGATACGCGTGATCTGCATCCCGGCGCGCTGTTCGTGGCACTCCAGGGCGAGCGCTTCGACGGAACCGATTTCGTCCAACAGGCCGAGCGCATGGGTGCGACTGGAGCGGTGGTCCCCGTGTCGGCTGCCGGACCGGCGGTCGGTTTCCCCGTCTTCCGCGTGGCGGACACGACGGTCGCCCTCGGAGAGCTGGCTCGCCACTACCGCCGGCGCTGCGGCGCGAGAGTCGTCGGCGTGACCGGGTCATCCGGGAAGACCACGGTGAAGGAAATGCTGGCGCTGGCCATAGGGTCGGAGAGGCAGGTGCACGCCACCGAGGGCAACCTGAACAACCAGGTGGGGCTTCCCCTTTCCATTCTCGGCGCGGAGGAAAACGCGGAGGTGTGGGTGCTCGAGCTGGGCACGAGCGAGCCCGGCGAGATCCGGCGCCTCACGTCGATCGCCGAGCCCGATGATGCGGTGATCACCACCGTGGGCGCGGCTCACCTCGAGGGTCTCGGAGATGTGTCAGGGGTACTGGAGGAGAAACTCGACCTGCTGCGCGGAGCCTCCACCGCAGGCTGCGCCGTAGTCGGAGAGCTCCCCGAGGAACTTCCGGGGACGGCCCGGAAAGTCCGGTCTGACGTGATCGTGGCGGGGCTCGGTCCCGACTGCGAGTTCCGTCCCTCCGAGTGGGACGTCGGTTCGACGTGGGCCCGCTTCACGCACGCGGGAACGGGCTACTCGGTCCCGGTCGGCGGAGAGCACCACCTCCGCGATGCCCTGATCGCCGCCGCGACCGCACAAGGACTCGGCGTGAGTCCGGAAGGGGTCACCGAGGGACTGGCCGGCTACCGCCCGATCGGCCTCCGGGGGGCGCTGATCGAGGTCGGGTCGCTCACGATCGTCGCGGACTGTTACAACGCGAATCCTGAATCTTTCGCCGCTGCGATCCGCTACTGCTCAGAAGTGTTTCCTGGCCGGCGACTGGCTGCCGTGACCGGCAGCATGCTGGAGCTCGGATCGGCCGAGGCGCCGGCGCACGCCGAGGTGGCGGCCGACCTTCTGCGAGCGGGATTCTCTCTGGTGGTGGCCCTCGGTGCTTTCCAGTCCGCCTTCCAGGACCTGTCCCTCCCCGATGGGGTGAGTGTGCTGTACCCCCCGTCCGTGGAGGTGGCAGCCGCCGTGCTGGCAGACCGACTGAACGGTGACGAGGTCCTGCTGGTGAAGGCTTCCCGGGCGATGAAGCTGGAGCGGGTGGTCGACTCGCTCACGGGAGGAAAGGGCTGATGCTGTACGAGCTCCTGTTCCCGCTCGCCGACCGGCACATCATCTTCAACGTGTTTCAGTACATCTCCTTCCGGGCGGCCGGAGCCATGGTAACCGCCCTGCTCGTCTCCTTCATGGTGGGCCCGCTGGTCATTCGCCGACTGGAGCGGGGCAGGGTGGGTCAGGTCATCCGGGTGGAGGGACCGAAGTCGCATCGCAAGAAGGCGGGGACGCCGACGATGGGGGGCGTGATCATGCTGATCGCCATCGTCGTCTCGACCCTGCTCTGGGCCAGGATCTCCGATCCCTACGTCAACATCGCGCTGTTAATGACCCTGTTGATGGGCGGAATCGGCTTCTGGGACGACTACCTCAAGGTGGTGCGCCACGAGTCCCGCGGTCTCATCGCGCGCCAGAAATTCCTGTGGCAGATGGTCGCGGGGCTCGCTCTCGGCGTCCTGCTCCTGTTCGCGCCCCTGTCCACGCACGACGTCACGCACCGGCTGGTGCCATTCTTCAAAAACGTCCACCTGGCTCTGCTCCCGGTCGTGTTTCCGCTGTTCGTGGCCCTGGTGGTCGCGGGAAGCGCCAACGCGGTGAACCTGACGGACGGTCTGGACGGCCTGGCGGCTGGCCTCAGTGCCATAGCCGCGCTCGCGTTCGCCGTATTCGCCTACGTGATGGGCCGGGTAGATACGTCGTTCTACCTGGGCCTGCCTTACTTGCCAGGGGCCGGCGAGCTCACGGTGTTTACGGTGGCGGTGGCCGGATCGGCGATCGGTTTTCTGTGGTTCAACGCGCCTCCAGCTCTCGTGTTCATGGGTGACACCGGGTCCCTGGCCCTGGGCGGAGCGATCGGGACGGTGGCCGTCCTTCTCAAGTCGGAACTGCTGCTCTTCATCGTTGGCGGCATGTTCGTGCTCGAAGTCCTGTCAGTGATCCTCCAGACCTCCGTGTTCAAGTACACGCGGATTCGAACCGGTACAGGGCGACGCGTATTCCGCATGGCGCCTCTTCATCACCACTTCGAGCAGCTCGGGTGGCCGGAAACGCGGGTGGTGATCCGGTTCTACATCCTCGCGATCATATTCGCTCTGAGCGGCATCGCCACGATGAAGCTGCGATGAGGGCGACGCGCGCTCGGAACCGGTCGCCGGCTTTCCCCGCGGGCTCCGCCGTGGCGGTGCTCGGGCTCGGCGTCTCGGGTGAGGCGGCATCGCGCCTCGCGGCCGCTGAGGGCGGGCTCGTGTACTCCAGTGACGTATCGACAGACCCGGGTCCGACGGCGGCGGCTGCGCGACTGGCCGCCGTCGGGATCGACGCCGAAACGGGGCGGCACGATGTGCAGCGCGTGCTGTCCGCGGACCTGGTGATCGTGAGTCCCGGGATCGGACCGGCATCCGATATCCGGCGTCGGATAGACGACGCCGGCATCCGGACGATCGCGGAGGTCGAGTTGGCCTGGCGCTACCTCGAGAGCCGGGTGATCGCGATCACCGGCACCAACGGCAAGACCACGACGACCGGACTCATCGCTCACGTGCTCGAGGCGGGCGGTTTGCGGGCCAGCGCCGCCGGCAACATCGGGCTCGCGCTGTCCGAGATCGTCCTGCAGGACCGGCAGCCCGAGTGGGTGGCACTCGAGCTGTCCAGCTTTCAACTGGCGGACCACGAGACCCTGAGTCCGGACATCGGAGTCCTGCTCAATCTCTCGCCCGACCACCTGGACCGGTATCCGGACGTCGAGAGCTACTACGCCGACAAGCGGCGTCTGTTCGAGAGGGCCTCCGCCGATTCGCGGTGGGTCCTGAACGCCGACGATCCCGACTCTCTCGAGCTGGCGGCCGGCGTCGAAGGCGAGCACTACGTCTTTTCGACGCGTGGGCCGGTTGACCGGGGGGCCTGGGCAGGATCCGACGGAATCCTCCGCTGCCGACTCAATACCGAAGTCGAATGGATGCCGGCTGCGGATCTGCGGCTGCTGGGACCACACAACGTGGCCAACGCTCTGGCGGCGGGCCTCACTTGTGCCCTGGCCGGTGTCGAGCCCGAGGCGATCGCCGCCGGTCTGTCCACCTTCGAGGCGCTCCCGCATCGGCTGCAGCCAATCGGCGAGCGGGACCAGGTGTTGTGGGTTAACGACTCGAAGGCCACGAACGTTTCCGCCACGGCCGTGGCGCTCCGGTCGTTCGATCGCCCGGTGGTGTTGATCCTCGGCGGGAAACACAAGGGAGAACCGTACTCGAGCCTGGCAGCAGACCTGCGAGAGCGCGCGCGGGTCGCAGTGGCCTACGGTGAAGCCGCCCCACGCATCGTATCCGATCTCGCAGGCGTCGCGGACGCCCTGGAGGTTCAGGGCGGAATCGACGCCGTCGTCCGGGCTGCGGCCGAGCTGGCCCGGCCCGGCGATGTCGTGCTCCTGTCTCCGGCGTGCAGCAGCTACGACATGTTTCGGAACTACCGCGAGCGCGGGTGCGCGTTCGAGGCCGCGTTCCGGGCCTTGCCGGCAGACGGAGGCGTCTCGTGAGCGCCTCGCGTCTTCTCAGCGTACTTCCGATGCGGCCGGCGAGCTCCCGTCCCTCGGTTGCGGGTCGCGCGCTCCTTGCCGTGACCCTCTCGCTGGTCGCCTTCGGATTGATCTCGGTCTACAGCGCAAGCTCGTACGTGGCTCAGACCCAGGGGCTCGAGGACAGTCACTACCTGTTCCAGCAACTGAGCCGCGCGGGCATCGGGCTCGTCGCGCTGGCCATAGCGAGCGTCGTCAACTACCGACTGTACCAGAGGCTTGCCTGGCCGTTGCTCGGTCTCACCGTCCTGATGCTGATCGTGCTGCTACTTCCGGGCACAGAGTCGATCGCGCCGCGAATCAACGGAGCGCGGCGCTGGCTCGACCTCGGCGTGACCGTGCAGCCGTCGGAGCTCGCCAAGGTATCGGTCGTCCTGTGGACAGCGGCGGTCGCGGTTAAGAAGCAGGACCGCCTGCACAGCTTTCGCTACGGCCTCCTGCCGTTTCTCCTCGTCCTGGGGCTCGTGTGCCTTCTCGTGCTCCTGGAGCCCCACTTCTCGGCCACGCTACTGATCGCGACCGTAGCGGCCACCGTCCTGTTTGCGGCCGGCGCGCGGTTCGGGCACTTCGCCCTGATCGTGGCGGCCGCCCTGCCCGTTCTGTGGGTGCAGGTCATGGGAAGCGGCTACCGGATGGCCCGGGTTGCGGCCTTCATGAACCCGGATTCCGCGGCGGCTGCTGGCGGCTACCAGCTCAAGCAGTCGCTGATGGCCGTCGGATCGGGTGGAATGTTCGGCGTCGGATTCGGTCGCAGCAGTCTGAAGATGTCGTATCTGCCCGAGCCACAGAACGACTTCATTTACTCGATCATCGCCGAAGAGTGGGGCTTCATCGGGGCCGCCGTCGTGATCATTCTGTTTCTCGCCTGGGCGCTCCTCGGCCTGCGGATATCCCGCTCGGCCCCGGATCTCTACGGACGGCTGGTCGCCGTGGGTATCACCGCCCTGGTGGCGCTCGCCGCCTTCGGGCACATCGGCGTGGCCCTCGGGCTGCTGCCCACGACCGGGATCAATCTTCCGTTCATCTCGGCCGGTGGTACGAACCTGATCCTCATGCTCGGCACGACCGGAATTCTGCTCAACGTCTCGAAAGGAGGGAAAGGCTGAATCGTGGCGCATCGTATCCTCCTTTCTGGCGGCGGGACGGGCGGGCACCTGTATCCGGCCCTCAATCTCGCCGCAGCCCTGCAGCGGGCGGAGCCGGACGTGGAGCTCATGCTGGTCGGGGCATGCCGGGGGATCGAGGCGGCCGTGCTTCCGGAGTCCGGCTGGCCGCATCGACTGCTGCCCCAGGAGCCTTTGTACCGCTCGAAGCCCTGGCGCAACTGGCGGCTGCTGCGGAGCACGCCCGCGGTGCTCGGAGGGCTCAGTCGAATCTATGCCGAGCTCCGTCCGCAGCTGGTCGTCGGGACCGGCGGGTACGCCTCCGGGCCGGCCGTGGCCTGGGGCGTGGCGAGAGGGGTCGCTACCGCCATCCAGGAACAGAATGCCATGCCGGGCCTGGCGACACGCCTCCTGGCCCGGCGAGTCGATCAGGTGCATCTCGGGTACCCCGAGGCCAGGAACCGGATTCAGCCAGGCCGCAACACGCGGGTATTCGAGCTCGGGAACCCGGTGGCCGTGGGCCCCGCGACCCGGCCGTTCGAGTGGCCCGAGGGGCGGGGCGTCCTGGCTTTCGGCGGCAGTCAGGGGGCCCGGGCGCTGAACGACCTCCTTCTCGACGGGCTCGCCGGCGGGGACGACTGGCCGGCGGACGTCGCCGTCGTGTGGATCGCCGGGCCGGCGCACCACGAGACCGTGGCGCAGAGGGTGCGGGCGCTCCCGTGCGCGGCAAGGGTGCAGGTCGTGCCCTTCATTCAGGGCCTGGGCGGGCAACTCGACCGCGTGGCGCTGGCCATCAGCCGGTCGGGGGCCATGACCTGCGCCGAGCTGACTGCCGCGGGCGTGCCGGCCATTCTCGTCCCGCTTCCGACCGCGGCGGGCGATCACCAGCGGTACAACGCGAGCGCCATGGTATCGGCGGGCGCCGCCCTTATGCGCGAGGAGACCGTAGTGAGCGGCCGTGAGCTGTGGACCGACGCTCTCATGCTCCTGCGCGACGCGGGGCGCCTCTCGGACATGGCCGGTGCGAGCCGGCGACGCGGGCGCCCGCACGCAGCGGACCGGATTGCGGCCGAGCTCATCGAGCTGGCCGGGCGATCCGCCGGTAGGGCCGATGGCTGAGCACCGTCCTCCCAATCGGAGCCTCCTGCCGCCTCCCGGCGCTCCCGTGTTCCTCCTCGGAATTGCGGGAGCCGGCATGAGCGGCCTGGCGCGCCTCCTGGCCGCGGAAGGATACCGGGTGACGGGCTGCGATCTGCAGATCACGGCGGAGGCGAGGCAGCTCGAATCACATGGTATCCGCTTCGTGGGTGAAGACGACACGCTTTCCGCCGTCGAAGCGAGCCTGGTCGTGCACACTGCTGCAGCCGCGGCCGACCACCCGGTGCTGGCTGCCGCACGACAGGCGGGCGTACCGATCCTGAGGCGGGCGCAAGCGATGGGTGCGCTCCTGAACGACCGGCGGCTGGTGGCGATATCCGGCACCCACGGTAAGACGACGGTCACCGCCATGACGGCGCAGGTCGCGGAGGCCGGCGGTCTCGATCCCGTAGTCCTCGTGGGAGGGAGGGTCGACCGGTGGAACGGAAACGCGCGTACCGGACACGGGGTGGCCATCGCCGAGGCTGACGAGTACGACCGATCATTCCTCGAGCTGGATCCCAGCCTTGCGGTGATCACTTCCGTGGAGCCCGAACACCTCGAGTGTTACGAGGGACCCGAGCACCTCCGGTCGTCATTTCGGGATTTCGCGGCTCGCGCAATCGGACGAGACGGGATCCTGGCCTGCGCCGAGGGTCCGGGCGTCGCCGCAGTGGTCGAAGGGCTCGAAAGCGTCGCGACGTACGGGATGGATCCGACGGCGGACTACACAGTGGAGATCGTCAACCGGCGCGGAACGAGGCAGACCTGCCGCTTCACGTGGGACGAGGGAGCCTTCGAGTTCGAGCTCGGCACGCCCGGGGACCACAACGCGCAGAACGCCGGGGCTGCCCTCGCCGTGGGGATCAGGCTGCGACTGGATCCGGACACTCTGAGCGGCGTGCTCGCGCAATTCCACGGAGTGGACCGCCGGCTGCAGCTTCTCGGCGATCGGGGCGGCCGGGTGATCCTCGACGACTACGCGCACCATCCCACGGAAGTCCGGGCATCGGTGGCGGCCGTCCGCGAAGCGTGGCCCGGACGGACGCTCGCCGTCGTATTCCAGCCGCACCTGTACAGTCGGACGCGACAGATGGCCGTCGAGTTTGCGGCATCGCTCGCCGGGGCGGACGAGGCGGTGGTCCTCCCCATCTACCCCGCGCGAGAGACTCTCATACCGGGGGTCACTTCAGGTCTCGTGACCGAGGCGTCCGGCGGATTCCTCAGTTCAGCGACGGCGGACGAGGTCCCGGACTGGGTGGACGGGCTCCCGCCGGATTCGGTCGTACTGTTCATGGGCGCCGGCGACATCACGCGCCTGGCCCATGCGGTGGCGGGAGTAGAGGGGGCAAGCAATGTGGGAGTCTGACGTGTCTCTCGCCTCCCTCACTCGATACCGCATCGGCGGACCGGCGGACCGGTTCGCCCGAATCGAGACGCGCAGCGACCTCGGCGCCGTCCTCGAATCACTGGAGGGCTCGTCGTACCGCGTGCTCGGATGGGGGGCCAATGTACTCGCTTCCGATCGAGGCGTAGCGGAGCCGGTCATCTCGCTGTCGGGAGATTTCGACTTCCTGCGCATGTCGGATGAGGCGATCGAGGTGGGCGGGGCGGTCGGTCTGCCGGCACTCGTCGGAGACGCCCGGCGGGAAGGGCGAGCGGGCTGGGACTTCCTGGAGGCCGTGCCCGGTAGCGTTGGAGGTGGCCTTCGCATGAACGCCGGTTCGACCGAAGTCGGGATATGGGACCGGGTGGCGTGGGCCGAGGCAGTGAATGCCGCAGGCGACTGCATCCGCATGGACCGGAGCGAGGCCATGCCGCGTTACAGAGGGGTCGATGTCCCGGACGAGTGGGTGTTCATCGGGGCATCCCTCGCGGCACCCGCCGGTGACCCGGCGACGATCGACGCCGTGCATGCCGAGCGTCGCCGCCGGAAGGTCGAGGAGCAGGTCTACGAGCTTCCTTCCTGCGGCTCGATCTGGAAGAACCCGGGTCCGCCGCACGGATCCGCGTGGGAGCTGGTGGATCGGGCCGGAATGCGCGGAGCCATACGCGGTGGAGCGCAGATCGCCGAGAGGCACGCCAACTTCATCGCCAACCTCGGCGGCGCGACGGCGGCGGACGTGCTGTGGCTGATGGCAGAGACCCGGCGCCGGGTGAACGATCGCGAAGGAATCTTGCTGCAGCCCGAGATCTGCCTGTGGGGCTTCACGGCAGACGAGCTGATTTCCGTGGGAGTCGCCCCGTGAGCCGGCAGACGCGCCGCCGCCTGGCCGCTGTGGGGACGGCCGCCGGCCTCGCCGTGTGGAGCCCCATGTGGGGGCCCGCGGTGATGAGGACGGTTCCGGCCTTTCGGGTCGCGGGTATCCAGATTGCCGGGGCGCGCTTCGTCCCTGCCGACTCGGCGCGGACTCTGGCCGCGATCCTGCCGGACGCTTCGGTGTGGGACGACCACGCCGACGCCGAGGCGCGCCTGGAAACCCACCCGCTGATCGAGGAAGCGCGGGTGCGCCGCCAGGGGTTCAACCGCCTGACGATCGAGCTCCGCGAGGTCCACCCGGTGGCGCTGGTGTCCGGTCCCGTGCTGGAGCCCGTGGACGGCCGGGGTACGATTCTGCCGCTGAATCCGGCGGCTCATTCCCTCGACCTCCCGATCCTGCTACAGGCGACGGTCGAGGCGGGTCGGGTGGCGGACGAAGACTCACGGCGGGCGCTGGCC
>CAZRRU010000135.1:0-10294 GCA_964602635.1 uncultured Gemmatimonadota bacterium | reverse complement strand
CTACGTTATGCGCTCGGACGGCTCGGATGCCGTCAACATCACCCGGAGCCCGGAGGACGAGTGGCGGCCGGAGTGGTCGCCGGATGGGTTCCAGATCGCGTTCGAAGGAACGCGCGACGGCCAGTCCGGCATCTTCGTCATGAACGTCGACGGCTCGAACGTCGCGAGGCTCACCCCCGAGGACTGCCAGAATCCCACCTGGTCCCCGCACGGCTCGCACATCGCCTTCGACATGAGCGCTTCGGTGGGTTCTGACATCTACATGGTGCCATCCGACGGATCGGCATCGCCGCGCCAGATCACCACATATGCCGGGGCCGACCTGGAGTCCGACTGGTCGCCCGATGGCACCCGAATCGCCTTCATCAGCAGCCGGGATCCTGCCGGGTTCGGACTCGGATACGGACTCTTCGTGATGAATGCCAACGGCTCGAACCCGGTGAAACTGATCAACGACTCCTGCATCGCCTTTCCCGACTGGTCACCGGACGGAACCAAGATCGCCTACCAGGCCAGCTGTGCCAGCGGGGCTCACGAGATCATCGTCGTCGACGCGGACGGATCGAACCGCACGAACCTGACCACCCACCCGGATGAGGACTACGTCCCGGCGTGGTCTCCCGACGGGACGAGGATCGCGTTCATGAGATACAGCGCCAGCGACAGCAGCTCGGACGTCTACATCATGAACGCGGACGGATCGAACCAGGTGAACCTCACGAACAACGGCCAGGACGGAAGCCCGGCCTGGTCGCCGGGACCATGAGGCAGCGCCGCGTGACTGCGGCGTGACGGAAGCACTGCTCACTGCACAAGGAGCCGCGAACTGGGGGCAGGAGGCAACAATGAAGTGCATGTCGATCGGCATGGTCGTTTTGCTCGCGGGTGGCTGCCCCGACGATGGGCCGATCGAGCCGCGACCCGATCCGGTCCCCCTGCACATCGCAGGTGTCGTCAGCGCTCAGTCCGAAAGACCTCTGGACGATGCCTCCGTCCACGTCATCATCAAGGACGGGGGCGCGTTCGTCGCCGAGACGAAGTGGAACGGAGAGTACTCCATTCGGGAAGACGTCGACCGTGAGGCGTGTATCGGCGGTGTGTTGCACGCGGACGTCGAAGTTGTTGCCGAGACCTACGTTGCGCGCGCCTTCTCACGTCACTTCGATTGCGACGGGCCGTGGCCACAGCGCATCGACCTCGAGTTGGCGCCCGCATGCCTCGCGGGCAGCCCGGAACGGATCCTCATCGATGCGTCTCACAGCGGCGGTGCCTGGTGGTTCCCGCAGACGGGACCCGTGTTCTTCCCGGATCAGCCTCACCAGGGGCAGGCCCTCGCTGGCTATCTGCGCGGCCGTGGCTACACGGTCGACGAGCTGGGGCGTGGCACGGTCCTGACCGCAGCCCTTCTCGCCGGATACCCGTATGTCGTGCGCTACGGAGAGTTCGGCACGTACGGCGAGACCGAGCTCGATGCGTACGCCCGGTTCCTGGAATGCGACGTCACACTGGCGCTCCTGAGCGGCCACCGGACCAACGACCCGCGCGACGAGCTGGCTGAGCGTCTCGGCATCGTCTTCAGCGGCTCGCTCGATGGCTCGGTCAACCGCTTCGCCCCGCACGACCTGACCCACGGCGTCGGCAGCATCCCCTGGGTCGGCGGAACCGCGGTGTCGAAGTACGACCCCGATGAGGTCGAGATCCTCGGCTGGGTCGGCGGCACGATTCCGGTCATGGGCATCATCGAATCGCCGACGGCCAAGATCTTCTTCATGGGCGACACGTACGCGGTGCAATTCGTCGAGCAGCCACTGATCGACAACATCATCGCGTGGGGGTTCTAGGATAGCGGTGCAAACGAACTGAGTGCGGCAGCCTTGGACTGCCGAGCTCATAGATCCGCCCTGCAGTATGGCAGTTCACCCCAATGCAGGAGGTATCACATGCGGTTCAAAGCTCTATCGGTAGCTTTGGCGGCGGTCCTCGTCGTCGGCTGCACCGAACAGGCCACGTCCCCCACGGCGCTGAACGACGCCGCCGTGGCACCCACGTTCAACTTCATCAATGGTCCTGCGATGCCCGGCAACTCGGGGATCGTGCGATTCGAGCTACAGGAGGTCTACATCGGAGCTGACCCGAAGGACGAGGTCTTCAGCGTGATCGGCCTCACTGTTCCGCTGAACGAAAGCTTCTTCTGCGGCTTCGGCGACTTCCCCGACAACGTCGAGTTCTTGACGTGGCAGGAGTGGTTCGCGGGCGACGCGTATCATCAGCACGTCCAGGGGAAGGATCTGACGGTCGAGATCCTGGACTTCGAGTGGGATTGTGGTGACGAGTCGATCGCGGTCGGCACCGGCGACATCAATGTCGTGGACAACGACCTGTTCGTCAGCGATACGCGCGCGAATTCCTTCGGCTACAGCGCACACGGCGTTCTCACCGACGTCGCCACCGGCGCCAGGGTCAACTACAGCGAGACCTTCCGCGGGCTGATCAGGAAGAACTCGGGGTTCCTGGTTCTCGTCGAGAACATCCACCTCGTGTATCCGGGGAACTGAAGTATTCGGCCCCAAAGGAGCACCGAAGTTGGGGGCACGAATCGAGAGGGGCGGTCCGGCCGGGACCGCCCTTCTTGTTTGCATGGCAGATCTGCCGGCACCCGGACCTCGCCCACGGGAAACACCCCACAGGGAGGCGCCGGGATCTCCTGACAGACGTTTCGTTACAATTGGAGTATCGTCAGATTGAAGTAGTGGGTCGAGCCGCTTCTGGGGGCGTGACTGCCCTGCGGTTGACCCGTTAGAAGGACGTCTTCGAGATAACCGCCAGAGACGCAGCTCGAAGCTGGCACCCTCCGGAAGCGCAGCGGCCGCTGCGGGCACCTCAGGCGCAACCGCTTGTCTGCCGCTTGACGACCCACCGTTACGCTGCTTCTCGAGGACCGGTGTGAAACCACCGGGCCCGAAAGGAGGCGCCAGATGTTTACGTTACGACGCTCACCGTTTCTGCGAGCGGCTGTCACGCCGATCACGCTCGCCACCTTTCTCTCCGCGTGCAGCAGCTGGGCCACCCTCAAGGAACCCGTAGCGGTGTCCATCGCCGAGCAGCAGCCGCAACAAGTGCGTGTCACCACGGCCAACGAGGGCGTGGTAATGCTGAACTCGCCGACCGTCGAGGCGGACACCCTCACGGGAATCCTGCCCGGCACGAGACCCGAGTTCGGGACCGCTTCGTACGCACTGGTCGACGTCGCCTCGGTGGAGGTGTGGCAACCCTCGACGCGAGGTGAGTCGAACTGGATTCCCACCGAACTGGGGCTCGCGGACCTGTGCGCGGAGCAGGTGACGCAGGTTCGACTCACGCTGGCGGACGGGCGGAAAGTGGTGCTCGGATCTCCTCAGATCGAGGACGATCGGGTCGGAGGGACGGCACTCGATCAGGGGTACTTCCCGCGCACAGCGATCGCGCTCGCGGACGTCACCCGGGTCGAAAAGTACAAAGGGGACAGCACCGGAGTGGTCGTGATCGTGGTCCTCGGCGCCGTGGCGCTGGCCGTTCTCGCGGTAGTCGCGACGCAGAACATGTTCGAGGGTATTGGATTCCAGGAGTGACCGTCTCAGGCCCCATCAAGTGGGGAGGAGGTCCCCGTGTTTGCCAAACGATCTCTCTGCACAGGACTACTGGCGCTGGTGGCGCTCATCGCGACCACGCCGGACTCAACCGCACAAGCACTTCACCCCGGAGAACGCATTCGGGTGAGGACGCTTTCAGGAACGCCCGACATGACAATCGGCGTCTATCATGAATCCGGGCCAGAGAATCTCTCGATGCATGTCGACGGGACGGCGGAGGCGCTCATCCCGTGGAACGACGTATCCGTGCTGCAGCGTAGCCGCGGACTGCACAACAACGCGGCCAAGGGCGCCCTGATCGGTCTGGCCGGCGGCGCCGCGTTCGGGCTCGGCACGGGGATTCTCGCTGCGAGCCAGGGTGACAGTTTCTGGGACGCCGAAACGGGAGAAGTGCTCTTGTTCACCTTGATTACGGGGGCGACCGGCGCCGGCCTTGGCGCCCTGATCGGCCTGGCGATCAAGAGTGAGAAGTGGGAGAACGTGCCAAGCGACCAGTGGCAGATTCAGGTGGCGCCCGATCCGAGGGGTGGCGTGGCGATCGGGCTCAACCTGCGTCTGTGAGACAGATAAGCCCGCACACGTGTGGGCAGGAGGTGTGTATGTCTATCGCACGATCGTTCCGTAGGGCAGCCCTTGCACTGGCTGCCATCTGCCTGGCCGCGCCCGATGCAGGCGCTCAGGAGCTCCGCACCGGAGACCGAATCCGGATCAAGACCGTTTCGGGTGCGCCTTCTCAAGTGACCGGTATTTACCAGGCGTCCGAGGCGGAGAGTCTGGTTATCTACGTGGATCAGTCCGTCCAGGCCCGCGTACCGTGGGCTGACGTGTCACGGCTTCAGCTGAGCCGCGGGATGCACAACAATGCAGGGACCGGCGCGCTGATCGGTGTCGCGATCGGCGGTGGATTGGGTCTCGCCCTTGGGATCGCGGCAGCCGCTGATGACGACGGGTGGTTCGAATATGGCGCCGGAGAGGTTGCCCTTCTTGTAGGCATAACCGCAGGGCTGGGGGCCGGCGTCGGCGCCCTGATCGGCATGGCGAGCAAGAGCGAACGCTGGCAGACGATCCCTCGACAGCAGTGGCAGATTCAGGTGGCGCCGGATCCGCGTGGCGGCGTGGCGATTGGCCTCAACCGGAGGATCTAGCCCACTTTCACTTGATCCACTTGTCGGCTGCTTGATTGCCTTCTCTCACATTCCACTCGTGGCCGGACACTCGAACGAGCCGGCTCGAATCGAGAGGAGGCAATCATGCGCATCACACGATGGTTCTGTCCGGTGATGATGGCCCTGGCCGCGATCTCCTTCGCTGCCGTTGACGGCGTGGCGCAGCAGCTGCGGGTCGGCGATCGGATTCGGATCAAGACGGTGTCGGGAGAAGCCAGCCAGCTGATCGGCACCTACTTCTCGTCAGACAGCGACAATCTCGTTCTGCATACCAACGAGGCCGGTCGCTATACTATTCCCTGGTACGACGTATCGCGGTTGGAGCTGAGCCGTGGCCGCCAATCGAATGCGGGCAAGGGCGCACTCATCGGTCTCGGAGTCGGCGGCGGACTGGGGCTGGTGACGATGATCGCAGTGGCCGCAGACGACGACGATTTCTACGACGTGAATGCGGGCGATGCCGTGCTGGGAACCATCTCCATGGCCGCGCTCGGCGCCGGCGTGGGCGCCCTCATCGGATTGCTCAGCACTAGCGAGCGCTGGGAGAAGATCTCGCGGAGCAACTGGCAGATTCAGGTGACGCCCGATCTCGAAGGCGGTGTGACGGTCGGAGTCAACCTGCGCCTGTGACGGACACTTGACTGCATGTAGCAGGGAGGCCGATGTGAGAACCCGAAAGAATCGCCGTCACCTAATCATCCCGCTAATACTTTTGGGGGTCTCGGCATTAACCGGAACTAGTGGGTGTGGTTTCGGCCCTGACTGCGGGGAGACCGGAGAACCCTGCCAATCGAACTCCGAGTGTTGCTCGAGCAACTGCCCCTTGAGAGACGTGGGTTCGAGGCGATGCGAGTGAGGTGGCGAGCGTGGAAGGCAGGCTGAGGCTCGCCTGGAGTTGCTTCTACTGCTCGAGAGCGGCGATCTCCTCACGAGTCGGACGCGAGTGAACCGGATCCGGATGATCGAACGGCTGGGTCCAGAGCCGACCCCGCCATAACGCCGCGAACTCCTCCGCTTTCGTCTCCTGCGCAAATTTCCGCCGATCGGACTTGGCCCCGGCATCGACGACCTGAAGGTGGCCCAGCTGGTGCAGGAATACGTCGTAGAGTAGAAAGCGCCGTATCGCGACCTCGGGCCACTGGGTTCCGCGGCGGGCACCCCAGATCGTCGGTGATTCACCCTTCGCCAGAAACCGGGAGAGGCTCATGCGCGGTGGCAGCGAGCAGAGGGCGATCTCGCGACGACCTTCGTTGACGTACCCCAACCTGCTGCCGCCCTGGCTCTGATCGTTGAAGTGGACCGAGCGTAGACGACTGCACTCTTCGGGTGACAGGCGGCCGATGAGCACGCGAACATCGTCCTCCGTGATGTGATAGATGCGGTCGCCGCCCGGAGGGCTGACCGAGAACCGGATCTTCTTGCCCATGATGATGCCGCTTGCAGAGGTCCTCAGTACCCGAACCTCCTCAGGTTCGCGTCCGAAAGCCCGAAGCTGGAGGATGTATAGTCGATCCCCAGCTCCAGGCATTTGTCGATCGCGAACTGGTCACCGCCTTGCGCCGCGGTACCGAACCAGAACTCCGCGCGCTCCTGATCGACGCGCCCGGCCCGTCCATCCGAATACATCGATCCGACCATGTACTGCGCTCCCGCGTGACCCGTGAAGGCGGCACGGATGAAGAAACGAACCGCCTCGAAGTTGCGGTCCATCATGTACCGCATCATACCGAGGTCATAGCCGCACTCCGAATAGCCTTCCATCGACCCTTTGAGGAGCAGAAACACGCCCTTCGTACCGGGCGGCATGCCGACATCGTCGCATGTCGCGGCGCTGAACGGTCTCGCGTACTCCGTCTCGACCCAGTTGAAACATCTCTGCTCGATGAGCTGTGCGTCACCCAGTTGGCGTGCCGCATCGCATCCCTGCTGGTTCAGATAGCCAATGACTCCTGTGAGCGAGGTGCCGGCATCCTCGTTACCGAGCGCTGCCGCCCTCGCCAACCAGTAGAGGCTCGAACCAAAGTCGTATCGAGGGATGTAGATAGACGCGAGGTCGACCTGCGCATCGGTCTGGTCCCGGATTGCCGCGACGAAGTACCACTCGAAGGCCGTCGTCGTATCCGCAGGTACTCCACGCCCTTCCAGGTACATGAGTCCCAGCAGGTAGTAGGCATCCGCGTCACCCTGATCCGCCGCCTTACGGATCCAGACGAGGGCGTTCTCGTGATCCCCCATAATCTCGGTGTAAGTCGCGCCGAGAACCACCTGAGCCTTGACGTGCCCCGCATCAGCTCCCTTCATCAGAATCCGTACGGCCATCTGCACGTCGCCCGCGTGAGCGGCCTGGCTGGCACGTACCAGCAGCTCGTCGTCACTGTTGTTCATCATGTCCGCGAGGCTGCTCTGCGCGACCGCGGCGTTCGGCCACAGAAGCAGCACGAACAGCAGAAGCGTGCAGGTAGCGGAGAGAGGTCTGTTCATGGTCCCAGCTGCCCCTGCGCTCGTTCAAGCGCCCAACCGATGAGCGGATCACTGGTCCAGTTGGCCAGAAACTGCTGGTACTTCTGTGGCCCGAGAATCGTCTCCAGGTCTGCCTGCATCCGGGCCCGCATCGCGGCCATCCGGCTGGTCGTCTCCCCTTCCCCGATCTCCCCTTTCGCATAGAGGAGCAGAATCTCCCTCATCTCGCGCATGCTGCGGGAGAACGCCAAATCGGCCTCCGATGCAGCCGTCCCGGATACATCGAGCATTTCGATCTGCTGCCGAAACATCTGGTTCGGAGTCAGCTCGAAAACCTGCGACACCAGTATGGGTCCGATCGACTCCGCGGCGAACTGCGCAAAGCCGACTCGAAAGCCGAGCGTCTCGGTGTCGTAGGCGGCACCCGTCGTCATATCCGTGAGGCGGACGCTCAGGCGCGGGTATAGCGAGTCCGGATCGTGAACGGTGATTCTGCTCAGCAGGCCGGGCGAGCGACCGTACAGGTGGGCTTCGCCGCGGATCCACTCGTACGGAAGGCCCCCGGGACCCTCGCCGTGGTACGCGAACGGCAGGTCACTGCGGCTCGGCTCGGGCACCAGCGTCACTTCGACCGTCGGACGCCCGTCGGCTTCAAGGAAGACCGCCGAGACGATGATGTAATCGCCGACTGGCGGGCTCGAGATGTCCCAGCGTTCGAGTTGAGCGAGCCGGGTGGCGAAGCTCGGGTGAGACAAATCCGCCGGGGTCGTTGGGGGAGATTGCCCGCCGGCGAGGTGGGGCATCGCGTCTCGCAGGCCCTCGAGCACTGCCCGGGCGCTGATGAACGCGTGCAGGGGCGCCAGCCCGTATCCGAGCTCCAGAAGTGCCGCAAAGGCGGCCGAATCCGCTTCCAGCTCCATGGCACGCGCCGTACTCGGAGGTGGCTCGGGCACCTCGAGGTGACCCAACTCGTGGTGTGCTACTTCGTGGAGGACAATCCAGGCCAGAGCCGTCGCCACGGCCTCGCTTCCCAGCGCCTCCGCGAACGTGCGGCGGATGGGATCGGATATGTAGTCGTCCAGGGAGAACGAGATCGGTGGTGGCGGATACCCGGCGGTGGCGGCTCTCTCGTATTCGCGCGCCGCATCCAGTCCGAGCTCGAATCCCATGGGCTGGATCAGATCGTCCGGCGGTCGGGTCAAGAACAGACCGGCCAGGTCAGACGTCGTGAATGTCTCGACCATCAGCATGAAGTCCACGTAGATCAGCCGCACGCCGTTCCGGTACTCCGCCACGGCGTTCGGACCGCTGTGCGGCCGAGATGGGCCGATCGGCTCGAGACGCACATCGGTGAGAAGCGCCAGACGCTCAGGGTTGTGCGCGGAGCGCTTGCTGAGCTCTCCCAGAATCGACTCGAGCCATCTCTGGTTGATGCAGGCAGTCATTGTCCGCATCTGCGACGCGATCGTGCTCATATCGGAGCCGAGCATCGGAGACAGGTTCTTGACGCAGTTCTCTTCCTGGCCCGACACGGGAAGAGGATGCAGGAGGAGAAACGCGAGAACGAGAGGAGCGAGCGGGGGCGGAGCGGTCGAGCAGCGGCCGAAGATCGATGTCGACCTCCGCTGGCAGTGGAGCATCTTGACGACCACCTGTCTGGAGTTGCCTCCCATACTTGGGGTAGTATACGATTGGCCCAGCGGGAAGTCGATTGAAGTCTCAAGACGCGGGAGGACGTGCTCGGGATGGTCCGACGGATTCCCTTTCTTTGCTTCGCGTTTGGGCTCTGGACCGCCGTTGGGGCCACCTCGGCCCTTGCCCAGGCCGGCAGCCTCCGGGATTCGCTCGCCGAGCTGGTCCATCAGGCGCCCGTGACCCCCGAAAATCTCCAACAGATGGACGTGCAGGAGTTCGGCAGGCAGGCGGAGGAGATCCTCGTCGCCCTGGAGGGCACAGGTGTCACTCTCAACCTGCGTCCGCCGCCGGACGGGAGCGATCCCCTTATGGTGGAGCTCTACTACTCCGACACGGAGTATTGGCTTGGGGAGCTCGAGCACGTCCTTCGCGCCGACATGGAAGTGACCTCGCAAGTCACTGTCGTATCGACCCCTGAGGGGGCCGACTTCAAGTACCGGGCGACGTCGGCATCGGACGTCGAGCGCTTTCTAGACGGGACGACGGAATTCGAGCGGCACCTCGAGGCGGCGTGGTACGACTTCGTCGCCACGAACCCCGAAACGGGCGAGCGGATCGAGAAGACCGAGGACTGCTCGACCGACTGCACCGTCGTGCTCTTCTAGCCGAGCCCCGCGACGCCATGCCCGAGAACCCCGACAGCGGCGAGCGTCAACTCACGGCCGGTTCGCTGCTCGCGGGACTGCCGAAGCTGACGGCCGCGGTCGCTGCTCTCTCCGCGGCACTGCTGCCACTCCTGCTGCCGGGCAGACTGATCCCGGAGCAGCTCGGCTTCCTTCGACCCACCGTGAGCGTATTCATCGTGATCGCCGCGCTCTCCGTCTGGGTCTTGCAACAGACGCTGCCGAGACAGGCGAAGCGCATCCTCATCGTGGCCGTTGGTTGCTTCCTCCTGGTGATCGCCATTCAGCTGAAGTACGTCGTGACCGTGGCCAACCTCGGTAGCGAGGGAGACACCTACCACTTTCTGACCGGATTCAAGGTGGTGGACGAAGGCCCGGCCGCGCGGGTGGGAGTCGATCCCCGAAACCGTGTGCAGTTGATCCGGAGCATTCGGGCCAGCGACATCCCCGTGGTGTACGGCTGGACCTATGAGGTGACCGCGGCGGCCTACGTGGTCGGCACGATCGGCACCGCGATCGGCATCGTGCTGCTCATGGGCGCGGCCGAGGTCTCCCGGCGCAGGAGACAGGCGGAGAGTGACAAGGAAGCGGCCGAGAGGATAGGAATCCTGTTTCTGGCCGCCAACCCGGTTGACACGAACCGGCTGCGACTCGGCGAGGAAATGCGCACGATCGACGAGCGGCTCCAGTCCAGCGCGCTGCGAGACTCATTCGAGATCGA
>CAZRRU010000134.1:0-6096 GCA_964602635.1 uncultured Gemmatimonadota bacterium | reverse complement strand
CGCGCCACCGAAGACGGGTGCGCGATGTTCTCGATCGCCCCCACGGCGCCCGCGTTGTACGTGCGGCCATCCATGATCGACGCGTCCAGTTGCACCACTCCGTCCTCGTTCGGGAGGCCGCCGTACCCGACGCTCACGTCCTCCGGATCCAGCTCGATCACGTTGGTGGCCTTCCCGACCGCATCGAGCGCTGAGCCGCCGGCGGCCAGAGCTTCCCATACCTCTTCCAGCGCGGACTGCCCTGTGGCGTTCGTGTGACTGGTGACGATCATCGGCGTCGAGCCGGCCCCTCGAACGCCGCGTCCACCGAGGTCCCGTGGCCTCAGCCCGAGTGAGCGCGCGAGCACGGCCCCCGTGGTGATTCCGAAGCTTTGTCCGAAGAAACGGCGGCGCGTGATGGGAAGAAACATGTGATCTCCTGGCCTGGAATAGCGGCCGGCTGTGCGCTCGTTGAACGGCAGTTGATCGCGCTCCATAAGGTAATGCGGCACCGCGAAAGGCGCCCGCGATGCGGGCCGGAGCCTCGAACCAGTTGACATGTAGCTTCATGTAGCTACATTGATGACATGAAGGTCGTGGGAATCAGGGAATTGAAGAATCGCCTGAGCGAGTACATCCGTCTCGTGCGAAGCGGTGAACGCGTCCTCGTCACCGATCGCGGCGTGATCGTGGCCGAAATCAGGCAGCCCGGGACATCGGTCGAGGACGACCCTTATCCTCTTCTGACTGCCGCCGCCCGGGAAGGCAGAGTCAGGTTGGGGGCGCCGAATCGCCCGGACTTGTACCCCAAGCTCGGTAAGATCCTGCCGGACGGAACCGCCCTTCGGTGGTTGGACGAATCTCGGGGTGACCGGTGATCCTGTATGCTGAGTCCAGCGCTGTCCTGACGTGGGTGCTCTCTCAGGAGCGCGAGTCGGAGATCGAGAGAGCGCTGGCCGGAGCCGAACTCATCATTTCCTCGGATCTGACGATGCTCGAGTGCGAACGCGTTCTGGTCCGCGGCAGTGCGGTGGGCGAGTTGTCGGAGGCGGAGCTGACCAGGCGGCAGGTGATGCTCCGCACGGCCGGTCAGCATTGGATGCTGCTGGGCTTTGATCCGTCGGTTATCGAGCGCGCTCAGCGCCCGTTCCCCAGCGAGCCGATTCGTACCCTCGACGCCTTGCACCTGGGTTTCGCGCTGGAGGCCAGACGGATTGTCGGCGATGTGCGTGTCCTGAGTATGGACACACGAATCCGAAAGACCGCGCGGGACCTGGGAGTAGAGGTCCTGCCCGAGGCAAAGCCAGTATCAGATCAGTCCGCCTGATCCGCGGCCAGGTGGCAGGCAACCCGGTGAGCCGACCTGACTTCCTCCAACGGCGGCTCCACGCTCCGACACACGTCCTGCACGACCGGACATCGTCCCGCAAGCGCGCATCCAACCACCGGATGCCCGGAATGTCCAAGATCGGCTCTCAGCCGCACCCGGTCCCGGTGGAAGGCCGGATCTACGCTCGGCACGGCCGACAGGAGAGCCTGCGTGTACGGATGCAGGGGATGCTCGATCAGGCGGCGTGTGGGAGCCGACTCGACGATCCGTCCTTCGTACATCACGGCGATCCGGTCGGCCACCCGCTCTACGACGGCCAGGTCGTGGGAGATGAAGATCATCGAGAGGCTACCCTCCCGCTTCAGGTCCAACAGCAGATTCAGGATCTGCGCCTGCACCGATACGTCGAGGGCCGAGACCGGCTCATCGGCCACGAGGAGGTCCGGGTCGGTGGCCAGGGCGCGGGCGATGGCGACGCGTTGCCGCTGGCCGCCGCTCATCTCGTGCGGGTACCGGGAGACGAAGTGGGGCTCGATCCCCACGAGGGTCAGCAATTCCGTCACCCGCCCGCTGACGTCATGACCCGGCAAACTGCCCTGCGCACGCAGCGGCTCGGCCACGATGCGACCGATCTGCATTCGCGGATTGAGCGAGGAATACGGATCCTGGAACACCACACCGAGCCGTTTTCGGCGCCGCCGCAGAGTCCTTCCCCGGAGGGCCAGGAAGTCGCTTCCCTCCAGTTCCACCTCGCCGCTGGAGGGCTCGATGAGCCGGAGAACGCACCGTCCCAGGGTCGTCTTGCCGCTGCCCGATTCTCCTACGATTCCGAGCACTTCTCCACGGTGAAGATCCAGGTCCACTCCGGCCACCGCCAACAGCCGGCCGGAGCGTCCGGCCCAGCCCCGGCCGGTCCTGAAGTGCTTGCGGAGTCCGCGCACCGACAGGACGGGCTGGTCGTTCATCGGGCACGCTCCACGCGGTAGCAGGCGCACAGACGGTCGCCCACGTCCTCGAGCAGCGGGGGCGCGGTGAGGCAGCGCTCGTCGGCTTCCGGACACCGCGGGTGGAACGAGCAACCCGCGGGAAGGTCAGCCAGATCGGGCACCGTTCCGGGGATGCTGTCGAGCGGTCGGCCCGCTCCCGCGCCCAGATGCGGAATCGCCGCCATCAATCCCCTGGTGTACGGATGGCGCGGCTCCCGGGAGATCGCCGTCCAGTGTCCGATTTCCACGATCCGACCGGCGTACATCACCATGATCCGGTCGGCCATGTCCGTGACCATCGCCAGGTCGTGCGAAATCAGCAGGATCGCCATCCCGAATTCGCCCTGGATGTACTTCAACAGGTCGCAGATCTCCGACTGCACGGTCGCATCCAGGGCCGTCGTGGGCTCGTCGGCGATCAGGAGCTTCGGCCGCCCGGCCACAGCGACCCCGATCTGAGCCCGCTGGCGCATCCCGCCGGAGAGCTCGAACGGATAGGCGCGGGCCTTCTTCTCGGGCTCCTGGAAGCCGAGGTCCGCCAGGAGGTGAACCGCTTCGCGCCAGGCTTCGGACCGTCCCAGGCCGCGGTGCAGGCGGACGACGTCGGTGATCTGGTCCCCGATCCGGTACACGGGATTCAGGCTGGCCGCCGGATCCTGGAACACCATCCCGATCTCGCCGCCGCGCACCCGCCGCTTCTCGGCCCGGCTCAACAGGAGAATGTCCTGCCCCTCGAACTCGACCTCTCCGGCCACGATGTGTCCTGGAGACGGGACGAGATCGAGGATGGACAGGGCTACCATGCTCTTTCCGCTGCCCGTTTCGCCGACCAGGCCGAGCGTCTCCCCACCCGCTATGGAGAACGATACACCGTTCACGGGCCACAGCTCTCCCTCGTCTGCTGTGAATCGCGTGCTCAGGCCGTGAAGGGATAGAAGCATCACACGTATTTCTGGTCTACGGCCTTCGGGTCGAGCGCGTCGCGCAGACCGTCGGCCACGAGGCTGAAGGCGATCAGGGTGATCGTGAGCAGCGCGCCCGGGAAAAACGAGATCCACCAGGCGCTCGCCAGCGTGTCCTTTCCGGCCGCCACCATGTTGCCCCAGGACGGAGTCGGCGGGCTGATTCCGAGGCCGAGAAACGACAGGCCGGCTTCGGCCCCGATCATTCCCGCCACGGCCAGCGCCCCCGTGACGAGGACCGGCGACAGGGCTCCGGGGATCAGGTGGCGGAGGATGATCCGATACGCCGGGAGTCCCATGGCCCGTGCCGCCTGAACGTAGTCGCGCTCCCTGAGAGACAGGATCTCGCCTCGAATGAACCGTGCCGTCACCGGCCACGCCGTGAGAGCGAGGATCAGGATGAGGACCGGGACGCTGGCCTCGAACACGCCGACCAGCAGGAGCATGAGGTAGAACGCCGGAAACGCGATCCACACGTCGACGATGCGCATCATGATGCCGTCCACCACTCCACCGAAGTAGCCGGCAACGGCCCCGTACAGACTGCCGATCGACGTGGCCAGCAGCATGGCCAAAATCCCGACGGAAAGGGACACGCGCGCCCCGAACAGCGCCCGGCTGAACAGGTCGCGGCCGAACTCGTCCGTGCCGAACGGATGGGCCCAGGAAGGAGACTGGAAGCGCGTCGCCATCACGTCACCGATGGTGATCGGATCGTGCGGAGCCAGGATCGGGGCCAGGATCGCCGCCAGGACGAAGATCGCGATCACGTAGATGGACCACAGGGCGAGCCGATTCTCACGGAATCGCCGCACGGCCATGCCCCACGGACCGCGAGACCTCATCGCTCCCTCACCGTTGCGAGGCATCGAACGATACTCTGGGATCGACAGCGGCGTAGCCCACGTCTGCCAGGAGATTCCCGAGCACCGTGAGCACGGCCGCCACCATCGTAGTGGCCAGGATCACGGGATAGTCCCGTCCGACTACGGCATCCACGGTGAGACGCCCCATTCCGGGCCACGCGAAGATGGTCTCGACGATGGTGGCAGCCCCGAGCATGAGAGGGAGGCTCATGCCGTAGATCGTGATGATGGGGATCATCGCGTTCCGCAGGGCATGCCGCCGAACGACCGTCCAGCCCCGGAATCCCCGGGCCCGGGCTGCCATGATGTAGTCCTCGCTCAGAACATCCAGCAGTCGTCCGCGCATGTACCTGGCAGTGGCCGCGGCGCCCGCCACTCCCAGGACGGTAACGGGAAGCACGAGGTGCCACAGGCGATCGAGCAACTTTCCGAGGGCGCTCAACTCCGCGTAATCGAGCGAGGTGGCCTGCGAGGTCGGAAACCACCCCAGGTACACCGAGAACACGAGGATGAGCATCAGGGCCAGCCAGAACCCGGGCATCGCGTACAAAGTCAGGGAGCCCAGGGTGACCGCCCGGTCGATCTTCGTGCCTCTCTTCACCGCGGACACCACACCCAGCGTGATCCCGAGAAGAGCGTCCACCAGCAGGGCGGCCAGGATGAGAAGCAGGGTGTAGGGCACGGTCCTGGCGAGAATGTCCCTGACCGGCCTGTGCAGAAGGAAAGACTCGCCGAAGTCCCCGCGAGCCGTGTTCACGAGCCACGTCACGTACTGGACGTGAATGGGCTGATCCAGCCCCCGGCTGTGCCGCACCTGTTCGATGACCGCCGGATCCACCTGGCGGCCCGGTTGCAGGTACATGTCCACGGGATCGCCCGGCGCCAGATGCGAGAGAAAGAACGTCGCCGTCACGATCCCGAGGATCAGTGGCACCGACAGCAGCAGGCGTTTGACGATGTGCGCTAGCATGCAGTCCCCGGATTCATGGGCTCTGCGTAAGCTAGGCGGCGTGTGGGGGTTCGTCTATCGGTGAGGACAGTTGAAGACTGGGAACGAAGGCGTGCGACCCCACCGGGGCTATCTTAGCCTCGAATCTCGCGATCCCGGGACCCGAGGCTGGGCAGCGGACCGCCGATCGACGGCCCGCCCCGTTACAATTGAGTTCAGTGATCAGACACGGCCGAGTCGGTCGCCATCCCAGGAAGACCCTTCACGATCCAGATCTCGCCCTTGTTGAGCCCGGCGTCGATCACAAAGCGCGAGCCGTCAGGGTGAAACCGCAAGTGCGTCTGGCTCCCCTCGGGAAGATCGACGAGCTTCTCGATGGGACCCCCTTCTACGGACACTTTCATCACGGCGCCGTCGAGTGTGAACAAGAGGTGTCTGCCGTCGGCCGTCCACTGGGCGCCCGACGCCCAACCGATCGCCCGACCTCGGACCGTGACGTCATCCTCGATTTCGAACACCGTGCTCGGCTCGCCGCCGGCCAGCGGGATCGTGTAGATCCGCGCGTAATCCAGGTTCTCCCGGTCGGCTTCCAGCACGGCGAGTGTCTTGCCGTCGGGGGAGAGACGCGGTGTTCCAGGAAACGCGGCCGGAGCGATGAGTCGCCTGGAGTCGTCGTACACGCCGAGCTCATAGAGTCCGAGCTTCGACAAGTCCTCCAGGTGATTCCGAAGGTCCTCCCCCCATCCTCCGGTAGGCTCGATGGCATACATGTGGCGGCCGTCGGGTGAGACCTGGAACTGCATGCCCGCGTTATTCGCGTCGGGCGAGGAATTGGCGGCCGTGAATTCACCGGTTTCGAGGTCCAGATGCTCCACCCGCGCCTTGTCTCCACCGGGTTCCGAGTAAACCAGCACGCCGCGGCTGTCCGGCGTCCAGCCGATCGGGCCAATCTGGAGGTTGTGCTTGAACACCCGAACGTCATCGCCACCCACCGCACGGACCACGAGTTCGTAGTGATCGCTGT
>CAZRRU010000133.1:0-9650 GCA_964602635.1 uncultured Gemmatimonadota bacterium | reverse complement strand
CGTGCCCGCCGCCGTCCAGCGAGCGAACGCCTCTTTCGCCGGTGGGATGCTCCAGGCCTTTCTCGCCCGCCGCACTCCGGACAGCGTGGTCGTGGCGATCGGAAACAGGGGAGCCGGCAGGTGGAGCGGCGGAGAGATGTGGGTGATCGCTGAGGGCCGGCCCCCAGTGGCGAGAGATCTTCCTTCGCTGGATCCTGGCTCGGTGGTGAGCTTTGGAGTTCCGATCGACCCCGATGCCGCTGTGCGCAGCGTACGCGTGGCCGTCACGGACCTGTCGGGCGCCATCGTGCTTTCGCGCGTCCTGGTGAACGGACCGCCGAACCTGTTCGGAGGCTGGATTCTGGAGACCGGCGACCTGGCGGCCGGCGGAAACGACTTCGGCCGGTTCGGGCGCGTCGCCGCGTTCAGGGGCTTCGAGTGGAGAAGCGATGAGCTGCTCACGGCCGGGGGGATCGCGGTCGCCGGCGCCGGCCGGATTTCCGACGGTTTCTACACGACGGTGCTCGGACGGGCGGACCTCAAGTCGTCAGCGCCCGCCATCGAGACGGACTGGGCGCCGTCGAGATCGGAAACCGACGTCGAGGAGACAAAGGCCGAATTCCGGTTCGACGACCTGGAGGCCCTGGTTCCGGTCGGGCTGGAGGTACGGGCGGTCGCGGAAGCGAGCGACGTCGGAGGAGTAGGGGCTCTCACGGTGATCGCGACGGTTCGCAACGTGACCGGCGGACGGATTGCCGACGCGATCCCCGCCTTCCTGGCGGATTGGGACCTTGCCGGCGGAGAGTCGGTGCGCTGGTCAGCGGACATGGAAGCGCTGGTCTCGGAGCCACTCGACGGCGGAGGTCCGATCACCGTGCTGGCTTCGGAAGGCGGTGTGATCGGCCGGTCGTCGGTTCCACTCGG
Organism: uncultured Gemmatimonadota bacterium; assembly: GCA_964602635.1. GTDB lineage: Bacteria > Gemmatimonadota > Gemmatimonadetes > Palauibacterales > Palauibacteraceae > Benthicola. The sequence goes on along the minus strand of CAZRRU010000133.1, from coordinate 8,747 downwards.
CACACCGGCGGTTGGTGCGGCCTACGAGCCGGACAGCGGAGTGCTGTGGGACACGTTCGAGGAGAGTACGAAGCTCGACCTCGTTCGTGGAGTGGATCCGAGCGGACTCCCCGGCTTCTCGTCGGCCACGGACCGGGCGGCGCTCCTCAGTGTCGGACCATTCGATCTCGCGGCCGGGGATTCCCGCACGGTTCGGTTCTGGCTTCTGGCGTCTCAGACCGAAGCCGCGGCAGCGGCCCGCTTGCGGGAACTTCGCGACGAGCCGATCGAACCGCCGGGACCGGGTGGGCGGTTCGAGATCCAGCCGCCATTTCCCAATCCGCTGCGTACCGGCGGCGGCCGGGTCATGAACTTCCCGTACACGGTTCCCGAGGAGGCACGCGACCAGGGCCGTTCGTTGGTGTTCGAGGTGTACGATGTGGCCGGCCGACGGCTCGTGCGGCAGACCCACGCGCTGGCGCCGAGCGGCTCGCTGCCGCGAGTCGCCTGGGACGGGCTGCTGGCCGATGGTCTGGAGGCGGCATCGGGGGCCTACCTGTACGTTCTGCGACTCGGCGAGGAGACCCGGTCCGGCCGCCTTCTGCTCGTGCACTGACCGGGGGAAGGGGCCTCCTAAACGTTTTCGGTACGTCGGGCATTCATGCATGGAGAGGAAGTGGCGGAGCGGACTCCGCCGATCCGGATCCGGCGGCCGGCCGGCCGGAATCCTGTCCCACACAGTTACCGCACAATGGAGGCGTTTCGTGAAGCGACGCATGGTTCGTATGGGCGTCGCGGTCGCGGCGATACTGGCCCTGGTGCCCGCCGCGCCCGCCCAGATGGCGCAGGAAGCAGTGGACATGGATGCCGTCGAGCGCATCCGAGTCGAGGGTCTCGAGAACTCTCAGATCGAGGAGCTGGCCGGGTACCTGACGGACGTGATCGGCCCCCGCCTCACCAATTCCCCGGGCATGACGCGGGCCAACGAGTGGACCGCCGAGATGCTCGAGGAGTGGGGCCTGGCCAACGTCCAGATCGAGCCGTGGGGCGAGTTCGGACGTGGCTGGGAGCGAGTGTCCTACAGCGGCCGGATTCTGACACCGTTCGTTCAGCCGCTCGTCGCGCAGCCGTCCGGCTGGACCGGGAGCACGCAGGGGACCATCACCGGCCCGGCCGTCATCATCGAGGCCGACTCGGTGGCCGACCTGGAGAAGTATCGAGGCCAGCTGGCCGGCGCGTGGGTCCTGTCCAGGCCTGAGGTCGAGATGAGCCCGGACTGGGAGCCGCGGCCGCTGCGGACTCCACTCGAGGATCTTCTCGAGCCGGCGGAAGAGCGCGAGGGGCGGGAGCAGAGGGATCCGGAGGCGCGGAGGCGCCGGATCGCGGTGTGGCGGCGCATGAGGGAAGTGCGCGAGGCCATGAGCGATTTCCTGGCGGATGAGGGCATCGCAGGCTTCCTGGTGCCGTCGTCACGCGAGTACACGCTGGTCCGCGGAGGCGGGAGTGGAGCCGGTCGCGACCCCGCGAACCCCGAACCTCCGCCCGAGCTCAACGTGGCCGGCGAGCAGTACAACCAGATTCTCCGCAACGTGGAGCGGGGCATCCCGGTCGAGCTCGAGATCAACGTGCAGAACCGGTTCTTCTCGGACGACCTGCAATCCTACAACACGCTCGGCGACATTCCGGGATCCGACCTCGCCGATGAGTACGTGATGATCGGGGCCCACCTCGACTCTTGGCACTACGGCACCGGCGCCACCGATGACGGAGCCGGCTCGGTGGTGATGATGGAGGCCATGCGGATCCTCAAGGTGCTCGACCTGCAACCCCGTCGTACCATTCGCATCGCCCTGTGGGCCGGCGAGGAGCAGGGGCTGCTCGGATCGCGGGGCTGGGTAGAGAATCACGCCGACCTGCATCCGAAGATCTCCGCGTACCTCAACGTGGATAACGGCACTGGCCGCGTGCGTGGGATCTGGGACCAGAGCAACGCGGCGGCCATACCGGTGTTCGAGCAGATCCTGTGGCCGTTCAGGGACCTGGGAGTCGTGGCCGTCAAGCACGGCAACACGGGCGGCACAGACCACCTGGCGTTCGACGCCGTCGGGATCCCCGGATTCAACTACATCCAGGACCCGATCGAGTACGGGACGTTCACGCACCACACGGCAGCCGACACGTTCGAGCGGCTCATGCTCGACGACCTGAAGCAGGCGGCGGTCGTCGTAGCGGCCACGGCTTACCATCTCGCGACGCGCGACGAGATGATGCCGCGGAAGCCGGTGGAGACGCCGACCACGGACTGATCCCGAGGGCCCGCGCGGCCTCGCTCGTGAAATGAAGGAGGGCCCGTCGTCCGTGTGGATGACGGGCTCTTCCTTGCTCAGTCGTCGAGGGACAGCCGAGCGGCGGCCGCCGCATCCGGTTCGACGAACAGCGTCGAAACGCGCTCGGGGACGACGGCCCCCGGCGCCGCCTTGCGAGGTTTGCGCACGTACTTCCGCCGCGTCCAGTCCACGGCCACCATTCCGCTGTGGCGGGCCTCGCTGTGAAGCGCCGCGAGCACGGCCGCCTCTGTCAGGTCTGCCCGCGGAGGGTTCTGGTCGCGCCGCTCCCAGCGCAGGATCACGTGCGCTCCCGCCGCCTGGCGAGCGTGTAACCAGATATCCTCGGGCGCGGAGTGTCGAAACGTGAGGCTGTCGTTGGCCCGCGAGGACCGGCCGACCCGGATCTCGAGCCCTCCCGAGGAGCGGTACCGCCGGTACGGGAGTGGCGAGTCGTCAGCCGTGCGGCGCGCACCGCGCTCGACGCGTCCCTGCTCCGGGTCTCCTCCAAGCAGATCCCACAGTTCGTCCGACGGTCCCGATGAGCGCAGCGTTTCGAGGCCGGCCTCCAGGCTGAGGATCCTGTCGGTCGTATGCTCCAGGCGCCCGGGAATCTTGCGGGCGGCTCGCTCCCTCCGGCGCGCCCGGTCGTAGAAGCGCTCGGCGTTCTGGACGGCGTCGAGCCGCGGGTCGAGCCGGACATGCGTTTCCGACCCATCGAAACCCTCGAGCGATACGCTCTCGGAGCCCTTCGACACTTCGTGCTGCCGGCTGAGCAACAGGTGCCCGATGTTCCGCAGGTCGTCAGCCGACTCCCCTTCGAGCTGGCGTTGCAGCGCCGCCCGTCGCTTCACGAGGTTGCGGATCCGGCGGCGCAGAGAACGCTCCAGGCGTTCCGCGTCGGGCGCCGCACCCGGTCCGGTGCGCACGCCGTAGCCAGCCGCCTCGGTCTCGGGCCACGCCTGGCTCTCCGCGGCCGCGACATGCATGGCCTCCATCAGGCTGCCGACCGGACGCGCGTCGGCAGCCAGCCGAACGGGGTAGGGCTGTGCGACGGTGCCGCGGGCCAGCAGCCAGGCCTCACCGGCCTCGAGGTCCCTGATCCGCGAGTACCTTTCGTAGGCCCGGGCCAGGGGTCCTTCGGTGCCGCTTTCGGCAGACGCGTCGCCATGGGCCGCTTCGCCGAGGATCCAGTCCACGTTGAGAGAACTGGTCCATGCCGCGGAACGGAGCAGCACCGCGCGCCGTGCCTCCGGTGGAACGGATTCCAGCAGCCGGAGCCACTCGGTGGCAGGCGGCGGACCGGCCGCCCAGCTCCGCGCTCCCTCCGGCCGGGCATACGTGGCGCCCGGTCGAAGAGATCGCCCTCCCGCGGCCCGCGACCACAGCACGGCTTCGACGCGGTCATCGGTGCCGCGTGCCAGCACCGCGTTCCATTGGTTGGTGTGTAGCTCTACGAACAGACGGTAAACGGGCGTGATCTCCGACTGCGCCTGCCCCGGCGAGTCCTGAGCACCGCCACCTGCCAGGTCGAGCACGAGCAACCGCTCGTCGTCCGGGGACCACACGGCAGTCAGGAACAGCCGGCGAAAGCCGATTCGACGCTCCGATCCCACGATCGACGAACGCGGCCCGGCGCCGCTGACGATGAACCCGCGGGACGGGTGGAGAAGAAATCCGATGGCCCTTTCCTCGTCCGGTCCTTCAGCGAACACGATCCACGCCTCGCGGGTCTCACGGTTCAGGCGAAATCCGTCCACGCGGCGGCCAGTCCACCGGGACCCGATCTCCCGGCACAGTCCCGAAACGAGGGCCGGATCGTACCTGAGGGCCAACGGCGGATTCCTTTCCGGCTATGGGTCCGTGTCGATCGCAGCGGCTCCCCGCCGCGTTCACACCCGTTGTTGCCACCGGGTCGATTCAATATCTATCTGTACGCTCGCCGCGGCACACCCCTGCCGTCGGCGCTGGAGCCGATCGTGAACCAGGGAGCCGATCCGGAATGCACCCGGTCGTGGAACGCGCGGGGACGTCCGCGGAATTGCCCGCATGGGCTCGGTGCAGTCCTGCCCGGCAGGCTCACGGTGCGCGCGTGGGTGATCTCCTGGAGACGTGGGCCACCCGGCTCAGTCTTCCCGAGACGGAGCGGATTCGTTGGCGCGCCGCGGGTGTGCTGCACGATGCCCTGAAGGACGCTCCGCTCGCCAAACAGCGTGAGGAAGCGGGCGGCGATTGGCCGGACCCCGTGGTTCACGCGCCCGCCTGCGCCGCCCGGCTGGCGGCGGACGGCGTGGAGGACGACTCGTTGCTGGATGCCATCCGGTATCACCCCGTGGGTCATCCCGACCTGGACGATCTCGGCCAGTTCCTGATCCTCGCCGACTACCTGGAGCCGGGTCGTAACGGAGGCGCCGGGAAGCGGGGCAAGCTTCGCGAGCGGCTGCCCGACGACCGGCACCGGGTGCTGATCGTCGTGGTCCGCCAGAGATTCGGCAGGCTACTCGAGAAGAACCGTCCGCTCCTGAGCTGTTCGGTCGACTTCTGGAATCGGCTGGTGGGCCCGTGATCGCCAGGGCGCAGACCGCTGTCGTCGTGCTGGTGCTGCTCGGAGCCGGCGTGCTCCTCGGATCTTTTCTCCTCGAGTGGCGCGGTGTCGAGCTCGGGGTGCCCGCCGCGTCGGAGGATTTCAAGGGGTTGCCGTCATCGATTTCGTCCGAAGATCTCTCCGGTCGGATCAGTGTCGAGGTGCTGAACGGAGCCGGCGAGCCGGGTGCCGCGGCCCGGATCACAGAGGCGCTGCGTGACGCGGGCTACGACGTGAAGACGTTCGGCAACGCCGCGAGCTTCCAGTACGACAGCACGATCGTGATCGATCGATCGAGACGCCCGGGTGCGGCGCGCTCCGTAGCCGATGCACTGGGCGTGGAGGAAGTCCGCTCGGAGCCCCAGCCCGAGCTGTATCTCGACGCCACGATCATCCTGGGTCGCGACTGGAGACATCGGCTCGGCAAGCTCCGCTAGCCTCCCTGGGAGTCCATCCCTTCGCGCTCCAATCGTAGCTGCCCGCATGCCGCCGCGATGTCGCGTCCGCGCGGCCGCCGGACGGCCGCTTCCACGCCACGTCCTTCGAGTGTCCGGAGGAACTTCTCGATGCGCTCGGGCGGACTCGGCTGCCAGTCGCGCCCGGGTATCGGGTTGTAGGGGATCAGATTGACGAATCCGTCCAGGTCCTGAAGGAGATCCGCCAGGCCCTCCGCCAGTTCCGGCGAGTCGTTGACCCGTTCGATCAGAATATACTCGAAGGTGATCCGCCGGCCCCTGGCCTCCTGGTACTCGCGCAGGGCCGCAAAAAGCTCGGGAAGCGGATACCGCTTTTCGATTGGAACGAGCTTTCGGCGCAGCGTGTGCTCCGGCGAGTGCAGAGACACCGCGAGCCGAAAGGGCTCGGGCCTGGCCGCCAGCGCCTTGATTCCCGGCACGAGGCCTACCGTAGACACCGTGATGCGGCGGGCGCCGAATCCGAACCCGCCGTGAAGCATGGACAGCGAAGCGAGGACCGCCTCGAGGTTCGCCAGCGGCTCGCCCATCCCCATGTAGACGACGTTCGAGATTCCGCGCCCGAACCTTTCGCGGGACACGCGCTCGGAGTCACGGAACTGGGCGACGATCTCCGCGGTGCCGAGATGCCGCCGGAAACCGAAGTCGCCGGTGGCACAGAACCGGCACGCCAGGGCGCACCCGGCCTGCGAAGAGAGGCACAGGGTCACCCGTTCCCGTGACGGGATGAGGACCGATTCCACCTGCTCTCCGTCCCGCAGCCGCCACAGGTGCTTGACGGTACCGTCTCGCGAGCGTGCTTCGAACGCCATCTCGAGTGGCGAGATCGAAAAACGACCGGCCAGCCGCGGCCTGAGGTCCGCCGGGAGGTCGGTCATTTCCTCGAACGAGGCCGCGAACCTCTCGTACACCCACTCGGCGATCTGCCGGGCCCGGTAGGCCGGCTGCCCGAGCTCGCCCAGCGCCGGCCCAAGGACCGCCCCGTAGTCGTTCGGGAGGTGGGCGAGCAGCTCAGGTCGATCCGTTTCCTGCCTCGTTTCAGTCATGCGACCGACGATTCCGATCGGTCTGGCGTTGCGCAAGGGCTGGCTTGCTGGCCCTTCCGGTCCCCGGTATCTTAAGCCCCCGCGAAAACGGAGGCGCGAGATGGGCGCTTCCCTTGGACTCTCATGCCTGCGGAGCTCGGCCACGAGTACCCGTTCTCCAGGCCCGCCCCTGACGCTTTCCTCCCGCCTGACGGAGGAGCGTATCAAGGTACACCTGGATTCCCTGGACAAGGAGGGGATCCTCAGGGAGATGTGCTCTCTCCTCGCCTGCAACGCGGGCTTATCCGATCGCCTGGACGACATCCACCGGGTCGTGGTCGAGCGGGAAGCGGTTCTGAGCACGGGCGTCGGTTCGGGAATCGCGCTTCCACACGGAAAGTGCGCCGGGCTCCAGCGTCTCGAGATCGTGGCCGGGACCACGAGGGAGCCAGTCGACTTCGATGCGGTCGATGGCGACCCGGTTCGCCTGGTTCTCATGATGGTGGGGCCCCCGTCGGCCGCCGGCTACCACGTGAAGACCCTCGGTCACATCAGCAGGACACTGCGCAACGCGGAGCTCAGGGACCGGCTCTCGGACGCAGAGGACGCGAGCCGTTTTCGCAAACTGATCCTGGAAGCCGGCGCTTGAGACGTCCGGCCGGTTCCTGGCGGTCCGTCGCCGTCTGGGCAGTGCTGATTCTCATCGCGACGTCGGTCCCCGTGACGGCGCTCGTGCAGCGGACGCCGACACTCTGGCTGGACAAGTTGGTGCACGGCGTGCTGTACCTGGTCCTGGGCTGGCTGGTGGGCGCCGCTGTATGCGCGGCGGGCCGTCGTACCTTCTGGGCGTGGGCGATCGCTCTGCTGGCGCTGTTCGTGTTCGCTCTCGTGGACGAGGTTCACCAGATGTGGCTGCCGGGGCGAGTCGCGAGCCTCGGCGACTGGTGGGCGGACGTCCTGGGCGCGACGATCGGCCTCACGGTCGGTATGATACTGTGGAAGAGCCCTCCAGCCGCTGGTCCGGAGGGCGCGGGCAAGGAAACGGGGAGGACATCTGAGTCACGAGGAGAGTAGAGAGCCGGAGCGGTACGTCGATCGCGAGGCGTTCCGCGGGCTGCCGGGTGCGACGCGCTATCGCGACGTGCCGTGCGGCCTGGTCGATGCCGGATGGGTCGGCAGATCCGCGCGTCTCGCGGGCTGGGTGCACCGCCGCCGCGACAAGGGTGGCGTGAAGTTCGTCCTGCTGCGCGACCGTACGGGGCTGGTGCAACTGGCATTCGAGCCCGACACCACGCCACCCGAAGTCCTCAGCGCGGCGGGCAGCCTGAATCCGGAGGACGTTCTGTGGATCGAGGGCGACGTGGAGGCCCGTCCGCCTGGAGCGGTCAACCCCGAGATGGATACCGGCGCGGTAGAAATCAGGGTCAGGGCGATGAGCGTCCTGGCGGAATCCGATCCGCTTCCGATCCTGGTCGCCGTGCCACCCGGGGAAGAGCTTCCCTCGGAGGAGTTGCGCCTCCGGCACCGGGTTCTCGATCTGCGCCGCCCGGAGATCCAGCGGAACTTCGTGGTACGCCACCTCGCCACCAACGCAGCTCGCGCGTCGCTGTCGCGCCAGGGATTCCTGGAAGTCGAGACTCCGTTCCTCACGAGGCGAACGCCCGAAGGGGCCAGGGACTATCTAGTACCCAGCCGTATCCACCGCGGTGAGTTCTACGCGCTTCCCCAGTCGCCCCAGCTCTACAAGCAGCTCCTGATGGTGTCGGGGTTCGATCGCTACTTCCAGATCGCGCGGTGTCTGCGTGATGAGGACCTGAGGGCCGACCGGCAGCCGGAGTTCACGCAGATCGACGTCGAAATGGCCTTCGTGGCGGAGGACGACGTATTCGCGGCCTGCGAGCGGATGCTCGCGGACATGTTCGCGTCCGCGCTGGATCGGTCCGTCGACGTGCCGTTTCCGCGGATGACCTGGGCCGAAGCCATGGAGTCGTACGGTACGGACAAGCCCGATCTCAGGATCGACTGGCGAATTCAGGATTTTTCCGGGGTCCTCGGCGGTCGGGGATTCGGGATCATCGACGGCGCCATCGCCGCCGGAGGACGGGCCAGGGGGATCGTAGTGCCCGGCGGGGCTTCGTTGTCCCGCTCGCGGCTCGACGCGATCAACGAAACGGCACGTGCCGCGGGTGCCAGGGGAGCTCTGTGGCTGAAGTGCAGCGAGGACGGTTTCTCGGGCCCGGCCGGCCGGGCCGTTGACGAGGGAGCCGGGCCGATCCTCGCCTCTGACCACGGACTCGGACCGGGCGACCTGCTCGTCCTGGTAGCCGGTGCCGATACGGAGAGCTCACCGGCGCTGGACGCG
>CAZRRU010000132.1:0-12286 GCA_964602635.1 uncultured Gemmatimonadota bacterium | reverse complement strand
ACTTCCTTCTTCGTCTTCAGACTCAGGGGAGCGAACACGAGCGTCCCGGCGAGGGCCCCGAGAAAAATCGTGAGCATCGCCCCCGCGGGCCCCAGGAAGGCACCGACCATGGCCATCATCTTGATGTCCCCACCCCCCATGGCGGGCTTCTTGAACACCCACTCGCCGGCCACGCCCACGGCCAGCAGCACGCCGAACCCCAGGGCAGCGCCGATCAACGACGTGAGCACGGAAGGCGGCCCAGGAAGCAGCGACAGGGCCAGCCCGGCGCCGAGGCCGCCCAGGCTCAGGGCGTCGGGAATGAGGTAGTGCCTGGCGTCGATCAGGGAGATGGCGAGCAGTACGCTGAACAGGATCGAACCCTGCAGAGATCGCCACGTAGGCCCATAGAGCAACGCCATTCCCACCCAGATCCCCGCAGTGATGAGCTCGATGGCTGGATACCGGATCGAGATCGGCTCGCGGCACTGCCGGCAGCGCCCTCGAAGCAGCACCCAGCTGAGGAGTGGGATGTTGTCGTACCAGGCTATCCGCCCCCCGCACCTCGGGCATTTGGAGCGAGGTCGCACGAGGCTCTCGCCATGCGGAAGCCGGCTCACGCACACATTCAGGAACGAGCCGACGGATGCTCCGAGCACGCCGGCATAGACGAGGAACACCATGTGCACGTTCTGGGGCATTCAGCCTCCGAACAACCGGTCCATGAGAATCGCTCCGGCGACTGCTGCGTTGAGGGAGTCGACCTCTCCACTCATCGGAATCGCGACGACCCGGTCGGCGGCTTCGAGGATCGGGGCCGATACTCCCGCTCCCTCGTTGCCGAGGACCAGTGCCACGCGTCCGGGCCCGGTCTCGGTGCGATCCAAGGCCACCCCATCCGATGACGCGACCCACACCGGAGTCTCCGACTCCCGGAGCCAGGCGAGCGCGTCGTCGCACTCCGCTTCCAGTACCGGAAGGCGTATCGAGGACCCTGCCGCCGCCCGCACGACCTTGGGGCTCCACGGGTCCGCCGTCCCGGTCAGGGCCACGACGCCGGCCGCGCCCAGCGCCTCGGCCGTCCGGATCAGCGTGCCCACGTTGCCCGGATCCCCGACGGCATCCAGGACGAGAAGCCTCGGGCCCTGCAGGTCGGACCAGCCCCACGCCGGCAAGGGCGCCGTGGCGATCCATCCCCGCGGAGTCACGGTGTCCGCGTGCCGCCGCAGCTCTCTTTCGCTCACCAGCTCCGTCGGGACCGCCGCCGCGACGGCCTCCTCCAGCAGGTGCCGGCCGTCTGGCTCCACCACGGCCTCCTCCGTATATAGCACGAGCGTCACCGGCCGGCCGGCCCGAAGCAGCTCCTCCAGCACACGCGGCCCTTCGACGAGAAACTCACCGCGGGCCCGTCGCTCCTTGCGCCGGTGAAGCGCTCGAACCTGTTTGCTCTGACTCAGACTTGGCATGGCAGACCAATGTGAACCGGGCGCGGCCGCGGGGAAAGCGGCGGCGGGGAAGGCAGGCGCACCGTGGGCATTTCCGAATCAGGTACCATTCCGGTCGCCCTCACGATCGCCGGCAGCGATTCGGGAGGCGGCGCGGGTGTCCAGGCAGACCTCAAGACGTTCCAGGCCTTCGGCGTGTTCGGCGCATCGGCCATCACCGCCGTGACGGTCCAGAACACGGTCGGCGTGTACGGCGTGCACGGCGTACCGCCGGACCTGGTGGCCGAGCAGATCCGCGTCGTGTGCGAGGACCTGGCGCCGGCCGCCTGCAAGTCCGGAATGCTGGCCGACGCCCCGACCATCGAAGCCGTTGCCGAGGCGCTGGCGCGAGCCGGAATCGGCCACTACGTCCTCGACCCGGTGATGGTGTCGGCCAGCGGTGATCCCCTTCTCGAGCGGGAGGCCGTGGGGGCGCTCGCGTCCTCGCTTCTGCCCATGGCAAGCCTCGTGACCCCGAATCTGGACGAAGCGACCATCCTGGCGGAGATGCCGGTACGCACGGAGCACGAGATGCGAGAGGCGGCACGGCGGCTGGTCGAATCAGGGTGCCGCGCCGTTCTCATCAAGGGAGGGCATCTCGAAGCCGACGAGGTGGTGGATCTTCTGTTCGACGGGGATCGGTGGCGCGAGTGGAGGGCCCCCAAACTGCCCATCGGCAACGCGCATGGGACGGGGTGTACGCTGTCGGCCGCGATCGCCGCCGGGCTCGCCAGGGGACGGACGCTCGAGCAGGCGGTGGACCGGGCGCTCGCCTACACGAGGCGGGCGATCGCCTCCGCGCCGGGACTGGGCGCCGGGAGCACGCCGCTGAACCACTGGGCGGATCCAGGGAAGGACTAGAGCTCCGGCCCGATCCGGCCGAGGACGGAGCGCACCAGCGAGCGAAACTGTCCCCCGACCCGCTCCGTGGTCTCCATCACCTCGTGGTGCGACAGCGCTTCTGGACTGATCCCGGCCGCGAGATTGGTCAGGCAGCTGACCCCGAAGCAGCGGATCCCCATGGCCCGTGCGACGATGACCTCGGGCACCGTGGACATCCCGACCGCGTCGGCCCCCAGTCGCTCCAGCATGCTGATCTCCGCCGGGGTCTCGTAGCTCGGGCCCAGGAGCCCGGCGTACACGCCCTCCTGCAGCGCTATGCCCTCCGCCAGAGCGGTCTCGCGCACCACGGCCCTGAGCCGGGGGTCGTAAGCATCGCTCATGTCCGGGAATCGCTCGTCACCCTCGACCACCGGACCGGTGAGCGGGTTCTGCCCCATCAGGTTCAGGTGGTCGGAGATCAACATCAGGTCCCCGGCCTTGAAACCTCGGTTGACAGCCCCGGCCGCGTTACTCACGAAGAGAGCCCGTATTCCGAGGGCTCCCAGGACCCTGATCGGCAGGGTCGCGATACGGGCGGGATGGCCTTCGTACAGGTGAGCACGTCCCTTGAGGGCCACGGCCGGCACTCCCTCCAGGAGGCCCGCGACCAGGGTGCCGGAATGTCCGGCGACGCCGACGGGGGGCCAGTGAGGGATCTCGTCATACGAAACCCGCACCTCGTTCTCGAACTCGTCTCCCAGGGAGCCGAGTCCGGATCCGAGAACGAGGCCCACCACCGGCTGAAGGTCGCCCAGACGACCGCGCACGGCCTCGGCCGCCTCCCGGGCCAGGGTCTCCAGGCCCACCGATCCGCCCGGCGAATAGCTCACGCCAGCACCCCCGCGAGTGTTGCCGTCATCCATGTGGCGACCGTGCCTCCGAGCATGGCTCGCAGACCCAGCCTGGACAGGTCGTGCCTCCGCTCGGGGGCGATGCCGCCGATACCGCCGATCTGGATCGCGATCGACGAGAAGTTGGCGAACCCCGTGAGGGCGTAGGTCGCGATGATCACCGATTTGGGCGACAGGGTCGTGCCGCCGGCCACTCCGTCCGCCAGCATCTGGAATGCCACGAACTCATTGGCCACCATCTTCACCCCGAACAGCGTCCCGATCTCGGCCGCGTCCGACCAGGGTACGCCGATCAGCCAGGCGACGGGCGCGAAGGCTTTCCCGAGCAGCCACTCGAGCGTGATGCCCTCGATGTTCAGGAGCCCGAGGGTCCATCCGAGAAGGCCGTTGACCAGCGCGATGAGAGCCAGGAACGCGATCAGCATCGCCCCCACGTTCAGGGCCAGGCGCATCCCGTCGGAAGCTCCTCCCGCGGCGGCGTCGATCACGTTGACCGAGTCCTGCTCGATGTCGAAGTCCAGGCTGTCCCTTGTCTTGGGCTCCTCGGTCTCCGGCATCAGGATCTTGCTCACCACGATGCCGGCCGGGGCCGCCATGATGCTGGCCGCCAGCAGGTGGCCCGCGATGGTCGGGAAGTAGCCGGCCAGCATGGCCACGTAGGCCGCCATGACGCCGCCGGCGACCGTCGCGAACCCACCCGTCATGACGGTGTTGAGCTCCGACATGGTCATGTCCTTGACGAACGGCTTCACCAGGAGCGGAGCCTCCGTCTGGCCCACGAATATGTTGCCCGCCGCCGACGTCGTTTCCGCGCCGCTCGTCTTGAGTGTCCGCTGCATGACCCACGCGACGCCCTTCACGATCCACTGCATCACCCCGACGTAGTACAACACCGTCATCAGGGCGGAGAAGAAGATGATCGTCGGAAGGACGGCAAAGGCGAAGTTGGAACCGATCTCGACGATTCCCTCGCCCCCGCTAACGGGCGTGGAGTAGTCGACCAGAGAACCGAACACGAACCGGGCACCGGCCAGCGTATAACTGATCAGGGCGATGAACACGTCGTTCACTACGCTGAAGAACCCGCGCCCCCACGTGGTCTTCAGTACCAGGAGCGCGAAGAGCAGCTGCAACCCCAACCCCTTCGCCACCAGGGCCCAGTCGATCGACTTCCGCCTGGGCGAGAACCTCCACAGCACCAGGAGAATCACCGCCAGGGCCAGCAGGCCGCGCGCGACCCGGACCAGGAACGGCTCGTCGATCACGCCCGTCTCGATCAGGGTCGATCCGCCAGCCTGCTGTACCGCCGACGCGGCTGCCGGCACGAGCAGGAGCATCGCCACGCCCGTTGATGCCACCCGCCGCCACCTCACCAGGGATCCCAACGGCCCATCTCCTCTCGCGTAAGTCTGTGGCCGGCCCGCTTGGCCAAGACCAGTTTTCGCTTCTCGAACAGCTTGATCAGCGCCACGCCCGCCACGAATCCGCCTACGTGGGCCCAGAACGCCACGCCGCCGCCATCGCTGCCGAGCGCCGCGCTCCCACTCGCCAACTGGATGAAGAACCAGTAGGCCAGCAGCACCCATGCGGGTAGGGGCAGAATTCGAATATAGATTACCAGGAAGATGAGCGTCTGCACCCGCACCTTGGGATACAGGACCATGTACGCACCCATGACCCCGCTGATCGCCCCCGAGGCGCCGACCGTGGGAATGGCTCCCGAGGGATCCGTCACGATGTGGGCGGCCGCCGCCAGGACGCCGGTCAACAGGTAGAAGATCGCATACCGGATGTGCCCCGTCGAGTCCTCGATGTTGTTCCCGAATACCCACAGAAACCACATGTTGCCGATGAGGTGCATCCAGCTGCCGTGCATGAACATGGAAGTCAGAAGGCTTCCGAGTCTGAGTCCCCCCGTGCGGCACGACGCTCCCGGGCCGAGTGCCACTTCCGTCCCGGCCGGAATCGCCCCGGTGACCTCCCCCGGGATGGCACCGTACTGGCACAGCGACTCGAGAAACAGCGGCCCGCTCCCGGCGCCCTGCACGAACAGCCACACGCCCACGTTGACCGCGATAATCAGAAACGTGACGAATGGGATGAGCTCGGTAGGGTTCTCATCTCTGAGCGGAAACATGGCCCCACGGTAGGCGGGAGGATCTGGCGACGCAACGTGAACAGGACGGACTCGCCTTCGGCCCGCCATATTGACATGCCATCGACCACTGCCGTTCTGGCACCCAACTCCGCTCACGGTGTCAGAATGTCGGGGAAATAGCTGAAATCAGGGGTTTTCGAAGCCCTGGGAGCGGCACATCGCTTGCACTACTCGGGGCGCGATAGCGAAAACACCGGTTCCAGAGCGGACCGGGGCAGCGGTGGCCGGCGCGATTCGCAGCCGGGGGCCGTCGTCTGACAAGACCGGAAAGGAAACGAAATGGGCAAAGTCATAGGAATCGACCTGGGCACGACGAACTCCGTGGTCTCGGTGATGGAGGGCGGCGATCCGGTGGTGATCCCGAACGCCGAGGGGACCCGCACGACGCCGTCGGTCGTGGCCTACACCAAGGACAACGAGCGCCTGGTGGGGCAGGTCGCGAAGCGGCAGGCGGTCACGAACCCGAGCAACACGATCTTCTCGATCAAGCGGTTCATGGGCCGGAAGTGCTCCGAGGTGGAGTCGGAGCGCAAGCTCGTACCATACGAGATCGAGTGCGATTCACAGGACCGGGTGCAGGTCAAGGTCCCGAACGCGGACGCCACGTTCACTCCGCCCGAGATCTCGGCCATGATCCTGCAGAAGATGAAGCAGACGGCGGAGGATTATCTCGGCACCGAGGTCACGCAGGCCGTGATCACCGTCCCGGCGTACTTCAACGACGCGCAGCGTCAGGCCACCAAGGACTCGGGGAAGGTCGCGGGTCTCGAGGTTCTGCGGATCATCAACGAGCCAACTGCGGCGGCGCTGGCATATGGGCTCGACAAGAAGACCGAGGAGAAGATCGCCGTGTTCGACCTCGGCGGGGGCACATACGACATCTCGGTCCTGGAGCTCGGGGACGGCGTGTTCGAAGTCAAGGCGACCAACGGCGACACGCACCTCGGGGGCGACGACTTCGATCAGCGGGTAATCGACTGGCTGGTCAAGGAGTTCAAGAAGGACCAGGGGATCGACCTGTCCCAGGACCCGATGGCCCTGCAGCGACTCAAGGAAGCCGCGGAGAAGGCGAAGTGCGAACTGTCCAGCACGACGCAGACGGACATCAACCTGCCGTTCATCACGGCCGACCAGAGCGGACCCAAGCACCTCAACCTGTCGCTCTCGCGGTCGAAGTTCGAGCAGCTGGTAGACGACCTGATCGAGCGAACGAAGGAGCCGATGCAGAAGGCGCTGACGGACGCCGGGCTCGATCCGTCGGACATCGATGAGGTGATCCTCGTCGGCGGATCCACCCGAATCCCCAAGATCCAGGACACGGTGCGCGCGTTCTTCCACAAGGAGCCGCACAAGGGCGTGAACCCGGACGAGGTAGTGGGCATCGGCGCGGCGATCCAGGGTGGTGTGCTGGCCGGCGACGTCACCGACGTCCTCCTCCTGGACGTCACTCCGTTGTCGCTCGGGATCGAGACGCTCGGTGGGGTGATGACGACCCTTATCAGCCGGAATACGACGATTCCGACCAAGAAGAGCGAGATCTTCTCGACGGCTGAGGACAGCCAGCCCACGGTGGACATTCACGTCCTGCAGGGCGAGCGGCAGATGGCCCTGGACAACAAGACTATCGGCCGGTTTCAGTTGACCGGCATCCCGCCGGCGCCGCGCGGCGTGCCGCAGGTCGAGGTGACCTTCGACATCGACGCCAATGGGATCCTGCACGTCAGCGCCAAGGATCGGGCCACCGGTAAGGAGCAGAAGATCCGGATCGAGGCATCCTCGGGCCTCTCGGACTCCGAGATCGACAAGATGGTGCAGGACGCCGAAGTGCACGCGTCAGAGGATAAGGGGCGACGCGACAAGGCCGAGGCGCGCAACCGTCTCGACTCCCTGGTCTACCAGACCGAGAAGAACCTGGAAGACTGGAAGGACTCGGTGGACGAAGAAGGCAAGGCCGACGTCGAGGCCAAGCTCGAACGTGGCAGGCAGGCGCTCAAACAGGACGACACTGCGGAGATCAGCGCGGCCACGGAGGAGATCCAGCAGGCGGTGCAGGAACTGGCGCAGCAGATCTACTCGAAGGCCGGGATGGGCGATCAGTCGACGGAGCCGACCCCTGATTTCGAGGAGGCTGCCGAGGCTGCCGCCGAAGGCGACGAGGAAGTCGTCGAGGCCGACTACGAGATCGTGGACGAGGCAGAAGAGAAGTAGTCGTCTTCAAATGACCGAGGATGAGGCAGCGGCGTCCCCCCGGGGCGCCGCTTTCTCATCCGTCGCCCGGCGCCGCTCGCCCGGGCAACCCGAGGTTGGCCCTCCGTGTCTCAGAGTGGAGTTTGTCGGGGGACGGGACGCGGCAGCGCGGGACGGGTGGAACCGAACGAGCTCCGCAGCCATACTACAGAGAGCGAGAGAGCGGTGCGCCGGCGGGCGCCGCAGGACATCGAGAGAAGCGACGGGAGAACGATGAACGACGCGCTGCGAACCAAGTTGAACCTGATGCTTACCGCTGCGGTGGCCTTCGCGGTGGGGCTCGGAATAGCCGGACGACTCGACCTCACGCCGCCAGGTCTGGCGCGAGTGGCGGACAATCCACCGCTCAACATCCACGTGGCGGCTCCCGTCCCGGTTCAGGGCGACGTCTTGCCTGCAGCCGGCTTCTCGGATATCGCCGAGCGGGTTACGCCGGCCGTGGTTACGATTTTCGTCGAGCGCAGCATCCCCGAGCATGAGCGGAACGGCCGCGCCCTACCCCCGGCGTTCGAGGACTTCTTTCAACAACGCCCGCCGCAGCGCGTCCGCGGCAGTGGCTCCGGGTTCATCATCAGTGAAGACGGGTACATAGTGACCAACAATCACGTCGTGGAAGGGGCCGATGTGATCGACATCCAGCTCAGCGACCGACGACAGTTCACGGCGCAGCTGGTGGGACGGGACCCGACGACGGACGTGGCGCTCCTGAAGCTCGATGCGGACGGACTGACGCCGGTCACTCTCGGCTCGAGCGATGCCACCAGGGTCGGCGAATGGGCGCTGGCGATCGGCAGTCCCGGATTCAGGGGGGTCGGAGGTCCGCTTCTCACTACGGTCACGGCCGGAATCGTGAGCGCCAAGGGACGGAACATCAACATCATCGGACAGGAATTCGCGAATCGGAACGAGGACAACCTGGCGATCGAGGACTTCATCCAGACGGACGCCGCGATCAACCCGGGCAACTCCGGCGGGCCTCTGCTAAACATTCGGGGAGAGGTGATCGGCATGAACGCGGCCATTGCCTCCAGCACCGGCTCGAACCAGGGATACGGCTTCGCCGTGCCCATCGACCTGGTCCAGGAGGTGATCGACGATCTGGTCGAGTATGGCGAGGTCCGGCGCGCGCTGCTCGGTGTGGCCATCCAGGGGGTGGACGACACCGAAGCCCGCTACTACGAGCTCGATGAGGTCGCGGGAGCCAAGGTCATGGGGGTCAATGAGGGTATGGCCGCTGACCGGGCGGGCATCCTGGTGGGCGACGTGATCATCGAGGTGGAAGGCGAGAAGGTCGAATCCGTTCCCGACCTTCAGAGGAAGATCCGCCGCCATGAGCCGGGCGAAACGGTGGCCGTCACCGTCGTCCGCCGGGACGACCTCAACCAGGAAACCGTCCGCGTCCGCCTCATGGACGCCGGCGAGCTGAACCGCGAGGCCGCACCTCAGGTGGTCGAGGCCCGGAGTGCGGACCCCCTGGGCATCGAGGTCGAGGAGATCACGGCCGAGGTCCGGCGGGCGCTGGACCTGCCACGCGACATCGAGGGCGTGGTGATCGCGTCCTACGATGACTACGGCCCCTACGCGCGCCGCTCCGCCGGGCATCTCCGCGGTACCGTGATCACGTCGATCAACCGGAAGCCGATCCGTGACATGGCCGATTATCGTGAAGCAGTGGAGGACCTGGAACCGGGCGCCGTGGTCGGAGTGGACGTCTTCGATCCGGCCGACGGAGCGGCGGCCCCTCTCACGATAGCGATTCCCAAGTAGCCCATGCGCTCTCGGGGGGCCTCTCCCGGGTGATCGCGTGCACGGCGGCGCCCTCCTCGAGGGCGCCGCTTTCTGTTGGTCCGCCCGGTCATCTTCCCCGGCCTCCGCGCCCCTGGCATTGGCCGTGAATCGGGGCAGAGGTTAGAATATCAGGCCGCAGTCGGACCTGGCGGCCGGCGCGAAAGTGGCGGAATCGGTAGACGCGCCAGCCTTAGGAGCTGGTGGCCCGAGGGCCGTGGGGGTTCGAGTCCCCCCTTTCGCATCCACCGGACACGAGGGCGCGGGAATCGGGAGTCGAGCGGCGGCAGACAGGGGCGCCGCTCAGGCAGCTTCGTGCCCATGATGACTCAGGAATTGAGGAACGGTTGATGTCGGCAGATATATCCGTCGGAGAGGCACAGGACCGGCAGCTGGATGTCGCCGTCGAGGTGGGCGATGGCTGGACTCGCAAGCTCACGATCACCATTCCCCCCGAGAGAGTCGGGCGGGCGCGGGCGGCCGAGCGCAAGCGTCTCGGAAAGAGAGTCAGGATCAAGGGCTTCCGGCGGGGCAAGATCCCAGCCGATGTCATCGAGCAACGATACGGTGACTTTCTGGATGAGCACGTGCGCAGCGTCCTGGTCGAGGAGGCATACCGGGAGGCGGTGGATGAGACGGAGCTTCGACCCGCCGGGGCGGCTCACATCACGAACGTCCAGTATGCCCCGGGTGAGAGACTGACCTTCCAGGCCGAATTCGAGATCATGCCCACGGTCGCGCTCGATCGAGTCGGGGGATTCAAGATCGAGCGCGAGATCGCCCCGGTGACGGACGAAGAAGTGGGCGAAATCCTGGAGCGGATTCGCTCCGAGCAGGCCGAGTGGATCGAGGTCGACCGGAGCCCGGAGGACGGCGAACGGGTGTCCGTGACTATCGAGCCGCTTCCCGGTCCGGATTCGGAGCCCACGGGCGAGGCGCGGCCGTATCAGTTCGTGCTCGGCTCGGGACAGGCCCTCGAGGACGTGGAGGGCGCGATCAAGGAGATCGGTCCGGGTGAAGCGGGGACCTTCGACATCACTTTCGCGGAGGAAGGCGAAGAAGCCGGCGGCGAAGAGCGTCGCCTGCACATCCGGCTGGAATCGGTCGAACAGCAACTGCTGCCCGATCTCGACGATTCCCTCGCAGGCAAAGCGGGCGACTTCGAGGACCTTCAGGGTCTCGAGGAGACCATACGGAACGACCTCGCCCGACATCACGAGGACGAAGCCGAGGCCCGGTTGCGGGGACAGATCATGCAGTCGGTGATTGACGCCAACCCGTTCGCGGTGCCGCGGGCGCTGGTGGACAGATACCTGGACGAGATGATTCAGGCGCCGGAGGACGCCGATCCGGAGAAGCTGCGTGAGGCCCGATCGGAGCTGGCGGCGCTGGCCGAAGGTCGGATCAAGGAACAGCTGATTCTGGACGAGATCATCCAGCGTGAGGAGCTCGAGGCGTCCGATGACGAGGTGCGGACGGAGATCGAGCGCCTGGCGGAGACCCGAGGTGTCTCGACCCAGGAAGTCCGTCGACAGCTGGCCCGGGAGGGGAGTTTCGAAACCGTGGGCCGGAATCTTGCTGTAGAGAAGGTGTTCGAGTACCTGAAGGGGGAGTCCGGAATCGGGTGACGCGGGCAGGAACCATGTCTCGCGGTCGGGTAGGATGAGCTGAGAAACACGCTTAAGGGCGACACGAAGGGGGAAAATGCCAATCTATGCGCCTTACGTGATCGAGCGATCGAGCCGCGGTGAGCGAAGCTACGATATCTTCTCCAGACTGTTGATGGATCGCATCGTTTTTCTCGGGACGCCCATCAACGACGACGTGGCGAACGTGGTCATCGCGCAGCTTCTGTTCCTGCAGGCGGAGAACCCGGATCGCGACATCAACATCTATATCAACTGCCCGGGCGGCAGCGTCTATTCCGGTCTCGCGATCTACGATACGATGCAGTACTTGACCGCTCCGGTGGCCACGATCTGCATGGGCATGGCAGCCTCGATGGGAGCCTTTCTGCTGGCCGCCGGTACTCCAGGAAAGCGTTCGGCCCTTCCGAACTCCCGGATCATGATTCATCAGCCGTCCGGCGGATCGCAGGGATCCGCATCCGACATCGAGATCCAGGCGCGAGAGGTGCTGTACGCCCGTGAGCGGCTGAACGAGTTGCTGGCGGAGCATACGGGACAGACCATCGAGCAGATTTCAGAGGACGTGGACCGCGATCGCTACATGTCTCCCGCCGAGGCCGTAGATTACGGTCTCATCGATCGGGTGATCGAGCCTGCGACGCTCGCGGCGGTTGCGTCCGGTCCGCGGGAGGAAGAGGAAGACGACGGTGGCGGTGAGGTGAGGGCGATGCCCACGGAGGCCCGTGAAGACGGACCCCATGCGGACTGACAAGGACTTCGTCAGGAGAATCAGGCATGGCCGGTGACAAGCACTTGCGCTGCTCGTTCTGTGGGAAGTCGAAGGACAGCGTCAAGAAGTTCATCTCGGGGCCGAACGTCTACATCTGCAACGAGTGCATCTCGCTGTGCAACGAGATCCTCGCCGAAGAGGAGGATCGCGAGGCGACCAGCCAGATCGCGGAGGTCCTCACCCCTACAGAGATCAAAGACGTTCTCGACGAGTACGTCATAGGCCAGGAGCTGGCCAAGAAGACCCTCGCCGTGGCCGTGTACAATCACTACAAGCGGATCAACAATCAGAGCGTGGTCGATGACGTCGAGATCGAGAAGTCGAATATTCTTCTCCTCGGTCCGACGGGCGTCGGCAAGACCCTGCTCGCCCAGACGCTCGCCCGCATGCTGCAGGTGCCGTTCACGATCGCCGACGCCACCACGCTCACCGAGGCCGGATACGTGGGCGAAGACGTGGAGAATATCCTGGTCCGTCTGCTC
>CAZRRU010000131.1:0-101592 GCA_964602635.1 uncultured Gemmatimonadota bacterium | reverse complement strand
CCTCGACTCGACCAACGGCGAAGCGGTGATGGACCTCCTCAAGGAGCTCCATGCCGAGGGATCCACCATCCTCATGGTCACGCACGACCCCCGCTACTCCGCGTACGCCGAGCGTACCATCGACCTGTTCGACGGGCGCGTCGTCGGGGAAGAGGACCGGGTCAACCCTGCGACGCTTTCCAGTGTCTCAGTCAGTGAAGCGGTGGGATGAGGATCTCCCCCGCCGGCGTCGGCGGGCGCGGGTGATCGGGTGCGGGGTGTGGATGCGGATCGGGTGGTCGTGACAAACCCCGCCCGCCGGCTTGGTGGAAAGCGAAGGCCCCGGCCAGCAGGGCGGGGCTTTCGTGCATCTCTGGGCCGCCGGTTCGCCGTCCTGGTCGGATTGCTGGCTACGGCCGTTCCATCGACTTCTCCGAGCCAAACTGCCGACGAGTCCATATTGGCGGAATCGCTGAGCGAACTGCACCGCCTGGTGAACGGGCATCGGCGGGATGCCGGCTGCCGGGAGCTTGGCTGGCATGAAGGTGCGGCCCGGGTGGCCGAGGCTCACAGCGCGGACATGTCGCGCCGTGATTACTTCGACCACGTGGCTCCCGAGGGGACCGACCTGTCCCGGCGGCTTCTGAAGGGCGGAGTCACGTGGCACGGATCGATAGCGGAGAACCTCGCCCTGACCGCTCGGGGGCCGGAGACCGTGATCGACCTGTGGCTGAACAGTCCGCCGCACCGGGCGATCCTGGATGAGTGTTCGTTCACGCACCACGGACTGGGTCTGTTCGGGGACCGGTGGACGCAGGTCCTGATCGAGCGACCCAACTGAGACCGTTCGGCTCGCTGTAGAGCGGACGCCACACCCGTTCCGGACCTCTCGCGCAGCAGCTCGCGTTCGTATGCCGGTCACTTTTCCACACCCCGGGTCGCCGACTCCGCGAGCCGCCGGGGAGCCTTCCTCGCGTGCATCGCTCGCCCGGGTAGTTGACAATCGGCCTCCATCGCCCCATTCTACAAGCCCTTTTCGAATCTTACCGGGCCAGTCGCTCGGATCTGCAATAGGCGGGGCTATTGGAGGTCGACGATGGCGATGTGGAAAACCCGGCTTCGAGCTGCGCTCGGGGCCGGCAAACTGGTGGCGCGGATACGTGCCACATATCGCGGCGGCGCAACAGATCGATTGTGGCGCGGGAGCCACGGCTCGGGAATCGTCGAATTCGCCCTGGTTCTCCCTCTCCTCCTTTCCCTGTTGTTCGGCATGTTCGAGTTCGGACGGCTCGGGCTCTCACATCTGACGGCGAAGCACGCGGTGGCAGAGGCCACCCGGTACGCCGTCACCGGACGGCAGTTCACCGACCCGGACACAGGTGAGCCGATCCCGCGTGCCGAGTCGATCCGACGGGTGGTGAGGAGCAAAGTCGGCCATCTGGCGATCGCCGACTCGATCGTGATCGATCCCGCCGACGGAGGCGGGCCGGAAGAGCTGGTCACGGTCAGCGTCTCGTTCACCTACCGCTTCTTCCTGCCCGGCTTGGAAGATGTGCTTCCTCCGGTCGATTTCACCGTGCGGACGGCAATGAAGAATGAACCGTTCATCCCGTAGGCACAGAACGCTCGACACGCGCGGGCAAGCAGTGGCCGAGTTCGCGCTGGTGCTTCCGCTGCTGCTCTTCCTGTTCCTAGGCATGGTCGAGGTGGGAAACGCCCTGACCGTCGCCCACACGCTTTCCAAGCTGAGTCGCGAGGGAGCCAACATCGCCTCGCGGGGAACGAGTCTGGATACGGTTCTCCATGTCGTCGCGTCCAGCGGTCGGGATATTCAACTCGAGCGGCGCGGTGGATCGGTCGTCTCCCGGATCGAGGTGAGGCCCGACGGACCGATGGTCCTGGCCCAGGTGGCGTCGGCGGGTTATGAGACTCGGAGCCGGCTCGGTACCGTGGGAGCCAGCCCCGTTTCGTTCGCCTCGTACGGCCTCGAACGGGGCAGCACGCACTACGTCGTGGAAGTGTTCTACCGGTACGAGCCGATCACGCCGTTCGCGCGCCTGTTCGAGAGCGCTCTTCCCGACCCTATCTACGAGCGCGCGGTCTTCTAGGCCACCGTAGACACAGGGTAGAAAAGGAACCGCCATGCGATTCTTCGCTTCTCCGGTCTCGGCCCTTCGCGGGCATTGGCGTCGCTTCGTGCAGCGCGCGCGCAGCGAGCGCGGAGCGGTCATCGTGATGGTGGCCGGCGGAATGGTAGTCCTTCTCGGAATGGCCGGCCTCGTTCTCGACTCGGGTCGGGCTTTTCTGGTGAGATCACACCTGTCCCGTGCCGTGGACGCGGGCGTGCTCGCGGGTGCGCGGCTGTTCAGATCCGGCGAGTCAGTCGCGCGAGATGAGGCCATCGCGGTCGCACTTGCTAACGGGGTGGAGGTCGGAGCCGATGGAACGACGGTGAGCGTGTCGTTCGGCTTAAGCGAAGCGGGCGAGAAGACGGTCACGGTATCGGCGCGCCGCCTCTTGCCTACTACACTCATGCGCCTCCTCGGTCTGGATGTCGTGGACATCGGCTCTTCGGCTACGGCAGTAGTGCCTCCTGTCGACCTGGTGCTCGTGCTCGACCAGTCCGGTTCGCTCGGTACGCACGGAGCGTGGGACGATCTGCAGAGAGCGGCCGGCGAGTTCGTCACGCATTTCGACGATGACCTGGATCAGTTCGCTCTGGTTTCCTTCCACACCAGGGCGGGCGTCCGTTACCCCCTGCAGGGGCACTTCACGCTGGACACACAGAGAATCATCGAGGAGATGGGGTCGCTGGGGTGGACGAACACGGCCGAGGGCCTGCGGCTGGCCCGCCAGCAAGTCAGGAGCGAGAATGCGAGGGAGAGGGCCGTCAAGGTGGTGGTCTTCTTCACCGACGGACGTCCCACGGCGTTCCGAGGCCCGGTCGGAGGAGAGGACCGGATCCTGGCCGTCGCGGCGACGGAAGAGAACGTGGTGCGCGGGTACTTCGATGATCCCGACGAGATCTCGATGGACCGCTGGGACCGCCCGGCGGCCGACGCGTGCCTGAACGTCGTGAACTGCAGGGAGTGGATGGAAGGGGGGCACCCGCCTCACGGTCGGAGGGGACGTGAAGTCGCGCGGCAGTTGGGGCTCGAGGCCGCGAACCGGCTCCGGGCGGACGACGTCTACGTCTATACGATCGGGCTCGGAAACCCGCTCGCGTCGGAGCTCGGCCGTCCGGACCTCGCCTATCTCTCCCTTCTGGCCAACGAGCACGGTTCCGTGAACCCGAGACAGCCGCAAGGGCGAATGTACTTCGCGCCCTCACCGGCGGAGCTGGATGGGGTGTTCAAGCGGGTGGCCTCGGACCTGGTGATCCGACTGTCCCACTGAGTCCGGGCGACATGCGGCGGGTAGGGTGCGGCGCGCGGGGCGTCGCCCCTGCCCGCCGTGTGCCCGGCCGGGTCACACCGTCCACGTCTCACCTCTCCAGCACATCTCCCAGAACCGCCATTCGTAGGTACTCGACAGCACGAAGAGGTCCGTCAGGCGGGCACGCTTCTCTTCTGACGCTGCGGCCGCCAGCCGGTCCATTTCAGACCTGAGCCAGTCCGCGGCCTCCCGGAACTCGTCGGAAGCGTACTGTTCTATCCAGTCGGCGTAGCGTTGATCCGACGGACGTTCGGAGGCGGCGAGGCGCTCGGCGATGTACACGTAGCCCCACACGCACGGTAGAAGCGCCGCTACCAGGTCGGCCATGTCGCCGTCGGCAGCTGTACGGACCAGGAAATCGGTGTAGGCCCTGGTCGTGGGCCACATCCGCTCGGCCTCCAGCTTCTCGGTGCCAATGGCGAAACGCTCTGCGTACTGTCGGTGAAGGGCCATCTCCGTGTTGAGCGTGAGGTGCAGCGCCGCCGCGTACCAGCTCATCGCCTCGAGCCGGTCGGCCTTTGCAGCAGCCCACGCGAACACGCGGGAGAACTCCACCAGGTACAGGTAGTCCTGGCGCACCCAGCGTTCGAATACCCCTCGATCCAGGGTACCGTCGGAGATTCCGGCCACGAACGGATGCTCCACCTGGGCGTCCCAGATATGTCTCGCCGCCTCGTGCAACTCGTCGGTGAACGCCACGTCCCCTCCCTGGCAACCCGGCCGTGATTCGTCTAGTCGGTGGACGGGATCCCGGGCCAATTCTCGCCGGTCATCGCCATCTCCCAGAAGGCTACCTCGTAGCGCACGGTCGTCTCGAACGCTTCGACCATCCGATGGAGGCGTTCGGGACCCGCCTCTCTGGCAAGCTTGTCCAGCTCCACCTGCAGGTACGCCACGTAGGCTCCGAACTCCGGACCGGCCCAGTTCTCTACGAACGGCCACCAGGGTGACGTCCGGTCCAGTCCGTCGCGGACCATCCTCCAGGAGTCGTGATAGGCTTTCTCGGCGGCGTACAGCACGGTATAGGCCTCCTCGTACGACGCGTTCTGAGCCGTGGCCAGGAGGAACTGGATGTAGGCGTGCGTGGTGAAGGAGGGCCGGGTGCCCTTGATCTCCACTCCCACTGCCTCTGCGCGTTCTTCAAACAGCCGCAGCTCCCGGATCAACGCCCCAATCGCCTGCGTCATGGGCTCCCAGTGGCTGGCAGGACCCTTGGGAATCAAGGCGGCCAGGAAGGGAATCGCAGCCTCCACGAACAGGTAGTCCTGCCTCATCCACGAGGCGAACGTGTCGTGCGGGATGGTGCCGTCGCGCGTCTGCACGAGGAACGGGTGGCTCAGCATACGCTCCCACAGCGGTGCGAGTCGGTCGAGCTGAGTCTCGCAAAAGCTCATCTTCTCTCCCTGAAGGAGGCTCTGAAGACGCCGCCCTTTCGCTTCAGCTCGCCTTCAGGAGCGCCTTCATGTAATCGCGGTTCAGCATCGCGATTACATCGATCTTGATCTCCTTCGGGCAGGCGTTCTCGCACGCGCCGTGGTTCGTGCACGTGCCGAAGCTCTCGGCCTCCATCGTCAGGATCATGTCGAGCACGCGGCCGTAGCGCTCCGGCTGCCCTTGCGGGAGGAGGTTCAGATGAGCTGCCTTCGCCGACGTGAACAGCATTGCGGAGGCGTTCGGGCAGGCCGCCACGCAGGCGCCGCACCCTATGCACGAGGCCGCGTCCATCGACTTTTCGGCGTTGTCCTGCCCGACCAGGATTACGTTGGCCTCGGGGACACTTCCGGTGCGGACGCTGATGTAGCCGCCCGCCGCGACGATCCGATCGAAGGCGGACCGGTCCACGAACAGGTCCTTTTGCACCGGAAATCCGTCTGCCCGCCACGGCTCGATCCATATCTCATCGCCATCGCTGTACTCGCGCATGTGGAGCTGGCACACCGTCGTGCGCTTCCACGGTCCGTGCGGCCGGCCGTTGATCACCATCCCGCACGTGCCGCAGATCCCCTCGCGGCAGTCGCTGTCGAACGCGATCGGATCTTCACCCTTCGACTCGAGCTCCTCGTTCACGACGTCGAGCATCTCGAGGAAGGACATGTGCTCGCTGGCATCCGCTTCGTACGTCACGAAGTGTCCGCTGGCAGACGCCTCGGCCTGCCGCCACACATGAAGTTTGAGTTTCATTATTTGTAGCTCCTCTGCGTGGGAGGAACGTATTCGAACTCCAGGGGCTCCCTGTGTTCCCGGGGTGCCTCGTCGGCGCCGGCGTACTCCCACACGGTCACGTGTGTGAAGTTCTCGTCGTCACGCCTGGGCTCTCCTTCCGGCGTCTGGTACTCCTCGCGGAAGTGGCCGCCGCACGACTCCTCGCGAACCAGCGCGTCGAGGCACATGACCTCGGCCAGCTCGAGGAAGTCCGCCACCCGGCCAGCACGCTCGAGAGTCTGGTTGATCGACTCCCCGTCGCCCACGACCTTCGCGTTTTCCCAGAACTCCTGCCTCAGCACCGGGATCTTCTCAAGTGCTTCCTTGAGCCCGGCCGCGCTGCGCCCCATCCCGCAATAGTCCCAGACGATGCGTCCCAGCTCCTTGTGGAACGAGTTGATGGTTCGGTCGCCGTCGAGGGCCAGCAGGCGGGCGTTGCGCGACCGGACCTCTTCCAGTGTGCCGAGGACTTCGGCGTGATCCTCGGGGACCGGGTCCAGTCTTGCCTGCGCCAGATAGTCGGCGATCGTGTACGGAAGGACGAAGTACCCATCCGCCACGCCCTGCATGAGGGCGCTGGCCCCGAGCCGGTTGGCTCCGTGATCCGAGAAGTTCGCCTCGCCGATCGCGTATAGCCCGGGAAGCGTCGTCATGAGATTGTAGTCCACCCACAGACCGCCCATCGTGTAGTGCGGCGCGGGATAGATTCGCATGGGCACCTTGTAAGGGTCCTCACCCGTGATGCGCTCGTACATCTCGAACAGGTTGCCGTACCTCGCTTCGATCACGTCCGCGCCGAGGCGCTGGATCGCGTCCTCGAAGTCGAGGTACACGCCGAGCTTGGTGTCGCCCACGCCCTTCCCCTGGTCGCACATGTCCTTGGCACGGCGGGACGCCAGGTCCCGAGGAACCAGGTTCCCGAAGGCCGGATACATGCGTTCCAGGTAGTAGTCGCGCTCGTCCTCGGGGATGTCGCCGGGAGCCCGGTCGTCTTCCACCTTCTGAGACACCCATATGCGACCGTCGTTGCGCAGGGATTCGCTCATCAGGGTGAGCTTCGACTGGTAGTCACCGGCCACCGGGATGCAGGTCGGGTGGATCTGCGTGTAGCACGGATTCGCGAAGCCCGCGCCGCGGCGGTAGGCCCGCCAGGCTGCCGTGACATTGCAGTACATGGCGTTCGTGGACAGGTAGAAGGCGTTGGAGTACCCGCCGGTGCCCAGGGCTACCGCGTCGGCCAGGTGCGCTTCGATCTTGCCGGTCACCAGGTGACGGGTGACGATCCCCCGGGCCTGTCCATCCACCATGATCAAGTCCAGCATCTCGTGCTGGTTGTAGAGCTGGACCTGGCCCCGGTGCACTTCCTTCATCAGGGCCTGGTAGGCGCCCAGAAGGAGCTGCTGCCCGGTCTGGCCGCGGGCGTAGAACGTTCGTGAGACCTGCGCACCGCCGAACGAGCGGTTCGCCAGCAGGCCCCCGTACTCTCGGGCGAACGGGATTCCCTGCGCCACGCACTGGTCGATGATCTCGTTCGAGACTTCGGCCAGTCGGTACACGTTGGCCTCGCGGGCACGGAAATCGCCGCCCTTCACCGTGTCGTAGAACAGGCGGAAGATGCTGTCTCCATCTCCCTGATAGTTCTTCGCCGCGTTGATTCCGCCTTGCGCGGCGATGCTGTGCGCCCGCCGCGGGCTGTCGTGGTAGGTGAAGCAGCTCACGTGGTACCCGAGCTCTGCCAGCGTCGCGGAAGCGGACGCCCCGGCGAGTCCGGAGCCCACCACGATCACGTGGTATTTCCGCTTGTTGGCCGGGTTCACCAGCTTCATGTCGAACTTGTGCTTCGTCCACTTCTGGTCGATGGGACCGGAGGGGACCTTCGAGCGCAGCTCCATGTCTCCCTCCCTTCTACGGAATGATCCCGGTGAAGACGGCCACCGGGAATGACAGGTTCACCAGCACCACCACGAGGGCCACACCAAGAGCCATCGGCTCGCGCCATTTCTTGATGCGGGGTCCGTCCAGGCCCATGGTCTGGAAAGCGCTCCAGATCCCGTGGTACAGGTGCAGGCCCAACGCGATCATGGCCACGAAATACACGGCCACGACGGGCAGGGAGCGGAATCCGGTGATGAAGTTGTGGTACGCATCTCCGGGAATGAAGTCCGGGTGCAGCGTGCCCGTTGTCAGGTGGAGAATGTGGTACACGACGAAGAGCAGGAGGGCCACGCCGCCCCAGCGCATGGTGCGCGAGGCGTAATGGAACACGAGGTTGTCCTTCTTCTTGTACTTCTGCCCCCGCGCGGCCCAGCTCTGCCTGGACGTCTGCCACGCGGCTACGGTGTGAATCAGCAGAAAGACGGCGAGGCCGACCCGGAAGACCCACAGAAACCACTCGTAGCCCAGGAAGGGCTCTCCGAACTCACGCAGTCCCTCCGCGTAATGATTGAATGCCTCGGGCCCGAGATAGACCTTGAGGTTGCCGAACATGTGGACGATCACGAACAACACGAAGATCGCACCCGATACAGCCATCGTGTACTTCTTGCCGACCGAGGTGCTGTACAGGGAGTAAACCCGTCTCATAGGTCACTCCTCAGAGCGAGGATCGGTGAGGATAACTCCGCATGATATCGACACGTGAACGCTGTCACAAGGCAAGTATGAGCCCTTCCCGGCGGGCCGAGATTCGCGCCAATCCGGCAGGTGTTGTTGCCCTCCGATCGGGGGATTAGACTGGGGCTCGGATTCGCACCTACCCGCTCCGGGAGAGCACGATGAGGAAATGGATAGCTATCGCCGGTCTGGGACTCGCCGTCGCCGGCTGCTCCGGCATCTCGACGACGTCGGACTGGGATCAATCCTACGATTTCAGTGGTCTCTCGACGTACGCCTGGATGGAGCAGGGCCTCGAAGGAGGCGTGAGCGAGATCATGCTGCGCCGAATGTACGCCGCCATTGATGAAGACCTCACCGCGAAGGGACTCAGGAAGGCCGATCGACCGGGCTCGGCCGACGTCCTCATCGCATATCACACGGGGACGCAGGACCGGCAACAGTACGATACGTACGGATACGGAGCCGGCGGCTGGTGGGGAGGCTACTGGGGTGGCGGCATGACGACCACTACCGTCCGAACGTACAGCGAAGGAACGTTGATCCTCGACGTGATCGATCGCGAATCGAACGAACTCGTATGGCGCGGCAGCGCTTCGAAGACGATCGATGAAATGGACTCGCCGGAGCAGCGAGTGACAACGGTCCAGGACGCCGTCGCCAAGCTGCTGAAAGACTTTCCGCCCGGCTGAGCGCCGGGGTCGGATCTCAGCGTTCCCAGTACCTGGCCTTGTGAGGCAGGATACCGCGCAATCCTCCGGTCGGATCAGCCACGTCGCCCAGGTGACGCGGGATCACGTGCACGTGCGCGTGGTCGACGGTCTGCCCGGCAGCGAGCCCGTCGTTGATGCCTATGGTGAAGCCGTCGGGCCGATGCAGCGACTGCAATTCGTCGCGCACCGTCGAGACCAGATCCCACAATTCGTCCCACTCGTCGCCCTCGAGGTCGAACACGCTCTGGACGTGACGGCGCGGCAGGACCAGTGTGTGGCCTTCAGCGGCCGGGAACATGTCCGGCGTCGCGATCGTCAGGTCGTAGCCGATCCAGACGCGGTCGGGTGGAGGATCGCAGAACGGGCAGTCGGGATCCACGGGTGGCTCCTCGAATGGGGTATGGCAAGGTACGACGGCGGCGGCGCGACGGCACCTGGCTCCACGGTCGAGCCCGTCGTGTTCAGAAGAAGAGTGAGGTTGCGTGGCGGTAGCCGATGGCGAGAGCAGGGTGACGTCCCGTATGCGGGCGTGCTGGGAGCCTCACGCCCGGGCGCTGCTCTCGTTCGAGAGGGGAAACAAGGACGCGAGCATCCTCGTGGTGGACGACCTGGGAGATTCCGACCTCCTGCCGGCCGCGTGGTTCTTCCGGGGAGAGGACGGGCTCCCGCTCCTGGAACGCACGGCCCTGGACCTGTGCACCGGCCGGGTGCTCGACGTGGGCGCAGGGGCCGGATGCCATGCGCTGGCCCTGCAGGAGCGTGGGCATTCGACCTGTGCGGTCGAGATCCTTCCCGAGCTAGTGGAACTGCTGCGCCGCCGGGGCGTGACCGACGTCCGGCCTGGCAGCGTGTTCCAACTGCCGGCAGAAAGATGGGATACGGTGCTGATGCTCATGAACGGCTGGGGACTGCCAGAGACACTTGCCGGGCTCGACCGATTTCTCTCGGGCCTGGACGACATCGTAACCCCGGGCGGTCAAGTCATCGCCGATTCTGCGGACATGCGGCGTTTCGCGTCCGACTGGCGCACCTCGGATGGGGTGCGGCTGGCCTGCCGGGAAGACGGCCGGTACGTGGGCGAGATTCAGTTCCAACTCGAGTTCGACGGTCAGCGGGGCGATCCGTTCAGCCAGCTGTACATCGATCCCGACACGCTGTCGATTCTGGCCACGAGAGCGGGCTGGGAGGTCGAGATCGTGTGCCGCGGCGATGACGGGGCCTTCCTGTCCCGCCTTCGTCGCTCTGGAGAGAGCGCCGCAACCGGCTTACCTTTCGACACACGGCGAAAGCGAGGAACAACAGCATGACGGAACCAGACGGCGGCGACGACGGGGCGAAGCGGCTTCAGGCGCTGCGTATCGAGACCCCGGCCCTTTCACCGGAGGCCTCCCGCCAGATGTACAAGGCGATGGAGGTGTCGCTGCGTGAGCTGTGGGGTGTCGTCGACGGCCTCGCGGCGGTCATGCCTCCTCGCCCGACGTACTATCGGGTGACGATCTTCGGCTCCTCCCGCATGCATGCGGGCGACGAGCTGTACCTCGAGGTCCGCCGGCTGGCCCAGGAGCTGGCCGCGATGGGGTGCGACATCATCACGGGGGGCGGCCCCGGATTGATGCAAGCCGCGAACGAAGGCGAGCTACTTGGAGACGTGGCCAACCGTACCTATTCCATAGGCCTCAACGTCGAGCTTCCGCACGAGCAGGCCCCCAATCCGTTCGTAGAGAAGCTGTATCACCACGGGACCTTCTTCTCGCGCCTGCACCACTTCGTCCAACTGTCCAGCGCTTTCGTGGTCATGCGCGGTGGGATCGGCACGACCCTGGAGGCGCTGCTCGTCTGGCAGCTGTGCCAGGTCGGTCACCTGAAACGACGCCCCCTCATCATGGTGGGCGAGATGTGGAGGGACCTCGTGGAGTGGGGCCGGAAGCACTGGCTGTCGGACGACGGCAATCTGGCCGATCCCGAAGATCTCGAGATCCTGTTCTGCGTGGACACCGTAGACGAAGCGGTGGCCCTCATCCGAGGCAACCTCGAGGAGTGGGCCGCCGACGGTTCGTGAGCGGGCGATCCGGCTCAGGTCAGCTCGAACCTGCTTCCCCGCTCCGGCACCTCCACGTCGGCCGTGCCCGCCGATCGTAGATCCCCGGCAAGCGCCATCGCGCTGTCCGCTTCTCCATGCACGAGGAAGTACCGTACTACCCGCCCCCGATCTCGTACCGCTTCGGCCCAGCGAATGAGCCCCGTGCGGTCGGCGTGGGCGCTGTACGAGTCCGCGCGCTCCACGCGGGCGCGGACGTCAACCGGGGCGCCCAGTACCCGGACCTCGCGGTTCCCCTCCACCAGGCGCCTCCCCAGGGTGTGCTGAGCCTGATAGCCGACGAAAAGAACGGTCGTGTTGCGGCTCGGCAGGTAGTGGCTCAGGTGGTGCAGGATGCGACCGCCCTCGCACATACCTGACGCGGCAATGATGATCGCCGGTCCCTTGCGAGCGTCCAGGGCCTTCGATTCCTCTGCCGCGCGCACGTAGCGCAGTCGCCGGAAACCGAGGGGGTCGCCGTCCGAGTCGGTCGCCATCGTATCCAGCATCTCCCGATCGTAGCATTCCGGGTGATCGGAGTAGACTTCGGTCACGTTGATGGCCAGAGGACTGTCCACGAACACATCCATCGGCGGCAACTCGCCGTCCTCCCACAGCTGGTTCAATCGGTACACGACCTCCTGCGTTCGTCCGAGGGCGAACGCGGGGACGAGCAACTTGCCGCCTGCCTCAAAGGTGGACTCGGCGTACTTCAGCAGGTACTCACGTGCCTGGGACGGCGGTTCATGCTCCCGATCACCGTAGGTGCTCTCCATTATCACGTAGTCCGCATCTGCGGGAATCTGCGGATCGCGGAGAATCGGCAGACCCCTGCGGCCGATGTCGCCTGAGAACACGAGACGGCGCGTGCGACTTCCCTCCGTGAGATCGAGAATCACGGAGGCGGATCCGAGGATGTGGCCGGCATCGATGAAAGTGGCCCGGATTCCAGGCGCCGGCTCGAACGCACGCCCGTAGTGTACCGGGCGAAACCGGGCGAGCGCCTTGCGAGCATCCCCGATCAGGTACAGGGGCTCGAAGGGCCGCTTGCCCTGTCGCTTGCGCTTCCGGTTCACGTACCGCACGTCCGACTTTTGTATGTGGGCGGAATCGACCAGCATGTGCCGGCACAGGTCGCGGGTCGCCGGCGTGGCGTAGATCTTCCCTTTGAAGCCTGCCCGCACCAGGGTCGGGAGATTGCCGCAGTGATCGATATGCGCGTGGCTGAGCACCACCGCGTCGATCGACGACGGCTCGAACGGGAAATCCCGGTTGCGCTCGAATGCGTGCTTTCGGCGTCCCTGGTAAAGGCCGCAGTCCAATAGAATCCGCCGGCCCGCTACCTTCAGCAGGTGCATCGAGCCGGGCACTTCCCTGGCCGCTCCCCAGAACTGTACTTCCATGCTTCGCCTCATCTGGCTGGTGACCCATCCGCTCGGCGCTCGAGTCCTCCCGATACGATTGCAGCATGCGAACCCCGCGGCTAGTGTCGGCCCCGTACCCGTCGTCTCCGCGACCGTGTCCGCCGCCGGTCCGGAGCGCCGGAGGTGGCGTCAACCTTTCGCTTGCGTACCCTGTCCATTAGAGGGCGGGTCCGTTGCGACGCGTCATCACCCGGCAACCTCAGGAGGCCCATGCGATGTGGCAGTCAGACTCAATTCAGCGGATCGTCAGGTACGGCACCCTGGTGGCGGCTGCGGCCGTGGCGGTCCCCGCGGCGTCCGCATCAGCACAGGAGACCTACGAGCTCACCGGCGACCCGGCAGCGGTATGGAATCTCGCTGGCACCGCTAACGTGACAGGGGGCGGCCCGGTAGTCACGGT
The DNA here is from genome assembly GCA_964602635.1 of uncultured Gemmatimonadota bacterium. Taxonomy (GTDB): domain Bacteria; phylum Gemmatimonadota; class Gemmatimonadetes; order Palauibacterales; family Palauibacteraceae; genus Benthicola. The sequence continues at coordinate 88,749 of CAZRRU010000131.1, read as the reverse complement.
GGAAGTGAGACGAGGTGGCGCTGACGCAGGGCAACTCCAGGTGGCGACCGGAGCCGTCGATCTCGACAGTGACGGCGTGGGAAGCGTAGACGCGCTGCGCGTCGTGTATCCCGGTGATGAGATCGCGTTCGCCGGAGGCGGCACCGAGCTGCACGTCCGGGACGACGGGACGTTCTATCGCGGAGGCTCCGACCGTGGTCGCAAAGTGAAGATCCGGGAGGACGGAGGCGGGCTCGATGCTCACGCCGACCTGGACATCAGGATCCCCAACGGGAAGACGGTGCTCATCTACCTGGCGGCCGGGGAAGTGATCGTCTCCAACGTAGACGGCGATCTCACGGTCAGCGGGGGGTCCGCGGACGTCCGTTCTTCCGGCACCTCCGGCCGGCTGGTGCTCGACACCGGCTCCGGCGACGTGGCGATCGACGGCGCACGTGGCGACGTGACCCTGGATACGGGATCGGGAGACGTAGCCGCCGACAACGTGTCGGGCGGCGATCTCATGGCGGATACGGGCTCGGGCGATGTCACGGGCGCCGATATTGCCGTTGGCGAACTGAATGTGGACACGGGGTCCGGCGACGTCACCTTCCGGAGCGTCGAAGCCATGCAGGTACAGGTGGACACAGGCTCCGGGAGTGTCGAGATCGCGTTCCAATCGAGCCCGTCCGATGTGTCGGCGGACACCGGCTCCGGCGACGTGACGTTCACGCTTCCGAGCTCCTGGGAATCCAGCGTGGAACTGGCCACCAGCTCCGGTGACATTCACTCGGACTTCCCGTTGACTGTCGAAGAGATGCACGACGACTACGTGCAGGGTCGGGTGGGAACCGGCGGTGGATCGCTCGAAGTGGACACCGGATCGGGGGACATCCGGCTGAACCGGAACTGAGGCAGGGCTCAGGTACCGGGGATCGGCCCGCCTTTCCAGGGTTTTTCTGAGGTTCCGCGCTTGGCTGCTCCCACGGCCAGCTGGGCGCGGGCCTCTCTTGTTTCCCGGATCACGACGGTCTCCGCGAGCTTGTCCTGCAGGCATTGGCGATTCCGGTCCCACAGGATCCGCAGGAAGCCTTCCATTCCGGTGAACAACGAGGCCGCGTATCCGCCGAATCTCTCGAAGGCGATCCAGTAGCTCAGGGCAGAGCCGTCGAGTCGGAGCACGCGAATTCCCAATAGCCGCTTGCCAGGCGTGCGGCCACGGAAGAAGGCCGTGAGAAACGTGAAGTACAGGCCGGACCAGCCGATCCCCAGCCCCAGCTCGTCCAGGAAACCTATGACGGTGGCGATGATCCCCTTGTCGCGCTCGGCCTCCAGCAGCTGCTCCGTCTCGTCCAGGTCGGCGGCCAGCCGATCGCTCCGCGCCTCGAGACGCCCGATCTCCCGTTCGGCGGCGTTCCAGTCGTCCTGTGCGAGACGACGGCCCAGGACGGGCGCCGTGCTCTGCACGCCGGCCGTGTCGCCCGCGGCGAGGGCCGAGTTATAGGCCTCGAGTAGCGAATCGAGGCTCATTTCCCCGTACTCCGGCTCCTGCGAAGCCTCCTCCGCTCCGATGACCCTCTCGATCGCGCGGATCACCGGCTCGTTGTCGCCATCGACCGTGACATCTGCCAGCATCTCCCGGATTTGCTCCGGAGAGACCCCATCGTCTTCCAGGCGGCGCACCAGTCGGGCGGCCGCCTCCCCCGCCTCGATAGTGTCCTCGGTGAACAGCATGGATCCGAAGTCCCTCGCCGCGCCGACCGTCAGCGGCACGGCCTCTCCGCCCTCCCCTCCGATGTCGGTCAAGACCGTGTCTTCATCCAGGAACATCGTGCCCCAGATCGCCACCACGGCGACGAAGACCGTTATGGCGCCGCCGCATCCGATCGTGGACCGCGCCAGCGTGGAACCGAGTCCTGCCTTCCGCCCCCTCAACGCGAGCCAGAAGAGAAACGTCCCGCCCGCGAGTGCGAACAGTACCGACTTCGCGTTGGCCAGGAGGGCGATCAGCACAAGGTCGATGAGGATCGCCACGGCCCGGCGCCACGGATGGGCCAGGGGAAGACCCAACAGGTCCCGGGACACCGAAAAGGCATCCGGAGTGATGATCTCGCGGGGATCCTGTCCGTTCGACATGGACGACAGGTTAGCGGGCGCGGTGAGTCCCGACAATCATGGGTAGAGACGTGCGCAGCTTGCAGTCGAGCGGGGGCGGCCGAGCGATCGCCCCCACTCGACTGCGCTCAGATCGACAGAGAGCGCCGCACCGGCCGCACGGACCGCATGGGCACCCAGTTCACCGGTCCCTCGGGCGACCTGAACACCTCGAGGCGGGACAGCTCCCGGAGCGGCTCCGCCCACTCCACGTGCGCGTCGTCGACGTCGAACTCCATGTCGAAGTCCTCGGGCCCGAAGAAGAAGCCGTTCATCTCCCCGTCCTCGGACCGCCAGGTGTTCTCAGACTCGGGAAGATCGACGGTGACCGTGCGTTCCTGGCGATCCCGCAGGATCCGAATGGCGACAGGTCCCGCATCGGCGTCCCACACCAATCGCGACACTTCAGATGGGGACTCCACGTCCTCACCGGCCACTGCGACAATCACGTCACCTGCCTTCAGACCCGCCGCAGCTGCCGGCGAGTCCTCGCGAACGTTGGTGATCAGCGCGCCGGCGCGATCGTCGAGGCCGAAATACTCGGCGAGCTGGCCCTCCAGCGTCTGGATAGCGACGCCCAGTCGCCCGCCCCGCATCGACATGAAGGTCATGACGTGCGGCATCTCGCCAATATGGACCCTCACGTCTCCGAGGTGCTCGCGGGTCTTCTCGAGCTGCTCGCGAAGCTCGATCGCCTGATCCTCGTCCCAGCCGGAGCGAAAGCTGAACGCGCCCCCGGGACCCCCGCGATGGCCGAGCTCGACCGCAACGGTTCGTTCGGAGCCCGCGCGAATGACGCCGAGCGAAGCCGTGCGTCCCGCGGGTGTCTCTCCCAGGATCCGGCGAAGCTGCGCTTCGCCCTCGATTCGATCCCCGTTCCAACTCACGATCACATCGTCCTCCTGCAAGCCGGCATCACGGGCCGGACCCTCGTCCGCCACCCCGCTGATCCGCACGCCGCGCTCTTCCGGGAGATCCAGTCTCTCGACATCCTCGGCCGTCACATCGGCTATGAACACGCCCAGGTAGCTTCCCTGGCTGAACGCGAGCACGCGCACCCGGCTCTCCGAGTCGGGCTTCTCCTGCGCGCTCAGCGTCCCGGCCACGGCCACGGCACCTGCCAGCGTCGCCGCGGCGACGAATCCCCATACCTTCACGCTCATCTTCCACGCTCCTCGTTTTCGCGTTCGTCTCACCCCGGCTCGGGGCTCCAGCTCGACGACGGGCGGCGGCCCGTGTTCCTCCGCAAGCTTGGACATGTGAGAACGGAGTCAGCGTTGCCCGTCAGGGAACGGCCACTCGAATGGCGGCGGGAACGACCTCAAACGAGGAATTGCCGGCCCGCCAGGTGTCGCCGTCGAGATTGATCCACATCGGTGGCTCAGACTCGATTCGGACGCTGGCAGCACGGAACATGGAAACGGCGGGGTGCCCCGTGTGCCGGCCCGATAGGACACGTGGTACCAGGGTCACGAGCTTCGGAGGACTCACGGCGTGGACGAGCACCAGGTCCAGCAGTCCGTCAGCGGTGGACGCTCCCGGAGCGAAGCGGATGCGACCGCCGGCGTACTCGCCGTTCGCCACGATGATCATCAGGGCCCTGGTCTCGATCTTCCGGCCGTCGATCTCCAGCCGCACGGAGTGGGGACGCAGATCCCGGACCTGGCCCAGGGCGGCGAGGGGATACGCGATAGGACGGAACCTACGGCGCAGCGTCGGGCTCATGCGATCGCCGATTCGCCCGCCGAATCCAGCCACCGCGGCGTTGGCCAGGAAGCGTGGCTCCCCCGCCCCATCGCTCCTGGACGCGCGGATCAAATCCAGGTCGACGGTTCTGCCGCCTACCGCCACGTCTGCTGCCCGCTCGATATCCGCGGGTACGCCGAGCGAGAAGGCGAGGTCGTTCCCTGTCCCGGCCGGCACGATTCCGAGGCGCGGCACGCCACCGCCGAGGTGCAATCCCATGGCCACTTCTCGGACCGTTCCGTCGCCCCCGACCGCGACGACGGATCCGTACCCCGCGCGGCACGCCTCGGTGGCGATGGCCACGGCATCTCCGCTGTTCGCGGTGGTCACGAAGTCACCTTCGATCTTCCGCCCGATGAGACGATGCAGGTCGCGCGTGTCCTCCCGGCCGCCGGCGACTGGATTCAGGATTACGAGGTTTCGCATGGCGGGATAACTTGCAGGAAGAGACACGCGTTTCACCAGTGACCGGAGGTCATGGCCATGAACGGCGTGGACGAGGGCAGCATGCGCACGGCATCTGGAATGCTGTCCCGGGCGAGGCGTGTGGCCGTGCTCACGGGAGCCGGCATCTCAGCCGAGAGCGGAGTGCCGACGTTCCGCGGCGCCGGGGGCTTCTGGCGCGGCCGGTCGGCGATGGACCTGGCCACCCCGGGAGCGTTCGAGCGGGACCCGGAGGCGGTGTGGGAGTTCTATCGCTTCCGGATCGCGAGCCTGGCCGGGATCGAGCCCAACGATGGCCACCGCGCCCTGGCCGAGCTCGAGCGCCGGTGCGATCGATTCTGGCTGATAACGCAGAACGTGGATGGTCTTCACCGTGCCGCCGGCAGCGAGAACGTCACGGAGCTGCACGGGTCGCTGGAGCAGGTCCGGTGCCGGGTCTGCTCCTACCGGTGCGCCTCCAGCGATCTACCGCCCGAGGCCGTTCCGTCGTGCCCCGAGTGCGGCGACATGCTGCGCCCGGCGGTGGTATGGTTCGGTGAGAACCTGCCCGACTTCGCACTCGTCGCCGCGGACGAGGCGATGCGCGAATGCCAGGTCATGCTCGTGGTCGGCACGTCCGGCCTGGTGGAGCCGGCCGCTTCGTTCGCCAGAATGACGGGATCGCGGGGCGCCGGGATCATCGAGGTGAACCTGGAGCCCACTCCGATCAGCCACGTGGCCGATGTCAGCTTGCTGGGCCCGGCCGGAGTCGTGCTTCCACGGCTGGTCGAGTTGACCGGCTGAGCACCGCCGTCACTGAGCCGGGTGTAAAGTCAGCTACATGAGGGCGTCGAGATACAGCAGGAATTGCCAGCGCAGCGGCCCCGAACCGTGTACTCCTCGCGCCAGATCCGCCCGCAGCAGGCCGTCCAGGAGGGAAAGCCCCCCGCCAACGGCGACGAACGGATCGGCTGACCCCAGATCGGACAGTTCACCGGCTGAGCCGAAATCGCTGAACCCCACAAACCGGAACAGTGGATATCCGACAGCCAGCTCGGCGCGCGCCAGCCAGAACGCTTCGCCGGCGATCTGGCCCGGCTCGAACGAACGAACCGTCTGCGGCCCGGCAAGATAGTACAGGCGCTGGGTGGGCACGTCCCCAAACGTGGTCCCGACGGACCACTCGAGACTGCCGCCAAGTCTCCAGAACAGCGGGAGGGTCGCCGTGGCCCCTATGGCGATGCGCGCGTACTCCACGTCGCCGACGCCCACCTCACCCCAGACGGATCCGGTGGTGATGGGCTTGCCGGGATCCACTCCGGCCTGGGTGCGCAAACGCCCGGCCAGGCCGGCAATCGAGATCTCGTCCGCTTCGATGTTCGGCGGCGGGTCGGACCGCCCGAGAAGATTGGCCAGCGAAAAGTTCGTGTTCTTCTTCTCCGACCAATGGGACTCGGCGAAAGCGGTGACCTCGTGCCGGACCCGACCCGTCTCGTTCCTGAGCCCGATGGAGACTCCGCCTGCCCGGTAGTACTCACCGTAGTCTGCGCCGAACAGGAGTGCGTTGATCGAGCTCTCGAGGTTGAGAGGATTGCCCCAGTCGTTGACCGCCTGCAGCCGGTAGTAGGCTGACGCCTCGACGGACCCGCCCGGCAGGTCCTCGCGCAGGCCGAGTTCGACGTTCGGAATCAAGTCACCGATCCCGAGCCGAAGCTCTCCCCACCCGGTCATGCCTGCCACAGGCCCTTCCCTTCGCAGTCCGGCGCTCAGGGCCTCGACACGGTTGTATCGGAAGATCCCGAACCTCGACAGGGCCGGGGTGGGCAGGGCGCTGGCCACCGTGACCTGGTCCAGCTCCTGTTCCATGCGCTCGATCTCCGCCCGGCTGAAGCTCAGCGGCTCGCCCGCAAAGAAGTCGTGGGACAGGAGAGGTGAGTTCCGGAGCGAGTCGCGAGGCGGGAGAATTACGACCTCCCGGATCTTCGTTCCATCGTCCAGCTCGCGTTCGTGCGTGCGCCTCTCCCATCCCGGAGGCAGATCCTCCTGGGCCACGTCCAGAGTGTCGACCTCGTTGAGCGAGTAGTCCTTGACCGTGATCTCGACCGCGACCGGCACCCGAAGCAACGCACCGGCTCGGCCCTCTCCTTCGAACCGAATGCGCCACGGAAGCCACCAGCGCAGTTCCTGCAGCGCGTAGTCGACGATCATGTGATCGACGCTGGCGGTAATCGGCTTGATGAACCCGGGCACCTCTTTGGCATCGTTGGGCTCGTCGATCTCCAGGTTGAAGTCGCGCGCCGGCCGATAGGCACCCCGCACCAGGGCCGCGGATTCTCTGTCGAACCACACGGCCCCCGCCAACAGCCCGAACTCTACCCGTCGCGGCTCGATATTGATCTGCACGAGAGTGATCTCGCGGCCGCTGGATGGAAGGACGATCCGGATCGTATCACCCGAAGAAAACCGGTAGTGGAAGCCCGCCGTGTCAGCCAGGGGGTGGAGGAACGTCTCCCCGCCCATCATAAGGCGGTCCGCTTCCGGATCGAGAGGGATGAGGTCGTCCGGGTTCTCACCACACCGGGTCGATTCTCCGTCCCGGGTCCGGCAGCCTTCGTCGATTTCGACCGCGTCACCGATGATGGGCACCTCCTGCCGGCTGCCGAGCCACCGGTACGTTTCGGTGCCGGCCGAGTCCCACCGCACCCGGGCGATCTGCTCGCTCAGGAACAGCCCCCGCTCGCGGCGGAATCGGGAGGCAGAAAGACCCACGTAGACGCGCTCCGTGATCGTCGCCTCGTAGCTGGCGAGACCCGCCGCCTCCGTGCCGCGTGCCTGCTGCGCTCGCTGGATCATGTAGCGGGCGCCCTCGTCCACGTAGGTATCCGCTGGAATGGTGTCCGGCCCAGATGAACGCGCGACGCGCCCGGTTGGCAGAGAATGCGCCTGTGCACACACGGAAGAAGGCTGGATGAGTCCAACGCACGCCAAACTGGTGCACGCCAGGGCAAACGGGCGGATGTTCGATCTTACCCGGGGCACGGGCTCTCCGGCTGGTTCGTGGTTATCTTCTGGCGGTTCTTACGGCGCCCGCCGGCGGCCGGTTTCATATCCACCGGGACCAGGACCGACATGTCCATGAAGAGCGTGAACCCGGCCACGGGGCAAGTGCTGCGGGAATATGACATGCCCAGCGAGGCGGAGCTCGAAGCCCTCCTGGACCGAGCGACCGAGATTCAGCCGGGGTTCGCCGCGCTGTCGGTCGAGCGCCGGGCGGAGTGGCTGGCGGCGGCGGCTGACCGCTTGCGGGCCCGGCGGGAGGAGCTCGGTCGCTTGATGACCACGGAGATGGGAAAGACCCTGACTTCAGCCCTCGCCGAAGTCGACAAGTGCGAATGGGTGTGCCGCTACTACGCCGAGAACGGAGCCGCGTTCCTGGCGGACGAGATCGTCGCATCGGGAGCACGAGAGAGCCGGGTACGCTTCGAGCCTCTCGGCGTGGTACTGGCCGTCATGCCGTGGAATTTCCCGTTGTGGCAGGTATTCCGGTTCGCAGCTCCTGCCCTGGTCGCCGGAAACGTGGGTCTTCTGAAACACGCGTCGAACGTGCCGGGATGCGCGCTCGCCATCGAGTCGGTGTTCCTGGAAGCCGGATTCCCGGCCGGCGCCTTCCAATCACTCCTGATTCCGGCAGTGCGGGCCGAGGCTCTGGTCGCGGATCCCCGGATCGCGGCGGTCACGCTCACCGGAAGCGAACCGGCTGGCCGGGCCGTGGCGCGGGCGGCGGGGCAGCATCTCAAGAAGTCCGTCCTCGAGCTCGGAGGAAGCGACCCCTTCATCGTTCTCGGCGACGCCGACATCGAGGCGGCCGCGCGGACCGGAGTGCAGGCACGAGTCATCAACAACGGGCAATCCTGCATCGCGGCCAAGCGGTTCATCGTAGCCGAGGATTGCGCCGCTGAATTCGAGGGCCTGTTCATCCAACACATGGAGAGCCTGCGCGTGGGCGACCCGATGGAACCCGATACGGATGTCGGCCCGCTCGCGACGGAGGCGATTCGCGCGGAGCTGCACGGACAGGTCGAACGCTCCGTGACGGCCGGCGCTCGCCTCCGCACCGGAGGAGTGATGCCGCCGGAGACCGGCTTCTTCTATCCTCCAACGGTCCTGACGGAGGTCCCGCGGGAGTGCCCGGCCGGTGTCGAGGAGCTGTTCGGCCCCGTCGCCCCGGTATTCAGGGTAGGCAGCGTGGACGAGGCGCTCGATCTTGCCAACGCAACCGATTTCGGCCTCGGCGCGGCCGTGTGGACCGGGGACGTGGGGATCGCCGGCCGGTTCATCGAAGGACTTCAGGCAGGATCGGTGTTCGTCAACGGAATGGTGGCGTCCGATCCGAGACTCCCGTTCGGTGGCATCAAGCGATCGGGCTACGGTCGGGAGCTTGGGATCTACGGATTGCGCGAGTTCCTCAACGTCAAGACGGTATGGATCGGTGGCTGACCGCGCGCTAGGCGTCCCCCCGGTTGCCGGCCCGCCGAACAGCGGACAGGTTGTGGAGCGTGCGGCAACGGCGCCGTACATCGTTCAGTTCACCCAAGCGAATCACGGTACGAGAGATGATTAGCCAGAAGCTCCAGGATGCCATCAACGAGCAGATCAAGTTCGAGCTGTACTCCGCCTACATGTACCTCGCGATGTCGGCTGACTGCTCCGACAGGAACCTCACTGGTTTCGCCAACTGGTTGCGGATGCAGGCCCAGGAAGAGGTCGAGCACGGCATGCGATTCTACGACTTCCTCATCGAGCGGGGCGGACGCGTCGAGCTACATGGGATCGACAAGCCGCCCTTCGAGTTCGGGTCGCCGCTGGAGATCATGGAGCAGTCGCTGGAGCACGAGCGCTTCGTCACGTCGCGCATCAACGAGTTGTTCGACCTCGCGCACGAGGAGCAGGACCGCCCCGCCCAGGTCATGCTGCAGTGGTTCATCACCGAGCAGGTCGAGGAGGAGGCGAGCATCGACGAGATCATCCAGCGCATGAAGATGTTCGGAGCCGATGGCGCGGCGCTGTTCATGCTGGACCGCGACCTCGGCGCTCGGAGCCCGGCGGCCGATGAGTAGCAGGCTCGCCAGCCGGTTCGGAATGCGACCGTTGAGGGCGCTTCTGAGGCGAGGAGCTCCGCTGCTCGCCCTGGCCCTCGTATGGGGCTGTGACGTACGCGATCGGGGCAAGACGGAGCGGCCGGTCGAGGGCGCGACCGAGCATGTGGAGTCCACGGTCCCCTCGGAGTTCGCCGAAGTGCTGGGAATCGACCTCGCAGCCATGCACCAGACGCCATCCGGCCTGTACATCGAAGACCTGGTCGAGGGGAGGGGTCTCTCCGCGCGTTCAGGACACGTGGTGGTCGTGCACTACACGGGTTGGCTTCCCAACGGAGAGCAGTTCGACAGCACGAGCGATGCGGGAGAAGCCCGCAGCTTCCAGCTCGGGGCCAGACGCGACGTGATCGCCGGATGGGAGGAAGGGGTCACCGGCATGCGGATCGGGGGCAAGCGTCGGCTCGTAGTCCCGCCCAACCTCGGCTACGGGTCCCGCGGCGTGCCCGGGGCTATTCCGCCGAACGCGACGTTGGTCTACGAGTTCGAGCTGGTCGACATCAAGATGTAACGGAGGATCCGCGAGCCGGCCCGTCACGCTCATCTCTGGCGTACAGGGCACCGGCTGCGAAGGCACCTCCGTACACGATCAGTGCGGGAATCCAGTGACCGACGGCGAGCGCGAATAGAGGCGCCGCGGCGATGGTAGCAGGGAACAGGACGGATGCGGCCACGATGCCCCACACACCAGCCGCATCGGCCGCCATGCGGATCCCCAGCTCGAGACCCGTGAACACTACAGCCGCCAGGCCCAGATACATCAGGCCGCGGCTGACCAGATGGCGGTTCCTTCGCATGGATCCTCCCTTGCGGGCCCGAGAAATGGGACAACTCGTCCCGTTGGTCGGTTGGCCCGCCAAGGCCCGCATTCTCGCAGGTTCGCGGCCCCGAGTGCGCGACAGCCCGCAACTACCGGCAATTCATGGAGATAGAAGTGCGGCGCGTGGAAGCGCGGCGAAGCGCGCTTCCGACACACCTTGCAGCAATGGGTGAGTTTTGCGGAGAGGACGCGAGGGCCGTCAGGTCCTTTCTTCGACCTCGGCCTCCCAATCCACCGATACCGAGCCCCTCAGACTGGCGGCCGACGGACACTTCGACGCGTGGCGCTCGAGCGCCCGATCTACCTTGTCTCTGACAGCAGCCGGGACTCTGAGCCGGTAGCGCACGACGATCCGGGTGAGTACGGGTAGTCCCTCCACCATCTCGTTCACGCCCTCCACCTCGGCCACGATGTCCCCGGGCGCCAGGATGATCCCGCGCACCTCCAGTGCGCCGTTGAGTGTGCCCAGCATTCACCCCCCGGTCGCGGCCACGATGTAGTCCACGGGAAGGGGCAGGTTCTTCCCCTCCAGCCGGTAGTGTTCCTTGATGGCCCCGTGCACCCCCATCTCGAATCGGACCCCAGCGGCGATCTCCGCCTCACGGTGGACACCCTCGATCTTCCGCACGGTCGAACGAGCCAGATAGATTGGATCACTCATTCGGCGACATCTCCTGTTCAATGGCATACCGCTCGCCGCGCCATCCTCTTCCCCCGGGCGGCGAATCCGTCTAAGGTAGCCCGGAACCGGCCGGCGCCGCAGGGGCGCCCACGGTCGGACCCGTCCCGAACCCGAGAGAGGAGCAGTCTGGATGTCACCCGACACATACAAGCTCGTGCACGTTGCCGGAATCCTCATGGTCTTCATGTCGCTTGGCGGGCTGGCGCTGCACGGCATCAACGGGGGAACAAAAGACTCGAATGGGGCTCGGCGGCTGACCACCGTCACCTATGGTGTCGGATTGTTCCTCATCCTGCTCGGTGGGTTCGGGTGGTTGGGAGCGTCCGGAACGATGGGCGCCGGTATGCCAGGATGGACGTGGGCCAAGTTGGGGATCTGGATGGCCGTAGGGGCTTTGCTGGCGGTGCCGACGGTGAGGCCCGACCTGAGCCGCCTGGTGTGGATCGCGGCGCCGATTCTAGGTGTGATCGGCGCCTGGCTCGCCCGGACCAAGCCGTTCTGAGGCGCTCGCGTACGTCTCAGGTACAGGGGTGCTCGGGGAGCTCCACCGGACGCAGCGTGTAGTTGCGCGACTCGAAAGCGGCGCCCGTCGCCTCGAAATACTCCTGCCAGAAATCCTTCACGCGCTGGCTCTCGCGCGTGTCCACCCGGGCCCCGATCACGTATACGCACAGGCCTGAAAGATCGGGAAGCGTTTCGTTGGCCTTTTCGCGTTCGATCCAGCCGGACGGAGGCATCTTCCGCAGTCCCTCCATGTCGATGCTTCGGTTCGACTGAAGCATGTCCGAGAAGATGTACAGCGTGGCCTCGCGCCCAGGTGCGGCCTGGAGGTCGGCGCTCACATCGTGCAGCGTCGACAGGATGTCCGTACCGTCGATGTTGTCTCGACTCGTGGTGTCGGTAAACGCGACGAGGTAGTCCTGGGCGTCCCGGAGGAATCGAGCTCGGGTCACCGAGTCCCGCATCATGGCCTGCTCGGTGAACTGTCGTTGCGGGACGGTCTCGGACCAACGCTGCGGCGGCTCTTCGAGAGAGAGCTGAAGCAGCTGGTGAGCGGCGATCCGGTCACCGTGATCCAGCTTGCGGATCCTGTCGTTCGTGAGCTGGCGTGCAAGATCGAGCTGATGGTGCGAGATACTGGTCGAGCGATCGTAGACGAATACCACCAGCTGCGGCGTCGATCGCTTGACCACTCCACCTTCGCCCTCGCCACCCGACGCAGCGCCCTCCTGTGTGCCGCAGCCCGCTAGCGCCATCGCGCCGAGCAGGGAGGCCAGCACCCAGGACTTTCGGATCACCATGCCGTAGCCTCTTCCGTGAACTTGGCCCGAGTCTTCTCGAAGGTCTCCTGCAGGCCACGGCGCTCGCTCTCGTAGCTCTCCGGGTCGCGCATCAGCAAGTCACGCATGTCCCGCTCCTGCACTTCGAGCTGCAGCTCGACGGGCTCGGCGAACGCCTGTATCTCCCTGGTGTCCAGACCTCGCAACCGCCCGTTCTCCGCCCGGTACGCTACGACCGTCGCCTCGAGCTGGCTGGCCAGCGCGGGCGCCTCCCGCAGAGGTGTTTCGGAAAGTAAGCTGGTCAGGCCGCGGATGGTAAGCACCGCGTCTCCCATGGCATCCGCCACGCGCTGCTGAATCGAATCGCCGAGGTCCACCAGCTCGCGCCGCTGGCGCTCGAATGGCGTGTCGTTGAACCGATCTCGCCGCCTGTCGCGCATATGGAAGTAGGCAGCCGATATCGCGACGAGGATGAGCGTCGTGTTGAGCAGCAGGATCGGGAAGCTCAGCCCACTCATCGATGCCGCGTACTCCCGCTGCTCCTTGGCGAGCGCTTCCAGGTCGTCGGCCCGGTTTGCCTGCTCGTTCGCGGCAACGAGGTTGCCGTCCACCCGGAGCCAGCTCGCCGTGCGTCGCAGCTCCTCGATCTTCGCGCTGTCCTGTGCGAACCGATCCTCGGCGACCTCACCCAGGGTGACGCGCGCCTCGAAAAGGACACCGATCACCAGCGTCAGGCCGATCCCCGACAGGATCATCGGCACCACGAACTCGCCCGCCGAGCGCTTACCCAGCGTCTCGCCCGTGCGGCGGCTGGACTGGTGCATCATCAGTGACCGAAGCGAGTGGCCGAAGAAATGCGCGAGGACGCACAGGAACGTGACCACACCAGCCGCCAGAAGGGCGGCGTCCGGCCTGAGGATGAACTGAGACGCCACCCGCAGGCCCCCGGCGAGCCACCCCTCACTCGTCTCCGCGACGTAGCGCAACTGCTGCTCGGTCAGCGGATCGCGGGGAAGAAGCGCACCGAACACAGGCGCGTTGGCGAGGAATTCCACGATGCCGAGGAAGCCGATGGCGAGCGCATACCAGTGCGTCTTGAACTGGCGGGTGGCCGGCTGGTCATCCTGCTCCTCGGTTTCCTCCTCCAGCGTGTTCTCCACGACACTGCGGTTCATGTCCCATCGCCTTTGCAGGCGGAACAGCTCGCTCGTGACGCGTCCGAAACGATCGTTGTCCAGCGAAATGCCGGCCAGGATCCTCGTGATCCGTCCCTCCATCTCCCCGACCACCGAGTTGAGGCGCGAGCGCTCCCTGGCCCGCCAGTTGAGGAACAACGAAACGGCGCGATCGCGCAGCTCCTCCTCCGACTCGGCCCTGCCTTCGGCCCCGGGGTCCGGGAGACTTGCCTCGGCGTCGCGGCCCGCCATCTCGATGGCGGCCTTGCGCAGGCGGCGCACGCTCAGCCCGACGTTTTCCTCGAGCGCAGCCTCGGCAGTCTCCGGAATCGCTCCAGGATCGGGAACCGACGGCTCGGGCGGCGAGACTTCGAGCGTGGAGGCTTCCGGGGGAGCTGGTTCGACCGTGTCAGTGGCATCCCACATGGGCTCGGAGGGGCCAACGGGCTCCGGCGTCCATAGCGGCTCGTCAGGCTCCGGCGCGGCGATATCCCTCACTCGGTCCAACCATGTCGGCTGCCCCTCCCCATCGCTCCCGGCCGTCACATCCTGCGACTCCGCGTCGGACTGGAAGGCGGCCGCTCTGGCTTCGCGTTTTCGTGCGCTCATCTTCTCCTTCTCGTCCATTCCGTCTCCGCCTTCCGCGGGTCAGCGGCCCGGCGGGAGACCAGAGGCCTCGATCCCCGTCCGACCACCGCGTCTACGCGGTATATCACAGTCTCCCGGATTCGGCAAGAACGCGGCCACCGGGCCGATCTGGGTATCCAGGCCTGTAACTCCGCGTGTTTGCTTTATATACATCGTGGCCGCCCCCTCCCGGGACGCGCGGCACGATGCGAAAGATTGCGCGTATCGAGAATCGGTTGCTGCCCGGGACGAAAACCCATCCACCCGTGAATATCGATAACATGAGGGAGTACCGCGAGCAACGAGAAGCGCTAGTACATCCGCTCCCTGTGGATCTCGCGCGCCATCGCCCGGGCGGCTTCGGACAGTGTCTTCTCGACCGCGAGTAGTGCCCGCTCCAGGACCGCGTCCACCTCGTTCTCCGAGGTCAGCGTCATCGCGGCGTTCTCGGCGTAGTCCACGATGTCATCCACGCGGTTGCGAACGTCGTTCTTGATCGCGTGGAGCAGAGCCTCGGTCGTCGCGCTGTACTGCATGGCTTCCGCTCCTTCCATGAATTCTCCCGGCTTATGAGGGCAAACCGGCTGCCATGCAGGCAAGCGGAGGCGCGCGATCGTGTTATCTACAAGCGAGCAAGCATTTTACGGGGTCGTGGCGTCCCGATTCGAAACTTCCGCGAGCGGCGCCCGACAGGGGACGAGGTGGCAAAAAGCCAAGACCATGCGCAAAAGGGACGTTCGTGCCGAATTGACTCGGTGTTGACGCTGGACTCCGAGACTGGACGGGCGCTCGGACAGGTGCGGGAATAGGACCACCGAAGCGTATGCTCCTGACTCACCGGCCAAACAGCAAGCACCCGTGCACAGCCGTCGTGGGGAGTCGGAGGGGCTTCGCCCTCGTGGCCGTACTGGTCGTGCTCGCCGCACTCTATCTGGGCGCGACCGGGATCTTTCTCGCCGCCAGGGCAGAGCTGCGAATCGGCGTCAGCCACGCGGCGTCGAGCCAGGCGTTTCACCTCGCGGAGGCCGGACTGGCTACCTGGCTGGCCTCCGGGACACAGCCGTCCGTAGCCTCGTGGGAGATCGGGAACGGAACGGTCACCGTCCATGCCGTCAAGCTCATCCAGGCGGATTCGGTGACGACAGTGTACAGGATCGCCTCCAGGGCGACCGTCGGGAGTGCGAGCGCCGGCGATCCGGGGATCGCGGCCCGCCAGACCAGCCTGCTGGGCCGCCGGCTCCGGACCGATCCAGTCCGCCCGATCGACGGTTCGTGGCGAGAGATCTTCTGACGCGGCGCACTGCGGTCGGTCAGCGTGGCCCGGTCAGCGAGGCAGGAACCGGACCAGCAGTTCCAGGAGCCCGTCGGGGTTCGCCATGTTGAGCCAGTGACCGCCGTCCAGCTCGATCAGCCGAACGCATTCTCCATCCGCCTCCAGACGCCTGATTCGCGCCGCCGCGGCGTCGTCCATGATCGAGCCGCGGGTCGCCCGGATGAAAAACAGCTCTCGCCCCGGCACGGACGGGTCCACCACGGACCACAGGTCCTCCCGATAGAAGTCCTCGAGAAGCAGGTCGAGAGACGCCAGGTCGAACTTCCAGCCGTACCCATCAGGCCGCCTGGCCAGGTTCGTGGCCGTCCACTCGGCCAGATGGGCGTTGAAGCCCGCCTCCCGCACCGCCGCAACCAGCACGGACCGGTCTTCAAACCGTTCCGGCAGCCCGGCCAGCAAGGCCAGGAGGCGAGCCGCTCCTGCTTCCGTCCTCCCCACCGACGGAGTGCTGTCGATCGCCCAGACCTGCCGCAGGACGGTGTCGCCCGACCGCGCGGCAGCCAGCGCCACCTTGCCCCCGAACGAGTGGCCGACGATCACCGCCTCGGTGGCGCCGAGGTGAAGCACCAATGAATTGACGTCGGTTGCGCTGGCGGCCACGGTGTGAGGTGGGGAAAAGCCCTGGCTTTCCCCGTGCAGGCGAAGATCCACGAGGACCACGCCCCAGTCGGGTCTCGCGCCCACCAGCCCGCGGCCGATCGATGCCCAATTCCGGCCGGCGCCCATGAAGCCGTGCAGAAACAAGACCCAGCGGTCCGGCGGCGATCCGGGCGCGTGCAGCAACCTGTGTGCGAGCGTCGCCGGCAGCTCCCCCGTGAACCGGGCCTCAGGAAGACGCTCGGTCATGGACCTGGCTGGATGCCGCGGGATCCGCCGCTCAAGGCGGCAGACCGAAGCGCTGCCGCGTACGCTTCCTCGGTGAGATCAAGCATCCGATGGACCGAGAACGAACCGGATACGTGCGCCCGACCCGCCTGCCCGAAGCGACTCCGCGCCGCGGGGTCATCGATGAGGTCGCAAACCGCTCTCGCCAGGGCGCCCGCGTCGCCCGGGGGCACCACGGTGCCGGTCCTGCCGTGTACGACGGCCTCCGGGATTCCGCCGACGGCCGTGCTGACGACGGGCACCGCGGCCGCGCCGGCCTGCAGCGCGGATTGCGGTACACCCTCGTTGCGGACCGACGGCAGGCAGAACACGTCGAGCGCGGAGAGCACGAACGGGACGTCTTCCCGGAGGCCCGCGAACCGCACGGCGCCCTCGATCCCGAGGCTCCGTGCCTGCTTCTCCAGACGTTCGCGCTCCGGGCCGTCCCCGACCACGACGAGGACGCAGTCCGGACAGCGGCGCAGGATCTCCGGCATGGCCCGCAGCAGGACCGCGTGGCCCTTGTCTTCCCTCAGATAGGCGACGACGCCCAGAACGGGTCCCCCGGTGGAAATCCCGAGAGCGCGGCGCGCCTCCGTCCGTCCTTCGGGCACCGGTCGATAACGGGCCAGGTCGACGCCCGTTGGAATCGATGCGGAGTGCTCCAGGGGGATCAGGCCGGAGTCGGCGAGATCCCGACGGACGGACTCTCCGGTGGTGATCACGAAGTCCGCCTGCCCGTAGAGGAATCTGTGCAGCGGTCCCGGCTCGACGCGCGCCGAAATGTGACGACTTCGAACGAGCGCACTGCCGCGTGACCCGGCACGCAGCCCGAGGGCCGCCGTCCAGCTGTCTGCCGAGCTGTGGGAGTTCACGATGTCCGGTTCGAGCCGACGCACGAGAGAGGCCAGGGACCGGGCGTTGGCGAGCAACCTCCAACGGCGGAACGAGAGCGGGACCACCTCGAGTCCAGCGTCACGGGCGCGGCCCGCCAGGGCACCGTCCGGCGGAGTGACGATCCACAGGTCGTGGCCCCGGTCGCGCATCCCGATGCTTTCGGCCAGGACCCGCCGCTCCTGCCCCCCCATGACCGTGGACGATTCTGTGTGGACGATGCGCACGCGCAGTTTCCGATCGTTTTCGGGACACCGAACGTTGACATCCGTGGTGGCCGCGCACAATACGATAGAGTCAGTTGGCGTCCGCGGCTTTCGCCGCTCGCCGAACGATCCCCCAACGCTTCAGGAAGCGACAGATGAAGGACATATCCGCAAACGGGGAGCGCAGGGCCACGCTTCGGTGCGCGTTCTGCTCGAAGCTGAACCGGGTGAACATGGACCGGGCCGTGGATCGGCCGAAGTGCGGCGGTTGCGGTCGCCCGCTTCTTCTCGATCGGCCGGTCAGAATCGGCGGTGAGGACCTGGATCGCGTGGTGCGAGAATCGGATGTTCCGGTTCTGGTGGATTTCTACGCCGACTGGTGCGGCCCGTGCAAGATCATGGCGCCCGTGCTCGACGAGCTGGCCGCGGACCGGGTGGGAGAGATCCTGGTGGCCAAACTCGACACGGACGCGAACCCCGAGGCCTCGGCGTCTTTCGGGATCCGCGGCATTCCCACGCTCATCCTGTTCCGGGGCGGCTCCGAGGTGAGCCGGCAGACGGGCGCTGTGCCGCGGAAGGCCATCGACGAGATGCTGGGCGAGTGAGGCGTCAGTCCCGGTTTTGACCTTTTGCCCGTTCGACTCGTCCTTCCATCGTGGGCCGGTGACAGCACGTCGGATACGATGCGGAGCGAACGGGAGAATGATGGTCACGAAAGCCGAACGCAGAGGCGCCGGGCGTCTCCCGCACGCGGTGGCGGCACTGGCCGCGATTATCCTCGTCGTGCCCGCGGCGAGTCCGGGGCAATCCCGAACGGACGGTCTTCCGGACCCGGAGACGGCGGGCATCGTCCATCTTCTTCAGCGGGCCACGTTCGGGGTGCGCCAGGGCGACGTGGACGCCGTCCTGCAGATGGGCGCCGACGCGTGGCTCGACCGGCAGCTTCATCCCGACTCGATTGACGACGCGGACCTGGATTCACGGCTCGCGTCCTACCCCGCAGCTTCCATGTCTCAGAGAGAGTTGTACGAGACCTATCCGCCGCCCCGGGTCCTGCGGGAGAGGTTCGGCAACCTCGATTCGGCCTCCGCTGCCCAGCGACGCGAAATGAGGATGATGAGTCCGGCGCGAATCGCGGGGGATCTGGTCGGAGCCAAGCTGCAACGCGCGGTTTACTCCGAGCGCCAGCTCGAAGAAGTGATGGTCGACTTCTGGTTCAACCACTTCAACGTCTTCTTCGCGAAGGGCGCCGACCGGTGGCTCGTGGCCGACTACGAGCGATCGGCGATACGCCCCCACGTGTTCGGAAGATTCGAGGACCTGCTCGCGGCCACCGCCCGACACCCGGCGATGCTGTTCTACCTGGACAACTGGCGTAACTCAGTCCCCGACTCCATGAACGCCGGCGGTCGGAGGCGGGGCGGCGACCGGCAACGAGGCTACAACGAGAACTATGCCCGGGAGTTGCTGGAACTCCACACGCTGGGAGTGGACGGCGGATACACTCAGGATGATGTCGTCTCCGTGGCGCGGGCGCTCACGGGCTGGACGATTACACGGCCAGGACCGGGAGGCGCGGAAGCACAGGGGATCGAGTTCCGGTTCGTCTCGCAGCTGCACGACCCGGGTGCCAAGAGCGTGCTCGGGCATGCGCTGCCCGGCGGCCGCGGGATGGCGGATGGAGAGGCCGTGCTGCGGCTGCTCGCCATGCACCCTTCGACCGCTGACCATATCGCCAGGAAGCTCGTCGAGCGGTTCATCGCCGACGACCCTCCCGCCGACGCGGTGGATCGGGTGGCGGCCGTCTTCATGCGTACGGAAGGCGATCTCCTCGAGGTGACCCGGGCCGTTTTCCAGGATCCGGAGTTCGTGGATTCGGCTCGCTTCGGTGGAAAGATTCGCTCGCCCTTCGAACTGGTGGCGGCCTCCCTGCGTGTGACCGACGCGGACATCCGGTCGTCGCGCGCGCTGGTGCAGCAGCTCCGATCCTTCGGACACATGCCTTACCTGTCGGACGTGCCCACGGGATACCCGGAGACCAGCGACGAGTGGGTGAACAGCGGCGCCATGCTTCAGCGCATGAACTACGCCCTGGCCCTGGCGGGCGGCGAGATCCGGGGCGTCGTCATCGAGCCGGACGCCAGGGACGAGTGGCGGAGGGTGGCGTCGGGAAACGATCCGGAGGGGTTCGTATCCGCGATGGCGACCGCGTTCCTTCCGGGTATCGACACGCGAGAGATCGTGACCGTGGTGGTGGACGATTTCCATCGCGGCGACGCGAGCGGACGGGAAGCGGCGCGACGAGGCGCCGGGCTGCTGCTCGGCTCCCCCGAGTTCCAGAGACACTGAGGCGACAGCGAGGTTGATAGAGTGAGACTTCGGACGAGACGGGTGTTTCTCAGGGACGGCGCGGTCGCGGTCCTGGCCGTGGGCCTTCCGCCCGCGTTTCTTTCCCGTTCACTGCTCGGAGCCTCGCGGGGTGGGGCCCGGCGCAAGACGCTGGTGTGCGTGTTTCAGCGAGGCGCGGTGGACGGCCTCAACATGGTGGTTCCGTTCGGGGAGCGGCAGTACTTCGCCACCCGACAGTCGATCGCCGTGAGCGCTCCCGGTCGCGGCGAGGACTCCGCTCTCGACCTGGACGGTTTCTTCGGTCTTCACCCTTCCCTGTCCGCCATTTCACCGCTCTACCAGCGTGGGGAGCTCGCGATCGTACACGCGGTCGGCTCGTCGCATCCCACCCGGTCGCACTTCGAGGCACAGGACTTCATGGAGACGGGGACACCTGGCGACAAGCGCACCCGGTCGGGTTGGCTGAACCGGGTCCTCACCGCCAGTCCGTGCGACTGCGAGGGGCGCACGCTCCAGGACTCCACGGCTCACGCAACGGCGCACGCGATAGGGCAGGCCGGCATGGGCACGCTCGAATCGCTGCGCGGCGTGGCCGTGGGTGGCGAGATGCCGGTTTCCCTGCGCGGTCCGGCGCCGGCGTTCGCCATACCGGACCTGGAGACATTTGGCGTCGCCAGGGGACGGAACCCCGATCTCGAATCCACTTTCGCCCGGCTGTATCGCGAGGAGAGCGGCGATGTGCTGGCGTCGGCCGCGGACGGCTCCTTCGGCGCCGTCCGGTTGCTCCGCGAGGCCGACCCCCTCAGCTACCGACCGGCGGGGGGTGTCGAATACCCCCCGGGAGACTTCGGTCGATCGATGAGCCAGATCGCGCAGCTTATCAAGGCAGACGTTGGGCTGGAAGTGGCGTTCGCGGACATCGGCGGGTGGGACACGCATGTAGGCCAGGGGGGAGTTCGAGGCCAGCTCGCGAATCGGCTCAGGACCTTTGGCGACGCGCTCGGCGCGTTCTGCGTCGACCTCGGAGACCGGATGGAGGACGTTGTGCTGCTCACGATGTCGGAATTCGGGAGAACCGTAGCGGAGAACGGATCCGGCGGAACGGACCACGGGCACGCGAACTGTATGCTCTTGTTCGGCGGCTCCGTGCGGGGAGGCCGGGTGCACGGAGAGTGGCCCGGCCTGGAGCGCGATCAGCTGTGGGAGGGTCGGGACCTGGCGGTGACCACGGACTTCCGTGCCGTGCTGTCGGAGGTAGTGCGGGGACACCTCGGCACTCGCGACCTGGACACTGTATTCCCGGGGTTTGCGGGCCCCCAAGCGCGATACCAAAGCTTGCTGGGCTGACCGGCAGGCCTTCGTAACGATCCGGGCGCTTGTCATGCCGGGACGTGATCGTGTATTCTGGCCGTGCCGACATGTACTCCTCGACCCCCGGACCCGGAGGGTGCCTTGACCTGGTTTCTAATCTTTCTGGCAATCGTCGCCATCGGCGGCATCACGATCTACAACGCGCTGGTCAAGCTCCGCGCGGCGTCGCGCGCCGCCTGGGCTGACATCGACGTTCAGCTGAAGCGCCGATGGGACCTGATCCCCAACCTCGTGGAGACCGTGAAGGGGTACGCGAGCCACGAGAAGGACACGCTGGAGGCCGTCATCAACGCGCGAAATCGTGCCATGTCGGCGAGTGGCCCGGCGGACAAGGCCCAGGCCGAGAACATGCTCACCGGGGCGCTCAAGTCCCTGTTTGCTCTTTCGGAGGCCTACCCGCAGCTCCGGGCCGTCGAGAGCTTCACTCAGCTGCAGGGCACGCTCAACGAGATCGAGGGCGCGGTGCAGAGCTCGCGGCGCTACTACAACGCGGTCGTACGCGACTACAACACCAAGGTCGAGCAGTTCCCGTCCGTGCTGGTGGCGAACGCGTTCCGGTTCCAGAAGGAAGAGTACTTCGAGCTGGACGACGAGACCCAGCGTGAAGCGCCGACCGTCAGTTTCGGCGATGGCGAGACCTGAGCCGGGTGTTTCAGTTGTGAGACTCACCTGCCCGCGCCGGGCCACCCTCCTTGCGCTCGCGGCGGGATTGCTGGCGGTGGGGTCGGTGGCGACCGTCCGTGCGGCGGTCGGTCACCGGGCCGCGGACCGCCCTGCCCCAACCATCCGTTCCTGGCATATCGAGGACTTCCACGCCGAGGTTCACGTCCAGCGCAGCGGAGACATCGAGGTCGTCGAGACCCTGAAGGTCCAGTTCGAGGGCTCGTACAACGGGATCTTCCGGACGATTCCGATCCAGTATACCACTCGCGCCAACTTGAACTACACGCTGGGCCTAGAGGTGCAAGCGGTAGAGGACGGCTCCGGACAGGCCCTGCGCCACGAGATCAGCCGCGAGCGGCACTATCGCAAGATCAAGGTGTGGGTGCCGGGCGCTTCGGATGCGGTGCGCACCGTGGTCATCCGATACAGCGTGGACAACGCCGTGCGTTTCTTCGACGAGGACGACCAGGCGTGGGACGAGCTGTATTGGAACGTCACCGGGGACGAGTGGCCGGTCCCCATCGATCGGGCCAGTGTCCGCGTGCGGCTTCCCGCCGCCGTGACCGGCGTGCGCGCGCGCGGCTTCACGGGTCGCTACGGGTCCACTGAGGAATCCGTGGATGTGGAGGTCTCCGACTACCTGGTGGACGTCGCCTCGACCCGGGGGCTCGGGATACACGAGGGCCTGACGGTGACCATCGCTTGGGACTCGTTCATCGGCGAACCGGCAGGAGCCTCCGGCGAGCATCTCATACGCAGGCCCACGCTCTGGGACCGGATCCGCAGGTTCTTCCGGAGTAACTGGCCGCTCCTGATTCCGCTCCTCGCCGTGTTCGTGATGAGACGCTTGTGGCTGAAGCACGGTAAGGACCCCGAACGACGGCCGATCGCGCCCATGTACGAGCCGCCGGAAGGCCTGACTCCGTCGGAGGTCGGTGTCCTGGTGGACAACCGGCCGGACCTGCGGGACGTCACCGCGATGCTGGTGGACCTCGCTGTTCGCGGGTACCTGATCATCGAGGAGATCGAAGAGGAGAAATTCCTCGGATTGATCAAGGAAACGGACTACGTGCTGGAGCTGCGCAGGGCTGGCGACGCCCTTTCGGATCTCAAAAGTCACGAGCGCAAGCTGCTCCGGGGGGTGTTTGGGTCACCGGCCGCCGGGGACCGGGTCCACATGTCGGACCTCGAGAACGAGTTCTACAAGGACCTGCCGAAGATCAAAGACCGGATCTTCGCCGAGCTCATGGAGCTCAAGTACTACCGGAGCCGGCCCGACCGGGTCCTCGGCTTCTGGGTCGGGGCCGCGATCGCGATCGGCCTCCTGGTGGGCGCCGGAGGCACCGCACTCGGCACCCGATTCGGCATGGCTCCCCTGACGACGATTCTGGCCGGAGTTCTGACCGGCGCGGTAGTGCTCGGCTTCGGAATCTTCATGCCGGCTCGCACCGTCGCCGGGACACGGGCGCTCGAAGCCGCGCTCGGATTCGAGGAGTTCCTCAATCGGGTCGAGTCGGACCGGTTCAAGCGCATGATCACCGGACCGGAGATGTTCGAGCGCTATCTTCCGTACGCAATGGCTCTCGGCGTAGAGAAGAAGTGGGCCGCGGCCTTCGCGGACATCTACAAGGAGCCTCCGGACTGGTATCACGGCAGCGGACACCGCGGTTTCCACCCGACCATCTTCGTCAACGACCTGTCCGGCATGACGCAGCACGCGGCTACTGCCATGACCTCCGCCCCGCGGAGCTCCGGCGGCTCAGGCTTCTCGGGTGGAGGGGGTGGCGGTTTCTCCGGGGGCGGCTTTGGGGGCGGGGGGGGCGGCGCGTTCTGATTGATCCCAAACTGCAGCGCGAGTGAGCCGCGGCATGTAGTTTGCCCGCACTGACGGCGGCACCCGCGACGGGTGCTTTCTCGATTACGCTTCTTGGTTGTGTCATTGCATACGGAGGAAGTGATGTCACTCTTTGCAGGGAATAGCAGGAATCGAACGGCGCTCCTGGCGGGAATGGTCCTGCTGACGGCGTCGGCGGCTGGCGCCCAGACCGACGGATCGGAACGCATTTCCAGCGGAGTCGAGGGAGCGGCAAAGCGTTATTCGGCAAACGTCTACTGGCTCGCGGACGACGCTCGTCAGGGCCGCGGACTGGGTTCCGAGGGTCTGGCCAAGGCCGGACTGTGGTTGGAAGAGCAGTTCAAGGATATCGGACTCGAGCCGGCCGGAGACGATGGCGGATATCGGCACGTGTTCGGCGTACCCATCGCCGATCCCTCCAACCCGCACGCCCAGAAGGGTTTCGTCTACGCGTTCAACGTGATGGGGCGAATAGGGGGCAACGGCGAGCTGGAAGGCGTGGTCTTGATCGGGGCGCACTACGATCACCTGGGTTTCGGCGGGGAGGGCTCACTCGAACCGGATTCACGGGCCATCCACAACGGCGCGGATGACAACGCCTCGGGCGCGGCCGCCCTCCTCGAGGCGGCCCGGCAGCTGCAGGAGCGCCGCGGTCAGCTGAAGCGTGACGTCGTGGTCATGGCCTTCTCGGCCGAGGAACGAGGTCTCGTCGGCGCGAGCAACATCGTGCGCGCGCCGCCCGACGGACTCGCGATGGAGGACGTCATCGCGATGCTCAACATGGACATGGTGGGGCGGTTGCGGGACGAGAGGCTGTCCGTACTCGGAGGAGATTCGGCGGAGGAGTGGGACGACCTGGTGGGCCCGCTCTGCGACCGCTACGGTTTCGAGTGTTCGATCGGCGGTGACGGTTTCGGGTCCTCGGATCAGTCGGCGTTCTTCGCTGCCGACATCCCGGTCCTGCACTTCTTTACAGGTACACACTCCGAGTATCACAAGCCCTCGGATGACGCCGACCTCATCAATGCCGAGGGAGCGGTGCGGGTGGCCTGGCTGGTCTCCGACGTGGCCGGCTCCGTGGCGAATCGCCCCGGCGAGCTGACCCTGGTGAAGACGTCCGATGGACCGCAACGGCGCATGGCGCTCAAGGCGCGCCTGGGCACGATCCCTGACTACGCGGGACCGTCGGACGGCTCGCCGGGACTTCTCCTGTCCGACGTGAGGCCGGACAGTCCGGCCGAAGCAGCGGGCCTGCGACGAGGCGACATCATCGTCCAGATCGGCGAGATGGAGATCGCCAGCGTGCAGGACTACATGGTCGTGCTGTCCGAGGCCAACCCCGGTGACACAGCGCCGGTCGTGGTCGTTCGTGGCGGCGAGCGGGTCGAGATGGAAGTCACCTTCGGCGCCCCCCGCTAGGGGCGCCGCCGGAGCACCGGAATGCTGGCACTGAAGACAATTCTATTCGCGACCGATTTCTCGGATCAGGCGGACGTAGCGTTTGACCACGCCTTGGCGCTCGCCGAGAAGCATGGAGCGGCTCTCCACATGCTGCACGCGGTCGTCCTGCACGCGGATGACCCGAACGACCCCGCGCACCACTTCCCGGATGCCGAGGAGATCCGGGTCCGCCTCGAGGAGATCGCCGAGGATCGGATGGCGAATCAACTGGAAACGAGTCGGGCAGAAGAGATCGAAGTGATCCGGGCGCAGCGTCGCGGAATGTCAGCCGCTCCGGTGATTCTCGAGTATGCGGAGGAGGTCGACGCCGACGTCATCGTCATGAGTACTCATGGCAGACGGGGACTGAGTCACGCTCTGCTGGGTAGCGTGACCGAGGAGGTTGTGCGGCTGTCCTCGTGTCCCGTCCTCACGATCCGCGGCGGCATCGGAACTGCGGCCCCCTCACGGATCGCGAACGTCCTGGTCCCGGTGGATTTTTCTCCGCACTCGGAGGTCGCGGCGCAGCACGCGAGAGAGATCTGCCGGGCCTATGGGGCTCGCCTGCACTTGCTGCACGTCTTCGAGCAGCCGGTGACCCCGGAAGTGTATCTCGGCGGCGGACCGTCCACGATCCCGGATTTTCGCGTGCTGGAGGGCAGCCTGCGCGAGGCGCTGCTAGGCGTGGCGACGCGGGCGGGAGCCGATGTAGAGTCCGAAATTCGTGTTCGGGAGGGCTCCGCCGTCGGGGACATCCTCGAGGTCGCGAGGGACATCCCGGCTGACCTGATCGTTATCGCGACGCACGGTCTGGGGGCCCTCGCGCACGTCCTGCTCGGCAGCGTGACCGAGAAGGTCGTCCGACGCGCCGATCGACCGGTGCTCACGGTCAAGACGTTCGGGAAGTCACTGCTCGCGTGACGGACTCCGATGGAGGATTCGTGAAGGGAGACGGGCCGCGGACCGGCAAGGCACTGGGCACCCTGGACGCGCTGTACGAAAGCACCAGGGCTCTGGGACTTCACGCCTCGCTCGACCAGCTTCTCACCGAGGTGCTCGAGCGCGGCCGGGAGCTAATCGGATTCGAACACGGGGCGGTCCTGCTGGTCGACGAAGAGACCGGCAGACTGGCGGTTGAGCAGTTCACCGGGTATGGGGACCGGGCGACGGATGTGTGGGGGGCATCGCTGGCCGTCGGCGATGGCATCGCCGGGTGGGCAGCGGCGAACCGCGAAGCGGTACGGGTGGGCGACGTATCGCAGGATCCGCGCTACAGGCCAGGACACGACGAGGCGCGGTCGAACCTGGCCATACCGCTCATCGTGGGGAATCGCGTCACCGGCGTGATCCTCGTCGAGTCGGAGCGCCTGTACGCGTTCACACCTGAGCACGAGAAGCTCCTCACCGTTCTCGGCACTCAGGCCGCGTTGGGAATTCTGGCCTTTCACGCCCAGGCTCAGCTGCGCCAGCGGATCGAGCAGTTGAGCGCCCTGTACCGGATCTCGAATCTGGCCAGCGGAGTGGGCGCGCTGGGAGCGACACTGAACTCCATGCTCGAAATCGCCGGTGAGGTCATTCCGCAGGGACAGTCGGCGATCCTCCTGCTCAACGACCGGGAGAAGACCCTGCGCATGGCCGCGGGCCAGGGATACCAGGCCTCCGTCAAGTTCATGGAGATCCCGCTCGGTCAGGGCATCACCGGACGGTGCGCCGAGACTGGCGTCACCCAGATCGTGCATGACATCGAGCACCTCGGGGACGATGAGGAGTACATCCCGGGCGTGCCGGGGGCCCGAAGCGAAGTGGCCGTCCCCCTGATCGCGGACGGCGCGATCATCGGTGTGTTCAACGCGGAATCGGTGGAGCCGCACGCGTTCAGTGACGAGCACGTGCAGACGCTTACCGTGATCGCACGCCAGACGGCGGAGGTAATCCGGAGTGCCCAACTGCTCGAGGAAACCCGCCGGCTCGCCATCACCGACGCCCTGACGGGGCTGTTCAACCGGCGGCACTTCAACCAGCAGCTGGAGGAGAACGTCCGACGGGCAGCGCGCTACGATGAGCCTCTGGCCCTGGTGTTCCTCGATGTCGACCACTTCAAGTCCGTGAACGACAGGTTCGGCCATCAGGCGGGCGACCGATGCCTGCAGGCAATGGCCCGCACGCTGCGGGAGAGCGTTCGCGACAGCGACCAGATCGCCCGCATCGGCGGGGAGGAATTCGCGATCCTGCTCATCCGGGCCGACCGCGAGCTGGCGCTCAGTATCGCTGAGCGCCTGAGGACCAGAATCGACGACCTGATCCTGGAGGAGGACCCTCCCCTACCGGTGGACCTGACCGCCTCGCTGGGCGTCGCCTTCTTCCGTGAAGACGGAGACGACCCGAAGTCTCTGTTGCGGTCGGCCGACCGGGCCCTGTACGCAGCGAAGCGCCTTGGACGAAACCGCGTCGTGCTCGCATCCGAGGCGGCCGCGGCTGAAGATCAGTCCGTCGGTTGAACATCCGTGCGTTGGCCGAATGCCGCGCCATCGAAAGGAGCGTTCGTTGAGCGACACACTATCCTCCAGGCACTGCGTTCCCTGCCGTGGAGGCGTACCGCCGCTGGCCGGGGACAAGCTGCGAGCGCTGCAAACCGAGCTTGATGGCGGGTGGCAGGTCGTGGAGGAGCACCACCTGCACAAGGTGTTCTCATTCCCGGACTTCCTGACCGCACTCGAGTTCACGAACCGGGTGGGCGAGTTGGCGGAATCCGAAGGCCATCACCCGGATATCCGCCTCAGCTGGGGGCGGGTCGAGATCGAGATCTTCACTCATAAGATCGACGGCCTCACGGAAAGCGACTTCATCCTCGCGGCTCGCATCGATCGGCTGTAGACCCGCCTCGTGGATACGCTGGACATCCTCTTCCTGGATACCTGGTTCCCGGATCGGGCGCGGGGGAGTGGATCCGCCGTCGCCATCGCCGGCCTCGCCGGCGGAATGCGCTCCCTCGGACACCGGGTCACGGTTCTCCGGCCGCGCCGCCACCTTCTGACGGAGGACCTGACTCGGCTGGCGGCCAACCTCGACCTTCGGTTCCGGGTGCCTCGCTTGCCGGCCGACCTGATCGTCGGCTTCGACCTGGACGGGTGCTTCCTCGCCGATTCCGCGACTCCCTACGTGGTCGCTCTCAAGGGGGTGATGGCCGACGAGCTCCGGTACGAAGCTGGCTGGAACCGGACTCGCTTCCGCATTCTCTCCCGGCTCGAGCGAAGAAACGCGCGCCGGGCGGACCGGGTGATCGTCACGAGCGATCACAGTCGCAGGGCCGCAACCGTTGCCTACGATCTGGATCCCGAGCGAGTGGGCGTGGTACCGGAAGGCATCGATCTCGACAGCTGGTCCGGGCTGTGGCCCGAGTGCCCCCGGACCGAGGGTCCACCTTCCGTCGTCAGTGTGGCCCGCCAGTACCGGCGCAAGAACACCGCCGTGCTGGTGCGAGCGATGGCTGTCGTGCGCCAGTCGATCGCGGGTGTTCAGCTCAGAGTCGTGGGCGACGGGCCGGAGCTCCCGCGTCTCAAGGCGCTCGCTACATCGCTGGACCTCGGCGATACGGTCACTTTCGTGGGCTCCGTCGTAGGCGCTCACGAGATCCGCTCCGAGCTGTGTCGTGCGGACGTGTTCTGTCTTCCATCGCGGCAGGAGGGTTTCGGCATCGTGTTCCTGGAGGCGATGGCCGCCGGCTTGCCTATCGTGGCCGCGGACTGTGCGGCCGTACCCGAAACGGCACCGCACGGTGAGGTATCGCTTCTCGTGGAGCCGGACGACGCGGAGGGCCTCGCGGCAGCCCTCACCCGCCTCCTGAGCGATGAGTCCCTTCGAGCCCGGCTCGCAGCGGCGGGCGCAGTCCGATGGCGGCAGTTCGGGTGGCGAGACGTGGCGATCCGGTTTCTGGCAGAGGTTGGCCGCGGCTGAAACTTGCTCCCGGGGCGCCAGCGCAACGATATTGGTCGCTTCGACCATTCCAGAAACGGCGGGCCGAGACTGCCCGCCGCTGTTCGTTTCACCGATCAGGAGGCAAACGAGCTGATGAGCGACAGCACGGGTTCGGCTCCTCACTCTGCGACGCCCGTCATCCCGGGCGAGAATGCGTTCTTCGGACATCCGCGCGGCCTGGCCACGCTCTTCTTCACCGAAATGTGGGAGCGATTCAGCTTCTACGGCGGGCGCGGGATCCTCATCCTGTTCATGACCGCTGCCCTTACCACCGGAGGGCTGGGCATGACGGCGGCCACGGCTGCCGCGATCTACGGGATCTACGTTGCCTCCGTCTATCTGTTCGCCCTGCCGGGCGGCTGGGTGGCGGACCGCCTGCTGGGCCAGCGAAGCTCCGTGTTGTGGGGCGGCCTGCTGATCGCAGCCGGCAACTTCAGCATCGCCGCACACGGAACGGCCGGGATGGCGGCCTTCTACTCGGGGCTCATCCTGATCGTCCTGGGGACCGGTCTGCTGAAGCCCAACGTGAGCACGATCGTGGGAGAGCTGTACCCCGAGGGAGGCGCACGGCGTGACGCCGGGTTCTCGATCTTCTACATGGGGATCAACATCGGCGCCTTCGTCGCCCCACTGATCTGTGGCTACCTGGGCGAGAACATCGACTGGCACCTCGGCTTCGCGGCCGCCGGCGTCGGCATGGTGCTCGGCCTGATCCAGTATCGGCTCGGATGGGGCTATCTCGGCGAGGCGGGCAAGTTCCGCGAGGAGGCCCGGGCCACCAAGGCGCAGGCCCTCCGCCAGCTCATGCTCGGCGTGGCGTTCGTCGCCATCATCGCGGTCGCACTCTGGTTCCTTGACTCGCGAGGAACGATCAACATCACGCTGGAAGGCGCGGCGCAGGCCACCGGCGTGGTCATCCTGGCTATTGCGGTCCTGTTCTTCGCGTCGGTCCTCTCGTTCGGCGGCCTGGACTCGATAGAGAAGAAGCGCGTGGTCGTCATCTTCTTCCTGTTCCTGGGCGCGTCTATCTTCTGGGCCGGGTTCGAGCAGGCCGCCTCGTCGCTCAACCTGTTCGCCCAGCGGCTCACGGACCGGAACGTCTTCGGCTGGGAAGCGCCGGCCAGCTGGTTGCAGTCGATCAACCCCCTGTTCATCATCACCCTGGCGCCAGTGTTCGGCTGGCTCTGGGTGTGGCTCGACCAGCGGAAGAAGGAGCCGTCGCTACCGCTGAAGTTCGGCCTCGGTCTGCTTCTCCTGGGAGTCGGATTCCTGGTGATCGCGTGGGGCGCCACGTACACCGTCGAGGGGCAACTGGTCAGTCCCGGATGGCTCATCGCGACGTACTTCTTGCACACGTGCGGCGAATTGTGCCTGAGCCCCGTGGGACTGAGCAGCATCACGAAGCTCTCGCCGCCCAAGTTCGTGGGCCAGATGATGGGCACGTGGTTCATGGGCGCCGCGCTCGGCAACCTCATAGCGGGTCTGGTGGCCGGACAATTCGAGACCCTGCCGCTGCCGCGGCTGTTCTTCACGGTGTCGATCAGCGTTGGGGTGGTTGGCGTGCTGTTCGTCCTGGCCGCCCGGCCGATCCGGAAGTTGATGGGCGGCGTGCACTAGCCCACGTGCCTTCTCGGCGGCGGCGGCGCCGGCCGGGGATGTTGTGTCGAGGGCCGGTCTCCAGGTGGAGGCCGGCCCTTGTCAAAGGTGCCTCACGGGTGACAATTCCTGTGGGAACAGGCACGTGAGAACTCCGGACAGGTGACGCACGGTGATCATTTCCAGTGGAGTAGGGCCGTTCGACGAACGGGTTGGCGGGCTGAGGGCCGGAGGGCTGTATCTGCTGGCCGGCGCTCCCGGGACCGGCAAGCTGCCTTTTTTGCTGCAGTTTCTCGCTGCGGGGCTCGATGCGGACGAGCGCTTGGCTTTCCTTGGTGGATATGCGCCTGACGAGCTGTTCGAGCAGGCGAACCACTGGGGGCTCACGGGGCTGGAGCGGGCATGGAGACAGGGCCGGCTGAGCGTACTGGGCTATCGTGGCGAATACCCGAGGAGGATCCTCAGCGCTTCGGATCCCGAGGAAGCGTTCGGCGAGCTGACGGAGGTCCTGGAAGGACCGGTGAGCCGCCTGGCCGTCGATCCCGGGACTCTCCTGTGGGAGACCAGGGCCGGAACGGCCATGGCCGGCTCCTTTCTGCAATGGCAGGAGTCATTCGGGGCGACCGTGGCGGCGACTGCGGTCACCGACCTGGACGAGAACCTTCCGCCCGCGACCGAGTGGGTCGTTCAGCGTGCCACCGGCGTGTTCCGTTTCGGTCGACTTCGCAGCGGATTGCGGGAGCTCACCGTGTGCCGGATCCGGCCTCCGGTAGAGAGCGCGGGCTCCGTGACGCTCGAGGTGCGGCCTGGAAAGGGTCTGACGGCGCCCTCCGAACAGCTGGACCGTCGAGCCGGGGACGTCGACCACGCCGACCGACGCAGGCTGCTCCTCCTTCGCATGACCGAGGCGATGTCGAGCGACGTGGAGGGCTGGCTGAGCCGGGAGTACGAGGTGCGAGAGACGAGGGATCCGCAGCAGCTGCCCTCCATGCTCGAAGCCGAGCGCTGGGGCGGTGTCTGCATCGTCGTCGAGCGGTCGGGAATCGACTCAGCCATCCAGACGTGCCGGACCATACGTCCCCTGGTAGCCGGGGCCCTCGTCGTTCTGTCTCGCGGGCAGTTGCGCTCGTCGGACCGGGCCCGGGCGATGGAGGCCGGAGCCGACGATATCCTCCGCCAGGACGTGGTCCTCAGGGAGCTAAAGTCTCGCTTCCGGAGGGCTGCGGCCTGCGTCGCGGGTGACCGCCAGGTCGCGGGAGATCCTTACAGGCCCAGACCGATTCGTGACCTGGTCGAGCCCGAGGAGTTTTCGGCCGAAGTCGGAGAACGCCTGCAGTCGCCCTTCCTCGGCTACCTGAGCCTGGTCCTGGTGCCCGAAAGCGTCGGACCGGAAGTGGTAAAGGCTCTGCGGGGCAGCGTCCGGGTCGAAGCCGGCGATTTCGTGGGTCTGGTCGATGGCGGCTACGGCGTGGTCTTGCAGGATGCTCGCGGCAGGCACGCACGCATTTACATGGAGAGGGCCCTGCGCGCACTGGCACCGTCGGCGGGCGCCCCCGAGGTCAGAATCCTCACCAGCCCGGAAGAGGCGGACGAGATCCGGGCGGCTCTGGACGCCTGACGCCGGCACCGGACGAGCGGAGGCAAAGGATACTGGATGGAAATCGTCGATCTCCTGACCATGATCATAGCGGTCGCGACTGTGGTCGTCATCGCGTTGGGCGCGGTAGCATACCTCACTCGCAGGCTGATCTATTCCCGGCGATCGGCCCCCGAGGAGAACTCCGGGAACGGGCACTGGTACTTCGTTCGCTACGTGCCGGACGGAAGACCTGGCGAGGATACGTGACGCACCCCCGTACTTGTCAGGTCGGGAGGTGGACGCGACCTTAGTCGCTCGCGTCAGCCGGGTCCGCAGGGCCGGGTCCCACCGTAGCGGAGGTTGCGTTGGGCGATAAGGAAATCCGTATCGAGCTGGACAGCTCCGACCTAAGGGTCTTCACACAAGCCCTCCTGAGGGATGTGCGGGCCCTCGACCACCTCTTGCACGGGGACCGGATCGAGTCCGGGGTGAGGCGGATCGGGCTGGAGCAGGAGCTCTTCCTGGTGGACGATATGTGGCGCCCCGCCCCGGTTGCCGTCGAGGCGCTCGAGCGGATCGAGGATCCTCGCGTCACCAGCGAGATCGGCCGGTTCAATCTCGAGTTCAACCTGGAACCGCTCCTGTTCGGCGGTAATTGTCTCCGGCTGATGGAGAACCGGCTCAACGAGCTTCTGGAGACCGTCCGCAAGACGGTCCGGGATCTGGGAGCCGAGGTGGTCCTCACCGGAATCCTGCCGACGCTCCGGAAGTCCGACCTGAGTCTCGAGAACATGGTACCGGCGGATCGCTACTACGCCTTGAACGACGCTCTCACTCGGCTCCGGGGCGGACACTACGACCTTCGCATCAAGGGTACCGACGAACTCCGAGTTACGCACGACTCGGTGATGCTGGAGGCGGCTAACGCCAGTTTCCAGGTACACTTCCAGGTGGGTCCGGAGGAATTTGCCCGCCTGTACAACATCGCGATGGCGGTGACCGGACCGGTGCTCGCCGCTGCCGTGAATTCGCCGCTCATGCTGGGAAGACGGCTGTGGTCGGAGACCCGGATCGCGGTGTTTCAGCAGTCCGTGGATACGCGAAATCCCATTCCCGAGATCCGCGATTTGCCGGCGCGCGTGAGCTTCGGACGCGAATGGGTCGATGAGTCGGTCATCGAGATCTTCAAGTCGGACGTGTCCCGATTCCGGGTGCTCCTGGGGCGTGAGATCGACGAGGACCCGTTCCAAGTGATGGACGAAGGCCGGGTGCCGAGTCTGAAGGCACTGCAGCTGTTCAACAGCACCGTCTACCGGTGGAACCGGGCCTGTTACGGCGTGGCCGACGACATCGCCCACCTGCGTATCGAGAACCGTGTGCTTCCATGCGGTCCGTCGGTTAGGGACGAGGTCGCGAACGCGGCGTTCTGGTTTGGCCTGTTGAGCGGTCTCGCCGAGGAAGTGGACGACGTCCGGCAGGAGATCGCGTTCGACTCGGTGTTCACGAACTTCCTGTCCGCCGCCCGCCACGGCCTCGAGGCGCATCTCACGTGGTTCGACGGCGAGCCGGTGACGGCGCAGGAACTGATCTGCGATACGCTGCTGCCGTTGGCCCGGAAAGGCCTGCAGGTACGTGGCATCGACGCCGCCGACATAGAGCGATACCTCGACACGGTGGAAGCCCGGGTAGACTCGAGACGGACGGGGTCGCGGTGGCAGCTGGGCTCGCTTGCCGACATGGGAGAGAAAGGCACGCTGGAAGAGCGCATGGCCGCGCTGGTCGCAGCCATGGTCGAACGGCAGCGGCACAGCCGCCCCGTGCACGAGTGGAGACGCGCGGGACTGGACGAAGCGGGCAGCTGGAAGCCGAGCTACCTGCGCGTCGAGCAGTACATGTCCACGGATCTCCTCACCGTGAACGAGGAGGAAGCCATCGACCTGGTCGCGAACCTGATGGACTGGCATCGCATTCACCACGTGCCGGTGGAGGACAACGAGCACCGGCTGGTCGGTTTGGTGTCCCACCGCCCCCTGCTGCGTTTCCTGGCCAGCGACGAGGGTCGCCGCAGCGAGGGCCCCATCCCCGTCAGCCGGGTGATGATCACCGACCTCATCACGCTGGGCCCCGATGCGTCTACCCTCGACGCAATCGACGTGATGCGGGAGCACCGCATCTCCTGTCTTCCCGTGGTCAAGGACGGCCGGCTCATCGGCATCGTTACCGAACACGACTTCATGCGTATCGCCGGGCAGCTTCTCGAGGAGATGCTGCGGGAGTGAGTCGAGCCGTCAGCTCACCGGCAACGCCCGGCCCGGAGGAATCAAGGGCGGCAGACCTGCAGCCTTCCGGACGAATCGGGCTCGAGAGCGGCCGTGTCATCGGCCGCTTCGGAACCCCGCCCGGTCCCCGCCTCATCTGCCTCGGGGGCCTGCACGGCAACGAACCCGCCGGCGTGCTGGCTCTTCGGCGCGTCTTCGAGACGCTGCACGACAGCAGGCCTCCGTTCAACGGCCACATCGTCGGGATCGCGGGAAACATCAGGGCGTTGAAGGCCGGCCGGCGGTTCCTGGAGCGCGACTTGAATCGCGGCTGGAGCCCGAGGGGCATAGAACGGGCGGAGACCTTGCCCGGAGCGCCCGCCGAGGACGGGGAGCAGGCCGAGCTGATCGCCGTTCTCAGTGCCGAGCTGGAGGGAGCCCGGAGCGACACGAGGGTGATCGACCTCCACACCGCCTCCGCCGAGGGTCCACCGTTTCTCACCCTGGCCGATACGCTCCGGAACCGGGCGTTTGCGGGACGCATCGGCCTGCCGCTCGTTCTCGGAATCGAGGAACAGATCGACGGCGCGCTGCTGGAAGTGATCAACGGATCCGGGCCGGTGACGCTGGGCATCGAGGCGGGCCAGCACGACGACCCCGTGTCCGTGGACCACCACGAGCGCGCCGTATGGATGGCCCTCATCGCGGGTGGCCACGTGGCGCAGGAAGACGTCCCGGAGGCCCGTGGCATGCGGGAGGCCCTGCGGGAGGCGGTCCTCGGCTTGCCCGGAGTCTTCGAGGTCCGGTTCCGCAGGCCGGTTGCCGCTGACGATCGGTTCCGGATGCGCCCTGCGTATAGGAACTTCCAGGCAGTGTCGGCCGGAGAAGTCGTCGCGGAAGACCGTGAGGGACCTGTGGCCGTGCAGGAAGATGGACGCATCTTCCTGCCGCTGTACCAGGAACAGGGCGACGACGGGTTCTTCATCGTGCGCGAAGTGCATCCTGCCTGGCTTCGCCTGTCCGCCGGATTGCGCCGGCTGCGTGTCTCCTCGCTCGCTCGTTGGCTGCCCGGCATCCATCCGGCCCGCCGCCGCCCAGACGCACTCATCGTGGACCGGCGCGTCGCCCGGTGGCTCACCGTCGAGGTGTTACACCTGTTGGGCTATCGCAAGGCCCGTGTGACTGCTGGATGGTATGTCTTCCGGCGGCGCTCGCATGACTACCGGGTGCGTTCCTGAAGAAGACGGGGTGTCGTGTCAGAACCCTACCTGCGGCCGACCGAATCCTATCCCAGCGTCGCGCGAACGGCTTCCAGGAGGGCCTGCAGATCTTCCTCCCCGTTGTAAACGTGCGGGGCCACGCGAACTGCGGTTCCCCGAAGCGACACCGAGACGGAGCGGGCCTCCAGGGCAGGACCCAGGAGCGAGGGATCGACCCCATCCGGAAGGCGAAGGCCGAAAAGGTGGCTTCCGCGCCACTTCTCGTCCTCGACTGTGAGGCCGAGGCCAGCTGCGTCGGCGAGGGGACCGCGCGTGATCGTGCGGCAGTATTCCTGGATCGCCTCCGGTGACCACTCCCGGATCCTATGAATCGCCGCGAGCTGCATGGGAACGAGAATGAAGTTCGATCGCTCGCCGACATCGTACCGTGCCGCGGCAGGGCGATAGTCGTCCCTGTACTCCCCCACCCGCCGGAAGTCGTCGCTTCCGGGTCGCGATGTCCACGTCTCCTCCAGGGGCACGCCGTCGTCGAACCGGCTCCCATACCACGCCAGTCCGAGGCTGTACGGCCCCAGGAGCCACTTGTAGCCGGCGCACACCAGCGCGTCGGGCCGCAGGGTGGGAACATCGAACGCGGCCGCTCCGACGGACTGTGTCCCATCGATGACGAGAGCCGCTCCCACTTCCCGGGCTCGCAATCCCACCGCCTCAAGGTCGAAGCGCGTGCCGTCCATCCAGTGGTAGTGCGGCACCGCCACGACGGACGTGTCCGAGTCAATCGATTCGAGCAGGGCCTCGTTCCAGGCCTCGCCCCTCGAGCCCGCGGTATCGGGGGCCCTGACGGTCCGCAGGTCCACCTGGCGGTCCGCAGCCAGGCGCCGCCAGGGATAGACGTTGCTCGGGAACTGCTCGGCCAGGATCACGATACGAGACCCCGGCGACGGAGCCAGATTGCGTGCGGCAGCGGTGATTCCGTACGACACGGAGGGGACGATGGCGACTCTACGGGGATCCGGGGCGCCAACCAGCGAGGCGAAGGCCCCGCGCAGACGGTCGCTGTCCTCGAAGAAGTCCTGCGGACCGATCTCGAATGGGCTGCGCTTTCGCCGAATCCCCTCGATCCCCGCTTCTTCGACCTCCCGAAGGAGCGGGGACATGTAGGCGCAGTTCAAGTAGTGGGCGCCGCCCGGGATGCGGAACGCATCGGACTGACGGCGGAGCGCGGCTCGCGGAACCGCCGTTTCGGTCACCGGCGAAGACTCACAGCGCCACCTCGCGTCCCTCCCGCGCCGACAGGTAGCATGCCTCCAGGACCTCGAGCAGTCTCACCTGGTCCTCCTGGCTCGCGAGGGCCTTCTCGCCCCGCACGTGCCGCAGGAAATCGCCCCATTCCTGGCGGTACGAATCCGTGTACAGCTCGGATGGTGGCCGGTCGATCGGCGGGGTGACGTCCATCACGCCCGACTCCGTCTCCGTGAGAAGCTGAAGCGGGTAAGAAAAGGCCGAGCCGCGAGTCCCCAGAACGACCACGGTGTGGCGATCCTTTTCGTCGATGAGCTCCCACGTGACCTCCACGCTCGCCGACGTCCCGCCAGCCAGCGCCAGGTGCACTACGGCCGACGTCTCGACCTCACCTTCACCGCGCGACCGGGCGCATAGACGCTCCACCACCGGGTAGTCCAGGATCCACAACAGTACATCGAGGGCCTGGGCGCCCAGGTCCATCAGGGCCCCACCGCCGGCGCGCGAAGGATCGCGCCGCCAGCCGCGCCTCGGCCTCCGGGACCGTCGGTTGAGCCAGTTGGATCGGATATGCTGAACGGCTCCTGCTTCCCCGTTCGCCACGAAATGCTTGATCGCCCTGAGATCGAACCTGTAGCGCAGATTGTTCGCTATCATGAGCTCCCGGCCGGCTTCTGACGCCGCATCGATCAGGCGACGGGCAGCAGCCGACCGGGTCACGAACGGACGTTCGCACATCACGTGGGCGCCGTGCGACAGGGCGGACAGGACACCTGACTCGTGCTCACTGGTGGGCGAGCAGATGAGCACCGCATCGAAATCCGCGGTCTCTGCGAGATCGTCCAGGGTGGGGGCCACGGCTTCCACCTGGAATCGCTGCGCGATGGTTCTGGCCTTCGACAGGTCGGAGTCGACCAGGCCTGCG
This sequence comes from uncultured Gemmatimonadota bacterium, assembly GCA_964602635.1. Taxonomy (GTDB): domain Bacteria; phylum Gemmatimonadota; class Gemmatimonadetes; order Palauibacterales; family Palauibacteraceae; genus Benthicola. The sequence goes on along the minus strand of CAZRRU010000131.1, from coordinate 50,940 downwards.
ACGTTCAAGTCCTGGAGCCGCTTGAGAATCGGGAGGTGCACGACCTGGGCCGCTCCACCTGCCCCCACTACGGCGACGTTCACGGTTCGTGGCACGGCACGGGCTCCTTTCTCCCTCCGTCGTGAGCCGTCAGAACCTGTAGGCAACACCCGCGTACACCGCCACGTTGCTGGCTGAGGTCACGAGCGTTCCCCGCACGTCCGCGTACAGGCGGAGGTGCTTGCCGGTATCGAATTGAAGACCGGCGACACCGGAGAGCCCGGCGGTAACCACCACGTCGTCGAGGAACGTATCCTTAATGGCCGGGCCGGAGTCGTTCAGGATGTACAGGTCCGCGCCTGCCCCCAGGTATGGGGCGAGAGTTCGGTCGGCCAGCGTCCACTGCAGGTCGAAACCGACGATATAGTAGTCGCGCTGCATTTCTCCGAGGTCGATGCTGCAACCCGGCGGGTCGCACAACGCCTCCAGGTTCCGCTCGAACCTCGCGACGGATTCATCCTCGATGTCCGCCTTCCAGAAGGCGAACCGGGGCACCACCCGCACGTATGGACCGAGGAAGCCGAGGTCCGCCCGAACGCCGAAGCCGATGGCTCCCTTGGCGTCCTTGGCGTTCGCCCACACCACGTCCACGCCGAGCGCCCGAAGCCCCAGGTTCTCGTAGTCGTATTCCTCCAGGTTCTGGGCGGCGGCATCGCCGGCACCGAGCAGTGTTCCGACCACCAGTGCCGACCCGACCAGGAACCTGCGAACTCTGCTCACCGCGGCATCCTCTCGAATCTCGTACCGCTCATACGTCGTCTCCTTCGTATACGTTTACGAGGACTGCCCCCGGGTAGTACGTGGCCAGGATCTGCTCGAAACCCTGGCCGGCACGCGCTCGGCCGATGGCTCCCCACTGGCACATTCCGGCTCCGTGACCATAGCCGCGGCCGCGTACCTCCACCAGACCGTCCGGACGGTCCACGACCGAGAAGTCGGTGGAGTTCAGAATGCGGCCGTCGTGTGCGAGCACGCGTCGAATGTCGAGTCGACTCAGCACGAATTCCAGTCCGGCTCCCCGAAACGCCACGTCCCTGACCCGGCTGCTCGCGGTCCGACCCACGATGTCGAGACTCTCGACCGCGCCGAAGTCGCTCGCGGGAGTCCCGAAGTGGGCCGCGAGCCCCGCCCTCGACACCTGGTCGAACTCGCCGCGTGACCACACTACGCTCCACTGATACCGCGGAGATGCCGAGCAGTAGTCGGATCCGTCCGGTCGCTGATCCGGTACCGATTGCAGATATGGCGCCGGGTCACGATCCAGAACCTCCTCTATGGCCGCGGTGTGGCCGCCACAGGTGGAGTGATAGTACGCCCGGATGGGACGGCCCTCGAAGACCAGTATCTTCCCCGCTGTCCGCCGCACTGCCAGGGTGGACTCGTGGCGCTCGGCAGCCAGGCCGCCGTACACCTGGTCCTCCACGCTCCCGAAGAGGTCGAAGCCTGCCTCGGAGTGTCCGCCGAGATGCGCTACCGCGTACGTGCGAGCCGCCACCGACTGCGCTTCCACGGCCGCCAGCTCTCGGATCTCGCGCGGGCCGATCTCGAGCGGCACCACTCCGAGGAGATAGTCCTCCAACGGCAGCTCGTTGATCGCACTCACTCGACCGTCGCCGGCCAACCTCACTTCCGCTGATCCACGATACGGCCGCCCGTCCAGGTACACTGCCTGGTCCGCACGGGCCGGGTACACGCGCACGGAAGGGACGCCGGAGACGGCGCCCGAAAGGTCACCTGTGAGACGAAGAACCGCACCGTCCGCGCTCGCGACCAGGCGACCAGCGGGTTCCAGCGCACCCGCCGGCTGGCCGGTCAGAGCGTCTTCTAGACGCAGTCCGCCGGGTGAGGACAGGGTCACATTCTCGCGAGCCACGGCGACCCCGATGCGAACGAGAGGACCCCCGGGCCGGCTCGCGGCCGCTTGCTTTCGCGTGGCGACGCCGTCAGGGACGGGAGGCGCGCCGGTGGGATCGACCGCGACATGCCAGGAGACGAGGGGGAGGCCGATGAGGAGGCCAAGCGAGGCGCGGGCGGATCGACCTGCCCCGGACGACCGACGCGCCGAGGTCATCGGCCCCAAACGGCCTCGAGCCCCAGCGGAAGCACGGGAAGCGAACGGGCCCCGCCGACCGCACCGGCGGGGACGGGGCTCCGATCCACGCCGGAAGCCGACCGAACGATCCTCGCGACTTCAGCCTTGAGGTCGTAGTCGTCGGCGTCCACGATCTTGGCCTCGATGATCGTTCCGGGAGTCAGGTCGAGTTCCCCCTCGATCAATGTCACCCCGTCCACGTCGTCGGCCTGCCCCCAGGTACGCGCCACGGGAGTCTCTCCACCCTCGTCCACCATCGCCTCGACCCGTCGCCCCACCATGGCGGCCAAACCGTCGGCGCTGATGCCACGCTGCAGCTCCAGCAGTTCCTCCAGTCGCTCCCGACCGACCTCTTCCGGCAGGAAATCGACTTTCATCGCCATGGCCCGGGTCCCATCCTGCGGCGAGAACGCGAAGGCGCCCAGGCGATCGAACTCCACGTCCTCCATGAATCCGAGAAGATCGCGGAAGTCGTCCTCCGTCTCGCCCGGAAAGCCGACCATGACGGTGGTCCGAAGCGTCAGGTCGGGAATCGAGCGGCGCAGCCACGCGATCTTCTCGCGAAGCCGGCTCTGCCGCTCGGGTCTCCGCATGCGCTGGAGGACGGCATCGCTGGCATGCTGGATCGGCATGTCCAGGTAAGGAACGATTCTGCGCTCCGCGGCCATCAGCTCGACTAGCGGCTCCCGCAGGCCCGCCGAGTAAATGTAGAGCAGACGAAACCACTGGATACCGGTCTCGTCGAGCAGACGACGCAGGAGGGACGCGATATCCGTCCCGTCACTCAGGTCGCGCCCGAAGTGGGCCAGATCCTGTGCCACGAGGTTCATCTCGACGGCTCCCTGCGCCTCTAGCCGCTGCGCTTCGGCGACGAGTCGATCAGCCTCGAACGACCGGTGCTTACCCCTCCACAGCGGGATCGCGCAGAACGCACATCCGTGATCGCAGCCCTCGCTGATCTTGAGGTAGCGAACGTGCCGGCGGTCGGTGAGCGGAATCCGTTCACCGGGGTGCCGGGCACGATCGGGGGCCAGCAGGCCCAGGCGCTCCAGCTCCGGCACCAGCCGGTCCATGTCCCGCAGGCCCACGAAGAGGTCGACCTCGGGCAGTGCCGGTTTCAGCTCCTCACGGTACTGCTCGACCAGGCATCCGACCGCAACCACTGCCCGGCACAGTCCCTCGTCCTTCAGGCGGCCCATGTGGAGCAGCGTTTCGATCGACTCTTCCTTCGCCGCGTCGATGAAACCGCATGTATTCACGAGGATCACTTCGGCCTGGGACAGGTCGGGGGTGTGGATGGCGCCCCGGTCCGCCAGGGCAGACAACATGCGCTCGGAGTCGACCGTGTTCTTGTCACAGCCCAGGCTGACCAGACCGAGCTTCATAGGCGAACCGTTCAGCCTTCGAACACGTCGGTGTCCTCGGGGGGGACGAACTCGAACACGGAATCCGCGATCGGGTCGTTCGGCCTGAGCTCGTCCAGGATCACGGTTCGCACCGTCTCGTTTTCCTCGAGAATCTCGAATCGGCGCACCAGGAATGAGGCCTCGTCAACCCAGACCCGAACTCGCCGATAGGGAGACTCACCTGTGGGGGTGAGAGCGATCCGCCAGGTAGCGTGCCCCTTCACGTCCTCAGAGCCCTGGAGGACCGCGTAATAGGCGGTGTCGGCTTCCTCGAAGATACGGCCCTGCAGGTCGACCATCCCGGCGCCGGTCACGTTGGCGTCGATCGCCGACCGAATGACCTGACCGGGATGCGTGCTCGGGTAATACAGCCACAGATACTGGCCGTCGGCCACGATCACGTCCCCATCCGGATCCGCGAAGTCCATCTTGAAGCGGCCCGGTCCCTTCTGGTACCACGATCCGCTCCCGTCCCTCCGCCTGCCCAGCAGGGGGATCTCGATCGTCTGCTCGAAGACGGCTTGCATGGACGTGAGGCCAGCGTACACCCCCCGCGCCCGGTCCAGCAGGACCTGCACATCCGGCAACGCCGTGTCGGCTTCCTGGCCCGCTGTCTGCCCCGGAAGGAACAGGAAAAGGGCCAACACGACTGCCGCCCGGCGTCCTCCGACGCCTGGCACGCCGCTCGTGGTCGTATGTCGCAGCTGGCTCACTTCCCCTCCCCGGTTTCGGGCCGTGTGACCTGTCGTTCGGCCCGTATCTACCCTTGCGCGTCCGATGCCGTTCCGAGGTTCCCGTGTTCCGCACCCGCCCCTTCCCCCTCCTCTGCGACCACCGAAGCGGCGTCCGCCGCCTCGGCGAGCAGATCATCTCCGCGCAGCACCGAGTCCAGCTTCACGAGCGAGATCAGTACTTCGCGCGGCCGGGATCCGTCGGGCGGCCCCAGCACGCCAACCTCGTGAAGCTGGTCGATGATACGTGCCGCCCGGCCGTATCCAATCTTCAGACGGCGCTGCAGAAGGCTGGTGGACCCGGCACCGTTGTGGATCACGATTTCCGCCGCCTTGCGGAAGTACGGGTCCCATTCCGCCATTACCTCGTCGCTGACATCGACCTGGCTCTCCTCGAGCTCGAGCTCCCGGACCTCCTCGAGGATGTCCAGCTCTTCCGACTCCCGCTCGGCCCGGGCAACCGCCCGCTCCCTGTACCAGGCGATCAGGCGCTCTGTCTCCTCAGTATCCAGAAACGCGCCCTGAATCCTGTGTGGATCCGACTCCGCGGGCTCCAGGAACAGCATGTCGCCGTTGCCGAGGAGACTCTCCGCCCCGTTCTGGTCGATGATCGTCCGGCTGTCGGTTTTGGAAGCCACACGGAACGCGATCCGGCACGGGAAGTTGGCCTTGATCAGTCCCGTGATCACGTTGACGGACGGACGCTGAGTGGCCACCACGAGGTGGATTCCCACCGCGCGAGCCTTCTGGGCCAGTATCGCGAGCGGCGTCTCCACCTCACCCTGGACGGTCATCATGAGGTCAGCCAACTCGTCGATCACGAGTACGATGTAGGGCAGCGTGCCCTCCTCGTACGTCCCTTTTCCCCACCCCACGGGGCGCTCGAGCTCATCCCCGGCGCGAATCCTCCGGTTGAGCTCCACCACGTTGCGACACGCATTCGCGGACAGGAGCTTGTAGCGCCGCCCCATCTCGTGCACCGTCCATCGGAGCACGGACGCCGCATCGTTGTTGTCCGTAACCACCGGATGGCGAAGGTGTGGCAGATCGTTGTAGACGATCAACTCCACCATTTTCGGGTCGACCATCAAGAGTCTGAGATCCCGGGGCGAATACCGGTAGACCAGGCTGGTGACGATCGTATTGATGCACACCGACTTGCCCGACCCGGTAGCCCCCGCGATCAGCAAGTGCGGCATCTTGGCGAGGTCCGCTGTACACGGATTGCCGTCCAGATCCCGCCCCAGGCCCAGGGGTAGAGCGCCCCTGTACTTCTGCCAGCCTGGAGATTCCAGGATTTCCCGCAGCTTCACGATCTCCGGCTCGGGATTCGGCACCTCCACTCCGACCGCTCCCTTCCCCGGAATGGGAGCCACGATGCGGACTGATGGGGCCTTGAGAGCGAGGGCCAGGTCGTCCGCCAGCGCCGCGATCTGACCTACCTTCACTCCTTCCGCCGGAATGACCTCGAACTGTGTGACGACCGGCCCCGTCGTCCACCCCCCGATGGTCCCTTCGACTCGGAAGGTGGCGAGCTTGTCGATGAGGATCTGTCCGAGACGCTCGAGCTGGCTGCTGGCCAGTCCTGACCCGGTTCGCGTGGGCAGTTTCAGAAGGTCGAGGGGTGGCAGCTCGTCATCGGACGGATCGCCGTACTCGGGTAAGTGCGGCGTCGTATCCTCGGGGATTCGCTCCGCAGCATCCGCGTCTTCGTCGCGTCCGGTCTCCGGCTCCGCGACGGCCTCCACTTCCGCCTCTTGCTCCTCCACGGCAGACGGCGGCTCCCACAGAGAAGAGTCGGGGCCCGAGGCGGCCTCTCGCGCTCGCCAGGCCGACCACCACCGGCCAGCCATTCCGCCCACTGCCTGGAGCCCCCTCCAGGTCACGCGGATCAGCCAGCGAGCGCCCCGGCCGGCCAGCTCCGCGGCCCGGTGTGGTGATACTCCGAGAGTCAACACGATCAGAGCGGCTACGAACGCCGCGACGATCAGCTGCGCGCCCAGGGTCCCGAAGGCGCCCGCCAGGACGCCGGCCGTCGCCTGGCCCAGCCAACCCGCCCCGTCTCCACTCGCGCCCAGGGCCTGGGTGAGCAGCCACCAGCCGGCCGGGACCAGGAGCATCGCGCCGACCGACAGGACGGACCACCGGACGGCCGCCTTCTGGTCCAGGGTCCCGAAGCCCCAAAGAGCCCAGACGAAAGCGGGCAAGGCCACGAGGACGGAGGACACGCCGAACACGGTGTTGAGACCAAGGCTGAGGAACTCGCCGGCGGGCCCGATCAGGTTCCCGGATTCCGCCCGCCCGGGCAACAGCTGTGGTACGAGCGCTAGCGTGACGAGCACGCCCAGTGCGACCAGCCCCACCCCCAGTGCCTCCCGACGCTGCCGCTCGTTCACGGTCGCCGACCTTCCGGCGCGGGCCACCCGTCCCTCATCACCCGGCCTCCCGCATGCGCTCCAGGAAGTGAGTGTCCACGGTTCCGGCGACGAATTCGGGGTGCCGGAGCACCTCCCGCAGGAACGGAATCGTAGTCTTCACGCCCTCGATGATGAACTCCTCGAGGGCCTGGTATGCCCTCCCAAGGGCCTCCTCCCGGGTGCTTCCGTAGGCGATCAGCTTGCCGAGGAGCGAATCGTAGTACGGTGGGACCGAATAGCCGGCATACACGTGCGTATCGATGCGGATTCCCGGCCCGCCAGGCGCGTGGAACGCGGTGATCTTCCCCGGGGATGGTCGGAAGTCGTGCGCAGGATCCTCCGCGTTGATCCGGCACTCGATCGCGTGCCCCGAGAGCGTGGGTGGACCTCCGATGCGTTCACCGGCGGCGGACCGGATCTGTTCCTTCACCAGGTCCACACCCGTGACCATCTCGGTGACGGGATGCTCTACCTGGATGCGGGTATTCATTTCCATGAAGAAGAAGTCCCCGCTCTCCGCGAGCAGAAACTCTACCGTTCCGGCATTCGAATAGTCGATCGCACGGCCAGCCAGGATCGCCGCCTCCCCCATGGCCTGCCGCGTCTCCGGCGTGATCGCCGGGCTGGGCGACTCCTCGATCAGCTTCTGGTGCCGCCTCTGGATCGAGCAGTCCCGCTCGCCGAGGTGAATCAGGTTGCCGTGCTGGTCCCCCATGACCTGGATCTCGACGTGGCGCGGACGCTGGACGAAGCGCTCGATGTAGACACGCGCATCGTTGAAGGCCGCCGCTGCCTCGTTTCGCGCCATCGTGAACGTGTTCTCGATCACATCGGCCGACTCGGCCACGCGCATGCCCTTGCCGCCGCCACCGGCCGCCGCCTTGATGATCACCGGGAAACCGATCCGCTCGGCCTCGGCACGCGCTGCCTCGACATCGTCCACGGCCCCTTTGGACCCCGGAACCACCGGCACACCGGCCTCGATCATCGTTCGGCGGGCCTCGGCCTTGTCTCCCATGCGTCGGATCTGGTCGGCCGTCGGGCCGATGAACACGAGCCCGCTGCGGTCGCAGATCTCCGCGAATTCCGCGTTCTCGGCGAGGAATCCGTAGCCTGGATGTATCGCCTCGGCGCCGGTGATTTCAGCGGCAGCCACGATCCGCGGGATGTTCAGATAGCTCTCGCGGCTCGCGGCGGGACCGATACAGATGTCCTCATCCGAGAATCGGACGTGCAGGGAGTCTCGATCGGCCTCCGAGTACACGGCTACCGCGCCGATGCCCAACTCACGGCATGCGCGGATCACTCGTAGCGCGATCTCGCCCCGATTGGCGATCAGTATCTTCTTGAACACGCTTCGGACAGACTCAGGTAGGATCGATTCGGAACAGGACCTGACCGAATTCGACCGGTTCAGAGTTGTCCACGCAGATCTCGCGAATCGTGCCCGACACCTCGGCCTCCAGCTCGTTCATGAGCTTCATGGCCTCGAGGATGCACACGGTCTGGCCCTTTTCCACCCGATCGCCGGTCTCGACGTAGGGCGGCGCGTCCGGTGCCGGAGCCCGGTAGAACGTGCCGACCATCGGTGACGTGACCTCCGCGAGGCCCGTGTCGGAGTCACCCTCGGCTTCCTGTGCTTGTGAATCGGGTGCGGCAGGCGCGACGGGAGCCGACGGTGGACTGCCGGCGACCGGCCCGACCGAGGGGGCTGCCGATACGGCAGCTGACGATACCGCCACCGGCGGTGATTTAGCGATCCTGACACGCGTGCCGAGTCGGGAGATCTCCAGCGAGTCGATCCCCGACCCGTCCACCATGTCGATCAGACGTCGAATCCAGTCGAGGTCGATCATCGGGCCACCCGTTCGAGGTATTTGTCCGTGTTTCGATCCACCTTGATCACATCGCCCTGATTGACGAACAGGGGAACCTGGACGACGGCCCCGGGCCCGAGCCGTGCCGGTTTCGTGCCTCCCTGCGCCGTGTCGCCTTTCACGCCGGGCTCGGTCTCGACGACCTCGAGCTCGACGAACTGGGGAAGCTCCACCGCCAGGACGCTGCCGTCCCTAGTGAGCCCCTCGCACTCCATGTTCTCCTCGAGGTACGGCAGCTGATCCTCTCCGACGATATCCGCAGAGAGAGGAGTCATCTCGTACGTCTCCATGTCCATGAAGTAGTACAGGCTTCCATCGGTGTAGGAGTACTGGATCGGCCGCCTCACCAGCCGGACTTCCGTCACCTTCTCTCCAGCCCTGAACGTCTTGTCCACCACGCCCCCGGTGAGCACGGACTTGATCTTGGTGCGCACGAAGGCTCCACCTTTGCCGGGCTTCACGTGCTGAAAGTAGGTGATCTGGTAGAGCGTCCCGTCGAGCTCAATCACCATTCCGTTTCTGAAACTCGATGTATCCGCCATTATCCGTCCCGTGATCCGTTTCTACGTTCCCGCTGGCCCTGCAGGTGACTCGGCTCCCGACCGCTCTCTCAGAGCTCTCTCAGGACGAGAGGGAAGCTGGTCAGCACCTCACAGCCGCCTTCGCCCGCCACCACCATTTCCTCCAGCCTGACTCCACCTCGGCCCGGAAGATACACCGCGGGCTCGATCGTGACCACGCTTCCGGCGCGCAGGGTTTCCCGCGAGCGGGAGTTCACGCTCGGCCTCTCGTGCACCTCGAGGCCGACCCCGTGACCGGTCCCATGGCCGAAACGGTCCCCGAATCCGGCGTCCGCGATGACTCCGCGCGCCGCGCGATCCACCTCCCGGGCGGGCACGCCCGCCTGGGTGGCCGCGACAGCCGCGTACACGGCTTCCGAGACCACCGCATGGATCTCGCGCTGCCAGGCAGCCGGCGGACCCAGTACGAAGGTGCGCGTCATGTCCGAACAGTAACCCTCGACCGTGGCCCCGAAATCGAGGAGAAGCAGGTCACCCTCCTCCAATCTCCGCCCGCCCGGCTTCGCATGCGGCAGAGCGCTCCGCGGCCCCGACGCCACGATGGGATCGAACGGATTGGACTCCGAGCCGGTCAGCCGGAGGCGATAGACGAGCTCCGCGGCCAGATCTCTTTCCGACACCCCCTCCGCGACGACGCCCAGGAGATCCTCCAGCGCCCGCTCGGCAAGCCGCACGGCCCGGGTGATCGACTCGATCTCCCCGGAATCTTTGGCTGAGCGCAGTTCATCAACCAGGGGACCGGACGGCTCCCACATTACGCCACCGCAACACTCGCCCAGGGCGCGGCGGTCCCGGACGGTGAGGCTGTGGTCCTCGAAGCCTACCCTTGGACCGGATTCCCCCTCATCCAAGCAGCGCGCCACTTCTCCGAAGAGATCGGATCCGGCGATCGCGATCGAGACACCGTCCCATATCTCCTCGGAGGCCTGAGTACGGTACCTGAAGTCCGTGATCAGCGTCGCGGATCCCGGCTCGACGATCAGGAACGCTGAGGAGCCTGTGAAGCCGGAAAGCCAGCGGATACTCGGGAGGTGGCTGACGAGGAGGGCGTCCAGGCGCGAATCGTGCAATCGATCGCGGACGTTTCGCAGCCTCAGACCACGGGCGTCCCAGGCGGCCTCGGCGCTCACGCGTCAGGACGCAGATGAGCGGCGAGAGCCCTCAGTCCGAGCAGGTAGCTGTCCCGACCGAAACCGCTCACGATTCCGACCGCGATGTCCGAGAGAAGCGAGTGATGGCGGAACGGCTCCCGCGCCCAGATGTTGGTCAGATGAACCTCGACGAAAGGCACGGCGGCGGCGAGAAGCGCATCTCGGAGGGCGACGCTCGTGTGTGTGTAAGCGGCCGCGTTGACCAGCATGCCGTCCTGACGGGACCCCACGTCACGCACCCAGTCGGCCAACTCCCCTTCGTGGTTGGACTGCTTCGTCGTGATCCGAGCCCCTAGCTCCGTTCCCAGCCCCTCCAGCGCCGAGAGTATGCCGCTCAGTCCGTCGTCCCCATACAGCTGCGGTTCGCGGGCGCCCAGCAGGTCCAGGTTCGGGCCGTTCAGGACCCCGACGGCCAGGTCCGGGAGCGTCACGAGTCCGCCTTTAGCCTCTGGATCCAGTCGAGAGCCGGGCCGCTGGGACCCTGATCCGGCTCCACGGACTCGATATCGGGACCGGGGCCCGGATCGGGATCCGAACCGGAGTCGGGACCGGGATCGGGATCGGGCAGACCACCGGCGTGTTCCTCGCCCATGCGCAGCAGGCGGCGCAGCTCCTCCGCAACCGGGAGGCCCGTCGGGCGGCCAAGCGGGGCGGGCACCCCTTCTCCATCCGAAGCCGCCGGCCCTTCACCGCCGGCATCCACGGAGAGCGCCCCACCAGGGTCGGCGGGCACCCCCGGGGCCGGCCAGCCCTTGTCCCTCAGCGCCTCGAGCCGTGCCACAAGCTCGGGATCGCCGGGCGAATCTTTCAACAGTTCCTCGTAGATCTCTGCGGCCTCGCGATCGAGACCCTGCTCCGCGTACAGATCGGCCATCGTGCGGGTCAGGAGATCTGCATCCTGTGACGGCTCCGGCTCCGTGGCTTCGGGCTCATCTTCGAACCACCACGTATCCTCGGCCTTGACCGTCTGAAGAACGTGTCCGTTCAGGATGGCATCTACGACCTCGTCCGCAGGCTGGAGCTCATCCGGGGGCTGATCGGGTGACGGCGCCTCGCCCGCGCCGAGGTCCACGGCCGGCTCCTGACCTGGGGGCTCCTCCCCGACACTATCCGCGATGCCGGCAGCCGAATCGCTCCACCAGGCCTGGACGTCTCCCTCGTCGAGGGTGACCGCAGAGTCATCCCACCAGGGCCTCGAGTCCTCCCCATCCGGGCTCTTCTCTTCCGGCTCGGCCAGATCGGATTCCAACTCCGTCAGTCGCCTCCGCGCCTCGAGGTTGGTCGGATCGATCTGCACCAGCTGTCCGTACCAGTGGAGGGCTTCATCGGCGTCCCCTCGCTCGTCAGCCAGGCCCGCCAGCTCCATGATCGCCACGAGATTCCCACCGTCCAGCTCGAGAACGCGCCGAAACGACTCAAGCGTCTCGTCGACCCGGCCGAGGTCGCGGAGCGTCCGGGCCCTGACGATATGCCCGCTCGGGTAGTCAGGATGCCGCAGGAGCCCATCCTCCAGCACGGCCAGCGCCCTCTCGGGCTGTCCGGCCTTCCTGTACGCGTCCGCCAGGCGAGCGAACACCAGCGTGTCGGGCTGCCGTCGATACTGTTCCTCGAAGCGCTGGATTTCGTCGCTGGCAGAAGAATCGGGGCCCATGGCTTATTCTGCGTCCGTTGAACGGGATCGGGGAATCACTGGTCTGGCCCGGGAACGCGAGGAAGTTACCGGCCGGCGTTCTCCAGTGTCAACGCGCGCCAAGGCAGTTCGTATTGCCTGTCCCGGCATGTCGGAATAGGTTTTTCCGCTTCCCTCTTCCGCCATGAGGCGGACGACAGGGGCGTTCTCGACCCCGCATCGAACGATGTTGGATCGCGTTCCTGATATCAGGACATAGAAGGAGTCGGTAGTCGTATGATGATGCGCTCGATTCGGGCGAACACGAAGTGGATCATGGTCTTCCTGGCCGTGGCTTTCGCGGCGTGGCTGGTGCTCGACTGGGTTCAGAGCCGGGACACGCAGGCGTCCACGGGGGCCAACCCCGTGATCGCTGTCGTGAATGGCCAGGAGATCCGGTACGTGCAGTGGAGCAACACTCTCGAAGTGGCCCTGAACAACGCTCGGGTGGCAAGCGGCGGCGCCGTGATGACCGACGAGGAAACTCGCCAGGTCGAGCGACTGGCCTGGGATCAGCTGATCCAGGAGGTCCTGATCCAGCAGGAGATAGACAGGCTCGGGATCACGGTCACGGACGCCGAGGTGCAGCAGGCATTCCGGCTGTCGCCCCCGCCGGACTTGATGCGCTATCCGGCATTCATGACAGACGGCGTATTCGACTACGCCAAGTACCAGCAGTTCTTCTCCGATCCGAGCGTGGACGAGCAGATCCTGCTCCAGATCGAGTCGTATTACCGGCAGACGCTCCCGCGGGCCAGGCTCAGCCAGATGCTTCAGCAGGGTGGAGCCATCAGCGACGCCGAGCTGTGGCAGGAGTTCAGGGATCGCAACGAGGCGGCCACCGTCACTTTTGCCTCCGTGCCGGCAAGCGGAGACCTCCAGGTCGATGTCCCGGAGTTGGAGATGCGCGCGTATTACCGGGACCACGTCGAGGACTACGAGCGGCCGGCCACGGCCACGATCAGCATCGTGAGCTTCGCGACTACTCCCGGGGCGCGCGACACCGCGTACGCCCGTGCGCTGGCGGACTCGATCCGTGTCTCCGTGCTGGATGGCACGATGACCTTCGAAGAGGCGGCGGCCCAGTCATCCGCTGACGCCGCCACCCGAGGGGCCGGCGGTCAGCTTGGGCGATTCGGCCCGGGACAGCTCCTTCCGGCCTTCGACGAAGCCGTAGCCGGGCTGGAGGCAGGCGACGTTACCGAGCCGGTCCTGTCCCCACAGGGATTCCACGTCCTGAGCGTCACCGAACGCACGGGCGACACCGTCGCCGTGTCGCACATCCTGCTCCCCATCGAGCTGTCGCCCGATGGAGAGGATGAGACCTTCGATCTCATGGACGAGTTCGAGGGCGCCGCCCTGATCAACGGGCTGGCCAGGGCCGCCGACTCCCTCGGCGTCCCGATCGCGGCGGACGTCACGGTGACCGAGGGCTTCGACTTCGTTCCGGGTGCAGGCGCGCTGGGCGTGGCGGTGGACTGGGCCCTCGACCCACTCTCTCCGCTCGACGAGGTCAGCGAGTTCTTCCAGAACGCCTCGGGTTATCACATGATCGAGGTATCGGGACGAGTTCCCGGCGGGACGTTCGATTTCGACGAAGTCCGAGACCAGATCCGGGAGACCCTGGCCCGCGAGAAGCGACACGAGGCAGGCCTGGAAGCGGCGCGGAGCCAGTGGACGGACCTGGAAGCCGGCGTGGGACTCGAAGATGCGGCCGCTCGGCTCGATTGGACGATCGGGACGGCGGGGCCCTTCACGCGTCGACAGTTTGCGGCTGGCCTCGGTCGGAACACCGAGGCCGTGGGAGCGGCGTTCGCGACGCCCCCCGGAGAGATAGCCGGCCCCCTGGACGCAGGTGACGTCGTCGTCTTCCTGCGTGTGGACGACCGCACGCAGGCCAGTCCCGAGCTATTCGTCGCAGTCCGGGAGCAGCTCAGGTCGCAGATGCAGCTTCAGGCCGCACAGACGAACGTGACACGGTGGATCGAGGGTCTCCGAGAGACGGCGACGATCGTGGATCGTCGGGACAGGCTGAACCGGCAGGCTGCGGCCGCGGCATCGTAGTCGGCAGGGGGAGCCGGCCAGGGCCGGCTCGCTTCCTTACGGTCGATTCGGGGTGAGGCGGGGGGCCACAGCTCCCCGCCGCCTATCTCCCGCGAGTCACGCTCGCGGCTGGGCTTCCTTCTCGCTCTCCTCTTGCTGCGTTGTGCCGTTCGCAGTATCCGATCCGCCCAGCTCCTTCAGCTCGCCCTCGACCTCCTTGAGGGAACCCTTGAACTCCCGGATCCCCTTGCCGAGTGAGCCACCGATCTCGGGCAACCGGCGGGCGCCGAACAACAGCAGCACGATAAAGAGGATGATGAGCACTTCCCACATCCCGAGATTGCCGAACATGGCTCTTCCTTCCGATGTCAGTGGCCTACAGGAGCGACTTGGCAAACCACGCGAGTAGTAGTATGCCGACTACGCTGAGAATGTTCAGTCGGATCACGAGCGGACCCACCGTCATGGCCACGACGAGAAGGTCGATGGTCAGAGGGCCGAGAGACGCGGCCACCGTCGTCACGAAGAACTCGCGTGCGGCGCTGGCCGGCAGGGCCAGGGCCATCAGCTCCGTGAGCAATGCCCCCAGCATCATCCCTCCGGCCACGATAATCGTGACCCTCTTGGCCGATGGTCTGCGCCTGCCTCCAAAGTCCACGGTCATTTGCTACGTCCCACTACGAAGTCCACGGCGTGATCCAGTATACGAACAGCGGGCTCGTCAGGCAGCGCTGCCAGGCGCCCCTTGGCCGCGTCGGCGTAGTCACGGGCCTTCCGCCGCGCGAACTCCAGTCCGCCCGCATCCCGGACGAGACGGACGACCTGGTCGATCTTGTCTTCCGATGGGTGCGGATCGGCGAACACGTCCTCGATGACCGACCGGCCAGCCGCATCCAACGTCGGGAGAGCGGCGATCAACGGGAGAGTGACCTTGTGCTCCCGCAGGTCGAGCCCGCTCGGTTTCCCCGTGACATCAGCGGTCTGCGTGTAGTCGAGAAGATCGTCGGTGATCTGGAAGGTCATCCCGAGGTCGCGCCCGTACGCCGCCAGCGTCTCCCGGTACTCGGGAACTCCGTACATCGCACCCAGTTCGCAGGCTGCGCTGATCAGGGAGGCGGTCTTCCTGTCGCACAGCAGATAGTATTCGGTCTCGCTCGCACCCAGTGCGTCGTGGGCCGCCAACTGAAGCATCTCCCCGATAGACATTCTATTGGAGGCGTCAGCCAGCAAGTGGACCGCCTCGATCCGGCCCAGCCCCGTGATCTCTACCAAGGCTCGGGAGTAAAGGTAATCCCCCATGATCACGGCGACCTGGTGGCTCCACCGCGAGTTCACGGTAGGCATACCGCGTCGCTCGGGAGAATGGTCCACGGCGTCGTCATGCACCAGAGTCGCGACATGCATCAACTCCACGACCGCTGCCAATCGAACCGCCTCGGGAGCCGGCCGGCCTCCCACCGCATTGCACAGGAGCACGAGCGTCGGGCGGAGCAACTTGCCGCGCGCGGACAGAAGGTAGTCGCTGACCTCGTTTACCGGCCCGAAGTCGGCCTCTACCATTGCGGCAAGTTCGCCCTGCACGTCTGCGAGCCTGGATGCGATGGGCTCCTGTAACCCGTCCAGGGTCGGTATTGCGGCGTCGAGCATCTGCCTCCCCGGTAGACCCGTGGCGCGTCCACCCCGCGGACGCGGGACGGACCGGATTATACGGTCAGGCGGGAAGTGTGGACAACAGTTGCGCGGCGTCATCCCGTGACGGATCGATCTGGAGCACGCTCTCGAGGCACGTACGGGCCGAGGCACGGTCACCGGCCCTCAGGTGGGCAACACCAAGGTAGAAGAGGACGCCGACCTTGGCCTGGCTCTCCCCGGGCTGCGTAGCGACCACGGCGAGCGTCCTCCGAGCCTCGTCGTAGCGGCGGAGCGCGACCAGACACTCTCCAAGACGCTCGTAGGCTGAGAGGGAATCGGCCATTCCCGTCGCGGCAAGCTTGAACTCACGTGCGGCCTCGTCCCACATTTCCATCTGGCGGAACGCGACCCCGAGCTCGTAGTGAGACTCGTAGTCGGGCGGGGCCTCGTTCAACTCCTCCTCCCTTTCCCGCTCATCCCGCAGATCCACGAACATCTCGTCGATCTCGCCAGACGGTCGATCGGCTTCCCCGGCGGATGAGTCGGCCGGAAGAGAAGTCGATCCGCCAGAAGCTCTTTCGTCCGGCTGTTGCTGCCTCTGTCTCTCACGCGCCAGCTCATCCGCGTCTACCGCCGCTACCCCAGCCCTTGCCTCCGCATTGTTCGGATCCAGATCGAAGATGCGGCCGTAGACCGTGCGGGCACTCCGGTAGCCGTTCTGCCTGCGGAGACACGCCGCCAGATCGAGATAGGACGAAACGAGGAGCTGCCGGTCGTTCATCATGATCGCGAATTCGGTCCTCTGGTGATGCAGGACAACGTCGTCGGGCCGCATACCCAGCAACCGATCCACGGCCCGGATCGCGTTGATCGCATCGCGTTCCTTCTCGAACATTTCGAGAGCCTTGTAGTAGTGCGACGCGGCCTCATCCATCCGACCGGCTGCGCGCAATCCCTCAGCCTCGCCGAACAGGGCAGCGGGATCTTCAGAGGTCGTGAGTGGCACCGGGTCGGCCGCTGCGGAAGGCACGCTCAGCGGTCCAGCGGCCGAGTCCGGCCCAGGACTGCGCTCGCGAGGCGATGCACCGACCGTCGGATCGGGGTCCTCTCCCGTGACAGCTTCCAGCTCGGCGTAGATGTCACCCAGCTCGGAGAGCGCTTCCTCAGGAGGTGACGGCAGTTCTGGCTGCGATTCCGGCTGTGATTCCGGCGGCGGTTCGCCAACCGGGGACGCCTTTTCCGGCGGCATCAGCGTCAGAACCGCCTGGCGATCCACCTCTCGCACGCCCGGGCGTTGCACGAAGTCGCGGCCCGCCCTGACGGCGGTGTCAATCCGATCGCGCTCCAGAAGGCAGGTCAGAACCTCCCGCAGCACGTCCGCCTCGATACCCTCCGAAGACGCGATTCGCTCCAGAGTATCGAGCGCCTCGGTCTCGACCGCGGCCGGTCCATCGAGCGCCATCACCAGGTCCCGAACCGCTTCTGCCAGCAGTCCCATCCGCTCGTAGGTCTGCCCCAGCTCCAGCTGAGCTTCGGGATCCACCAGACCGTCCTCGGCCGCGGCCCGCGCCCGGTGCTGGGCGAGTCGAGCCTGGAACAACATGTCGGCCAGGTCATCGTCTTCGGTCCCAACCTCATCCTCCGGCCCTGCGTCGGCTGACGCATCGGCGGGTTCCGGACTGAGGGACACCCCGAGATCGAGGGTCTGGCCCACCATGAAGTCGTCCGTCGGAGACGGCGGAATACCCGGCTCGTCGCTCACCCCGAGGACCGGAACCGGGGCGTCGGAGTCCTCGACCCCTCCGCGCGACCGAATACACTCACCCAACAGGGCGTGGGCAGATTCCATCAGCGCCGGACTCTGCATGGCCAGTCGAAACTCCCCGATCGCGTCATCGAGCAGCCCCATGCCCATGTACGCGACGCCCAGGTCGTAGTGGACCGCGTGGTCGGTCTCCTCCACGATCTCCCGCACCTGGGTGCGGAATCTGGTGAGCACGGACTCGACGCCCGGGTCTCTCCCGGTGCCCCCACTCGGCACGTCTGCCGCCCCGGCGTGCATTTCTTCGGGTTCGGCCACGACCGGCCGAGCCATGGGATCCGCCGGACCGGGGCCGGGATCGGCCTCGGGATCGAGCGCCACGATCTTCTCGCGAATGTCCTGGGCGTCCCGTCCTCCGGCCACCCTGGCCTGGTACACCAGCCGGAGCTGCGCTACGGCCTGAGCGTCCAGCTCCGCTCCGGCGAGCTGCTCCGCGAAAGCGGTGCGGAGCTCTTCGTCTCCCGTCAGACTGACCAGATCCTGGACTGCCTCCAGTGCCTCGCTCAGACGGTCTGTTTCCCGCATTCGAGCGGCGAACCGGAGGAACGCACTCCTGGCCTCCGCGAGCAGGCCCGTGGACGCGTTCAATCGTGCAAGACGCCCGTACACCTCGTCACGGTCTGGAGCGATTCGCAAAATCTTGTTGCAGAGCGCGATAGCGGAAGTGTGGAGCCCGTGGGATCCGTAGTGGTCGGCGGCCTGCTCATAGTAGTCGACTGCAGCAGCGGTATCGCCCTGCTTCAGGTAGAGGTCACCCACCCGATTGTATACCCCGACGTCGGGCCCGGAATCGCTCTCGTCCTCGAGGCGAATTGCGCTCTTGTAGAGCTCGATCGCTCGAGCCCAATCGGACCGTTGCTCAGCCCTGCGTGCCTCGTTCTTGAGCTGGTGACGCCTGGTCATACGGGCCTGTTCCCCCACTGCGCAGGATGTCTCGCGCAGCGCGCGAGACATCCACCGTCGTCGGTTACGTGCGAATCACCGGGAGTCCGCGAGCGCTTCTCGTCTGGCGGCAGCGCAGCCGCCGCCGCGCCTGGCTCACACGGAGTCCCGGTCCAATCCGTTCAAGAACCCGGCCACAGCGCCCGGGCCGTCCTCAGTTGGTCTGCTGCTGGTAGTCGCCCTTGAGTTCGGGGGCATCCGTGAGGTGTACGCCAACGGAGAAGATGACGTTCCCATTCGGCGAGCGCGCGAACCGGAAGGACGCCCTCCACCTGTGCAGGTCCCGGTCAAAGCTGATCAGCTGCTGGCCAAATTCGCCCGAGGTGATGTTGTACTGCGTGCTCCATCGCACCGCCCAGCCGGGTGTCGGCTGAAACGAGAGATTCCCCGAGATCGACTGGCTCTCCAGCCCTCCCTCGGTTTGAGGTCGAACGAGGGAGTAACGGAGAGACAGATTCCACGGACCGCTTTGGCCGCCCTCGGCGAACGGATCCGTCTGGTCGGCGTCGTAGAACTCGCGCAGACCGCTTCGTGCGTCAGTCTCACGCTCGGCTGGATCAGCCGAAACTCGGTCCCGGGGAGAAGCCGGCGCGTCGCTCCCGAGTCCCACGAGGTCACCCAGACTGGTACCCGACCGCAGACTGAAACTGAGAGCAAGCTGCTGCAGCGAGAGGTCGAACCTGCGGTCCACGCCGGTCCCCTCGAACAGCCTGTGGGTCATGTTGATCGTAAGACCCCTCAGGAGATCGGAGCTGATGTTGTGGGACACCGTGGGCGAGATGAGGGTGGGCTCGCCCAGTTTCCCCCGTTCGAAGTCGAAGAGCAGGGTCGACGTGTTGATCGCCAGCAACGTGACCACCCGATCGCGCGGAGGCATGGTGGGCGGGCCGCTGAGGTCTGCCAGGGCAAGGGAGTCGACCGCCGCCGATTCCACGACGAGTTCCTGTCGGAGATCTTCCGTCGCGGCTGCGGAATCTGCCTCCGTAACTGCGGCCGTGTCCACCGCCCCGGGGGCGGGAAGCTGGCGCGCTTCGGCCCGCCCGCCGGCCGGGGAAGCCGCGGGAGCGGACTCCGGCCGACCTCTCACCTTCGCCTCGAACGTCTGCCTCAGGGTGAACGAGAGCGTGTTCCGCGCCCGGATCGAATCCAGCGGGAAGCCGGGAATGGAAGCGCGCGCCGAATCCACCGCCACCGCCGGCGCATAGGCCCACGAGAATCCCGGCGAGAACTTGTGGCGGATTCTGCTGAAAGACCCGAAGCCAGGGTAGAAGCCGAATATGTCTGTGCTCAACGTGGCCCCGAGGCTCATCTGCGTGGGAACCGACAGGTAGCCTCCCGCCGTATCGGGTGACCGGAAGTAGCCGCCGCGCCACCTGACATTCGGCCTGAGCGTCGTGGAACCGACGAGATTAACCTGGTAGTCGAGGCCCGCGGTCCACTCCGCTTGCCGAACGGCCAGCGAGGGAAGCTCTATACCGGTGGAATCCTCCTCGGTCGTGCTCACCTCGTTGACCGAGGCGCCCGCGGAAATGTTCAGCTGACTGATCCGCAGCCCGCCCGAGAGCGAGGCGTTAGTGGTGGCCCTATCCGTCGCGAACCGCTCGCTCGTACTCTGACGACTCAGGTTGCCCGAGCCGCTCAGCGTCATGTTGTTGAAGAAACCCTCCCGATTCCGCGGGGCCGCGAACAGGGTGACCGGCGAGAAGCTCAGGCTGAGTCGGGGAAGCGTTAGCTCCGTCCTCTCGCTGGTGAGAAACTGCCGGCTCCGCGCCGATACGGAGACATTCGCGAACGAAAACCTGTGATTCAGGCCCGCATCGGAGTCTATGGTTTGGGTTTGGAGGCGCGGATCGTACGTTTGATCCTGAAACGTGCGTGTGTCCTGCACGTAGCGTCCAGACACCCGCAGGGTGGTCGCCAACCCCAGTTCCTGGTCGTGATTGAGGCCCAGAGTCAGGTTGCGACCCGTTTCGCTGAAGGTCTCGCCATAGGCAATGCTTCCGCGGATGAACTGCTTCAGAAAACGATAGCGGAAGACCCCGTTCAACCGGGTGAAGTTACCGCTGAACCAGTCTAGCGACGCCTGCACATCGGTGAAATCGTTGATCGCCCAGTAGTACCCGAAGTCGGTGACGTTTCGGCTCGAACTGCCCGACGTTTGGACGACATCGTTGAAACCGAAACGGGGCGGAAGAATGCCGCTGCGTCGGCCGGGCCGTATGTCCTGGGCGAAGAAAGGCAGCCAGAACACGGGCACGTTGCTCACGTACAGCACGACCGGCCACGCCACGATCACGTCCTCGCTCACGAGCTTGATCTCGCCGGCCTGGAAGCGGTAGTGCGGTGCCTCCACGTCGCACGAAGTGAAGGCGCCCTGCGACGCGTACACAGTGTCCTGTGCTTTGGGAATCACGTCGCCCACGATGCGCCACGTCGTCGCTCCCTGCATGAACTCGGTCTCGGCTCCGAACACGGTTCCCTTCAGGCTCGCGAGGTCGTAGTAGAGCACCGAGTCGCTCTTCACGTCCTTCCCGTCTGCTCCCACCAGCTGGATATTCCCGGCGGCCGCCATGAACTTGACGTTGCCACGGTAGCGGATCGTGTCGGCCGTCAGGACATCCGGTCCCCGGTTCACCTGAGCGTCCCCGAGAAGCCCGATGCGCTGCTCGGCCACGTCCAGCCGGACCTCCATCCCGCGATACTCGAATACCATGAATCCCGGGAGGTCCTTGAGCTGCCGGAAGATCTCGTCGCGGGCCGGGTACCCTTCCGCCTCCAGGTCCTGGCGTCTCTGCTCGATGTCGATGCGAGGGACGGTGTCGGCCGGGAGCCCCAGGGTGTCCTCTGGAAGGCCCACCTCGTCCACGGGAACCTGCTCCTGCCTCAGCCGCTCCCGATCTCTGAGCGCCCCAGGTCGCTGCACCGGGTCCTGAGCGGACACGGTCCCGGGCAGGCCGAGCAGCAGAGTCCCGAGCAGGAGGAGGCTCGCGAACCGCATCGCCTTCAGGACTCCGGGGCCGGCTCCTCGGCCCTTGGGCGTACACGCCCGCCGCCGACCAGCCGCACCAGCCAGATCGACAGCTCGTACAGCAGCACCATGGGCAACAGAAGCATGAACATGGTGCCGAGATCCGCCGGCGTGAGCAGAGCCGCGACCAACGCGAGGGTCACCAGGGCGTGTCGCTGGTACTTCCGAAGTCCGGCCGGCGTGACGAGCCCCATGAAGCTCAGGAGGACCAGCACCACGGGCATCTCGAAGATGATCCCGAACGCCAGGATGAGTCGCGTGGCGAAACGGAGGTATTCGTCCACCGTGATGATCGGAGTGAGGGTCTCGGCCTGGAACCCGATCAGGAACCGGAGACCGAGGGGCAGCACGAGGAAGTAGGCCATGGCAATGCCGGCCAGGAACAGAACGAAACCAACCGTAATCGCCGGAATGATGTAGTGCTTCTCACGGTCGTACAGGGCCGGCGAGAAGAACGCCCACGCCTGGTAGGCGATGACCGGGAGCGCGAGGATGAAGCCGACCACGAAGGCCAGCTTGAAAGTG
Organism: uncultured Gemmatimonadota bacterium; assembly: GCA_964602635.1. Classification (GTDB taxonomy): domain Bacteria; phylum Gemmatimonadota; class Gemmatimonadetes; order Palauibacterales; family Palauibacteraceae; genus Benthicola. The sequence continues at coordinate 28,985 of CAZRRU010000131.1, read as the reverse complement.
ACCACGACAGGCGTCGTCGGGCTCGTGTATCGGAGACCCTCGTCCGGAAGGACCTGGTTGAATGGGTGTTCGAGGATCTCGAGAACGCCGAACTCGGTGACCAGGAAGAAGCCCACGATCGACAGCGCGACGAAAGCGACGAGGCTCCAGATCACTCGCTTTCGCAGTTCCTCGAGATGATCGAGAAAGGGCATCTCGCCCATGCTTCCCGTCATTCGGCTACTCGCTCGCCTCATCCTCAGCGTCGAACAGCTCCTGCTGCCCGCGGGCCCGGTAGCGGGCCCGAGTCACCAGTTCGTGTACCTCTTCCATGAACTCCGTCGTATCCTGGAAGTTCCTGTACACCGAGGCGAATCGCACGTAGGCCACCTGATCCGTTCCCTGGAGGTGTCGCATGACGAGCTCGCCGACCTCCTGACTGCTGATCTCCCGGGCATCAGACGCCTCGAGCGACTCCTCGACGGCATCCACCATGTCCTCGATCTCGGACAGCGACACCGGACGCTTCGCACAGGCGATTCGGATGCTTCGCAAGAGCTTGTGGCGATCGTAAGGCTCGATGGCTCCGGATGTCTTGCGGACGGTGAGCGGCTCACGCTCGACGAGCTCGTAGGTCGTGAAACGCTCACCGCACGCGATGCACTCTCGGCGGCGGCGGATAGCCCGACCTCCGCGGCTGAGCCGCGAGTCCACTACACGGTCTTCGATGTGATCACAGGTGGGGCAGCGCACGCGTCCTCCTCGTCCGGGCTCGGCAACCCGCGATGGGACGCAAACCCCGGGCCGGCAGGCCTAGTTCTGGAGCCTGGACAGCTCCCGTTCCGCCAGGTCGACCTCATCGCTGTCAGGGTAGCCCTGAACGACCCGCTGGAAGAACGTACGGGCATCGTCCACGTTGCCCCGCTGCAGCTCGATGAGACCGCTCTTGTAGAGAGCCGTGGGCGCTCGTCGAGAGTTGGGATACAACTCCAGGACCCGCGCGTACTCGACCAGCGCTACCTCGAGTTCGTCCGACTCCGCGAAGGTCTCGGCCCTGAAATATTGTGCGTCGGGAGCCAATTCGTTACCAGGGTACTGCTCCAGGAACTGGTCAAGACCGGCACGCGCCGTCTCGTAAGAACCGCGCCGGAACTGCCTCAAAGCTGCCTCGTAGAGGGCCTGAGGCTGCCCATCGCCGGGTGAGCCCACGGGAGAGTCCCCGCCGTCGTCGGTGAGGGCCGCCCCCGCTGCGCCCAGCGCCGCAGCCCCCGCCAGCCCCGACCCAGAATCCTGAAGCAACGCCAACTGGCGCTGTGTCTCTCCCGTCAGAGCCGTAAGCTGCGTGACCGCGACACCCAGGTCTTCTATCTGGCGTGAAAGATCGACCATGCCTGAAATGTCACGGCGCTGCTGGACGCTGAGACTGTCCAGCAGCACCGATCGCAACTGCCTGATTTCCGTCATCAGGCTATCCCTCTGGGCGCGCTCCGCCTGCATCTGCGCCTGCAACGTGGACTCGAGATCCGCCACGTCGCTCTTCATGGCGCATGCTGTGCCCAGAAGGGCAAATGACGCCGTAATGAGAACCTTACGGATCAAAGAGCGTCCAGGTTCTCGATGACGAACTCGGAACGCCTGTTGATCTGCCAGGCCTCTTCGTTCGAGCCCTGAGCAACGGGCCGTTCCTTGCCGTAGCTCACGGTATTGAACATGTCCTCGGACAACCCGAGGCTGACCAGGTACTTGACCGTGCTGTCGGCACGGCGCTGGCCGAGTGCCAGGTTGTACTCAATCGAGCCACGCTCGTCGCAGTGCCCTTCAATCGTAAGCTTAACGCCCGGGTACGCCTGCAGAACCTCGGCCTTGGCCGTAAGGACGGCCGCAGCGTCATCCCGGATGTTGTACTTGTCGAAATCGAAGTGCACGCGCTCGCGAATCACCATGATCGCATCGATCAGAGCGATCTGGCCGCCTGCCGTGTTCGCGCACTCGGTACCGGAGTAGTCTCGTAAAGCCTGCTCATACAGCATCCTGGCGCGATCGTAGTTGCCGGCTGCCATCGCAGACGCGGCTTCACTGCAGAGGCGTGCTGCGGCGGCTTCACGCTCCGCGGCCCGGACCGCAGCGAGGCTGTCCGCATCGGGCTCGGGCACGGTCTCGGCCACCACGGGCGGCGGCGCGGGTGCGGGATTCCCGGCGCAGGCGGCAACTCCCACAGCGAGGAGAACCAGGAGAGCTGCGATCCAACCATTGAGACGCATCTTTACGCTCCTTTTCAGTGAGTCGCGAACTCCCGGAACGGGATATCGGATCTCGTACGGTCGTGACGGTTAAGCTGGTTCCTTCGGAACCGCTGTATTGTATAGCACCTGCGGGCGCCATACAAGCGGTCGGCCACGTTCTCCCGAGCAGTCAGGAACCGGGAGAGACCGGGCCCGACCAGTGCGGCAGCTGATCCACCTGGTTCACGGTCACAGACCTGAGCCTGCCACTCACCGTGTCCAGCACCCACAGGGCGTAATATCCGCGCAGGGTCCCGGCGAACACAAGGTGTCGACCGTCCGGCGCCCAGCTCGGATCCTCGTTGCTCCCGCGGGATGTCATGACCCGGCGGTCCGTCCCATCCGGGTTGACCGTGACGATCTGAAACCAGCTGTCCACCCACGTGTGGTACGCGATGCGGTCACCGCGCGGTGACCAATGCGGCGAGGTAGCATAACCGCGCTCGCCGAACACGTATCGGCTGACGATCGACGGATCGCCGCCCCGCTGGAGATCCAGCACGTAGATCTGAGGGTTTCCAAGCGGAGTGGACGTTATGGCCAGCGACCGTCCGTCTGGAGAGTAGGCTCCGCCCAGTGTTTCGCCGCTCGACGTATAGGTGACCCGGCGCGTGCAGCACAGCGGATCACGCTGGATCTCGAACAACTCCGTGTGGTCGTCCTCGGTGCGACCGAACAGGATGCGCCGTCCGTCCGGAGAATATACCGGCGTCACGTTGATCCGGCCGACGTCGGAGATCACCTGCTCGGCCCCGGTCACCAGGTCCATCTCGTAGATGACGGCCTTGCCCGACCGAAACGAGACGTACACCGCGTACCTCCCGTTCGGCGACAGCTCCGGCGACATCACGATCGCGCTGTCGTCGGTGGCGGCTTCGCGGGTCAGCCTGCGCAGGCCGAAACCGTCGCTGTCGATCATGAACATGTCGGACGCGGTCGGTGTGACCATGCGTCGAAACACGATGCGAGTGGCCGCGATGCCTGGCTCGCCCGTGGCCCACGTCACGACCTCGTCGGACACCCGGTGCACCGCCATTCGGAAGCCCGCATCCGTGGGCCGTGGAAGAGAGAACGCTTTCACTTCCTTGAGCTCCGAGAACACCACGTCGTGCAAGCTCACCCGGAGGACGGGCTGTGCGGGCGTTCCGGTGAGCTCGGATACCACGAGCCATACCGCGCCGAGCTGATTCCACAAGCCGTAGTTCACCGGCCCGTCGGTCGAGAGATCGTCCGGGACGGGTACGATCTGGAATCGATCAGCGTAGTCGAGGTCACGTCGGAGAATGCTGTCTGCCTGGGCGGCAACCGCACCGAGCGATGCATCCGCCTCCACCGGAGTCATCACCAGACCCGGCAGGTAGCCCGGCGTATATGTGATTCCGACGCGAACGTCGCCTGGATCCTGCGCGAGCGCTGCCCTGGCCGACAGGACCAGGCAGACCGCCGTCAGTAGTGCAAACGCTGCTTGCTTCCGTCCCGTCATCACTCGGCTCACCTCACAGAGAAGCTGGATCGAAGAAGAACGACACCCTCAGCTGATCGCGCGGCCACGCCGCCGGTAAGGGACCGAAGGCCTGGGCCCGGCCCGCGGCTTCCACGGCGCCGTGAGCTTCCAGGTCGAAGGCCAGGTCCCCGGAGCGCTGCACCCACTCGATGTCGCTCGTGGACCCGTCCTTCTCGATCGTGAACACTACCTCGGCGCGCAGGTTGCGGTTGCCGGTGGGCGGCCGCCAGTACCTGTGCACCTGGAGTATGATGTTCTCGAGGTACCTGGGGTCCACGAAAACGGCTCCCTCGAGGTGGACGTTGATCGGATCATCCCCCTCTTCCGGACCGCGGGCCGGCTCCTTCGACGGATCCAACGGCGGTGGCTGCTCGACCACCGTGGGCACTTCGGTGCGTGGCTTCGGATCCGGCGTCGGCTCGGGAGGAGGCGGACGATTTTCCTCTTCGGCCACCGCCGCCGGCTGTGGGCGAAGCCGCATCGGCGCCGTTTCGTCAGCCGCCGCCACCAGGTGCACCCGAAACGTCTGAGCGGGTAACTGGCGCGGCGCCATGTAGGCACCCGCAACCGCCAGGGTGATGCCGACCAGCGCGTGCAGGATGGTCGAGGCGATCAGCGCACCCGGCGGCACCCGGTGCCGTTCTCGGCTCCCGCTCACTCGTCGATCTCCTTCACACCCCTCCTCAACGATCCGTGTCGGGCTCGGCGATCAAGCTCACGGCGTCGATCTCCGCTTCCTTCAACCTTCCGATCACCCAGAGCACCGACCCGTAGGGGACGTCGCGGTCCCCCTTCACGTATACGGTCGGTCCGCCCTTCCGCTCGACCAGCTGGACGATCGTCGCAGAGAACTCCTCCCGTGTGAAGGGGTCGTCTTCCACGAAGATCTGCCCCTGGCGATCCACCGTGATCACCAGGCCCTCGGACACCTGCAGCGGCGCGGACGGGGCCTTCGGAACCGCCACCTCGATACCGCCCTGCAAAATCGGAGCGGTGATCATGAAAATCACCAGCAGGGTAAAGGCCACGTCGACCAGGCTCGTGACGTTTATCTCCGCCCGGACGGGAAGACCGTCCTCCACACCACCCCCGAGACGACCGCCGATCATACGCGGCCCTCCCTCGCCAGCGTCCCCACGAATTCAGCGGCGAAGCCCCACAGCTCTCCCGTGAACAGGCCCAACTTGGCCGCATAGTGGTTGTATGCGATGACCGCGGGAATCGCGACGGCGAGCCCCACCACCGTGGTGACGAGAGCTTCGGCGATACCGGGGGCCACTGCAGCGATGTTCGCGGATCCCTGTGAGGTAATACCGATGAACGAGTTCATGACACCGACCACGGTCCCCATGAGGCCCAGCAGGGGGCTCACCGACCCGATGATCGCGAGCCAGGGAAGCCCGTGCGCCATGTCGTCACGCTCTTCCGCCAGTTCCTTCTCCAGCACCAGCCGGAGCGTGTCGAGCTGGGCCGAGGAGAGCCCCGGGGCGTCGTGCCCGTCATCGCGGAGGGCTGTCGGCCGCAACTCGGTGAAGAAGTTCACTCCCCGCCGGAACACGCGTGTATAGGGCGACTCCTCGAGCCGTGTAAGCGTCTGATAGACGTCGCGCAGACCCGCCGCCGTCTCCATGCCCGCGACGAACGTGTCTCCCGACTGCCTCATCTTTCGGAACTCGGTCCACTTCCAGAAGATCATGACCCACGAGAACAGCGAGAAACAGGCGAGCACCAGGAGGATCACCTTGGTGACGGGCGTGGCGCCGAGAATGAGGTCCCATGGACTCGAAGCGATGGTGTTCGCCTGCTGAAGCGCCGGCGCCACGGCCGGGAGAACCATCATGAAGCCTCCTCCGCGATCCATGCGTAAGTCGCGGCCAGTCCATCGTCCAGACCGCCGCCAGGGCGCCAGCCCAGTGCCTCGAGGCGCGAAGGGTCCAGGCAGCTACGCAGCAGCTCGCCCGGCCGGGCCGGCGCATCCTCCACGGGGACCCGCCTGCCCGCCACTCTCATCACCCCGCTCGCAAGCTCGTTCACGCTTGTTTCCACTCCCGTACCCACGTTGTACGCCACGTCATCAATGGTTCTCGAACCGGATACATCGACTCGAGCCGCCAGCAGATTCGCCTGTGCTACGTCTCCCACATACACGTAGTCGCGTGTCTGTTCCCCGTCGCCGAAGACGGTGAGCGGACGACCTTCGAGCACGGACCGACCGAAGATGGCCACCACGCCCGCCTCTCCGTGCGGATCCTGGCGTGGACCGAACACGTTAGAGTACCTGAGCGAAACCGCCTCCAATCCGTGAATCTCGCGGTAGAAGTGCAGGTAGTGCTCCCCCGTCAGCTTGCTCACGCCGTAAGGCGATAGGGGCTGCTTCGGAGCGGTCTCCGGCACCGGAAGCTCCTCGGGCTCGCCGTACACGACGCCGCCCGAGGAGACGTACACGAATCTGCGAGTCCCGCCCTGCACTGCCGCCTCGAGCAGATTCAATAATCCCATGATGTTGATCGACGCGTCGTGATCCGGCCGCTCCACGGAGATACGAACGTCGATCTGTGCGGCATGATGACTGATGACGTCGAAACCACCGTCCCGCACCAGCTGCGCCGCCTCCGGGGACCGGATGTCGGCCACGACGAGAGTCGTGTCAGCGGAGAGGTTCTCCTCCCTTCCCGAGCTCAGGTCGTCCAGCGCGGTGACGGACCATCCGCCAGCGACGAATGCGTCACACACGTGCGACCCGATGAATCCGGCCCCACCGGTGACCAGAGCCCTCCGCCCTTCTTTCGACATCGGCAGTTCTTTCCTGGTTGTCCCGCACTCGCCTGCACGAATCTCTCGGATCCAGCCCGCGGCCAAGCTATTTCCCGCCGCCGCGCACCGAAAGACGCCCCGGCCCGATGCGAAGAAGCGCCCCGTCAGTCGGCGGGACGCTTCCCTCTTGTCACGAATACTGCGGTCGGAATCCCTACTGAGGCATCCGCTGGGTTCGACGTACGGGGGTGCCCGGGCGCATCCCTGCATCGCGAACCGCCGTTACTCGCGCGGTCGACGTGGCCTCCGACGTGTGAACGACCCGGACCGTGGTGAGCCGATCCTCGAGGAGCGCCGTCTCGGCCGCCCCCTCGTTGGCCGAGAATATGGCGAACACGTCTCCGACCCGGACTCCGTCCGCCGCGCCGATATCGAGAAACAACGTCTCGTCCGTGGCCAACAGCGTCTGGTCGTCGGTAAAAGCGAGGACGGTTCCCACCGGCCCGGCGGACTCGGCTTCCGGCACGATACCGGCCACGACCGGGAATTCCTCGGTCACGGCCATCGCGTCTCCCACCCGGTAGTCACCGAAGATCTGCACGACCTCGGCCCGCACGCTGTCCGGTGCCGGGAACGTGCGAATCACGCGGACGACACCGACCGTATACAGCACGTGGCCGGCGTCACCCAGGGAACGGCCCCACTGGACCGCCTTCAGGTAGTCGCCGGCGGCCAGGGTGCCGCCGCTGACGTGCAGCACCACCTGATCGTTGAGTCGAGCCGCCTGCGGAAGCCGGATGGCCGGGTGCGCCTCGGTGACTACGCGGGCGGTCACCGCGATGGGGGCGAAAGCCCTCTTGTTCGCCACGACCGCGGCGCTGTAGAAGTCGCTCACGGAGACGAAGAGACCCGGCTCGGTCTGCTCGATCGAAAGGGCGCCGTAGGACGGCGCACTCGGGTCGGCTCGGAATACCGATCCTTCGGGAAACTGGCCTGGAGGCCCGAACGATCTCAGAGCGTCCTGTGTGCCACCCTCTGCCGGCCTCGTGTCCCTGCCGCGGGCGGCATCCGGTCGGTCCCGTGACGGGGCGACTCTCTCGGGCGTGCCATCCCGCGCCCCCGGAAGCCGCAGGTCCTCGCCCGGGAAGATCCAGTGCGGATCCTCTACGATCCGCGTGTTCAGATCGTATATCTCGGGCCAGCGAAACGGGTCCGCCAGGTAACGCGCTGCGAGTTCCCACAACGTGTCGCCCCTGCGGACTCGATGCGTACCGTCGGTTTCCTGGGCCCCGGCAGCGGGAGCGATCGCGAGGATCGCGGTGACCGTTACCAGTGCCCGGGTTGCCCTGTTCATGCACTGCCTCCTCAGAAGGGCAGGTCGTCCTCGCCGGCGAGGGCGTCGTCCGTGAATTCCGCAACGCTGGATCCGGCCGAACGCTGCACGGCCGGACCGGACATGGACTCCGGCCGGTCGCCACGCCCGCCCAGCATGATCATCTCGCGCGCCCTGATGTCCGTGAAGTACCGTACCTGGCCATCCTGCTCGCTCTGCCGGTACTCGACGCTTCCTTCGATGTAGACGCGGTCCCCCTTCGACAGGTACCGTTCGCAGACGTCAGCCAGCTTGTCCCAGCACGACACCCGGTGCCACTCCGTCTTCTCCTGCCGCTGGCCGCTGCGATCCGTCCATTCGCGGCTCGTGGCGACGGAGAGTGAAGCAACGCGCGTGCCGCCGGAGGTGACCCGCACTTCTGGATCCCGGCCCAGATTCCCGATGAGCTGTACTTTGTTGAGAGAGCGTGCCATACTATCCTCTTGTCACATAACGAAATACGAAACAACTGCCACAGTTCAGGCCGGGCTTTCCGACTTGATAGTCAAACTAGACGGCCGGTCCTCGGCGTGTCAACGCACCGCATCCTGCGAGATCAACCTCATCACAATCGCATCTTCGACCGGCTCGGCATAGTACTCCTTGCGCACCCCGACCACCGAGAACCCGACCGATTCGTACAGGGCTCGGGCTCCCGCGTTCGTCTCCCTGACTTCCAGATAGAGAGAGCGAATTCCGCGTCCGGATGCGATCGATATGCTCTCCCGCAGCAGACGCAGGCCGAGCCCCTGGCCGCGCAGCTCTGGGAGCACGGCAATGTTCCCCAGCTCGCCCTCATCCGTCGCGAACCACATCACCGAGTATCCGACCACCTCGCCCTCGACGTCTGCCACCAGAAGGGCGGCGCTCGGCCGCCGCATGAGCCCGCGAAACGTGGACTCCTCCCACGGGGCGGTGAAGGAACGGCGCTCGATCGGCATGACATCGGCGAGATCCGCCGGACGCATCGGGCGCACGACAGCGCGCGTCCTACCCACCGGCTCGTCCATCGCCAGGCACCGAGTCACGCTGAGCGGCCGGCAGCCGGACGTAGCGCGGTTCCCAGGTCCGCGGATCGACCACCCGCCCTTCCTCCGGCGCGAGCGTGACGAGCCCGAGCAGAGATCCCGCCCGAGGCACCCAGGTCTTTTCGGGGAGGATCCGGCCGCCGGCCGCCTGGATGGCGTCGGATCCGGCTCCGGCCCCGTCCCCCGCGAAGCCCCACATCTCCAGTTCCTCAAGGTCATCCAGCACTTTCGCGAGAGAAGCGGCCGTAGGCGGGAAGATCTCCTCGACGCTGTCTCCCACCCGGTAGCCGGCGGCATAGACCTGGCCGCGGCGGGCATCGAACATCGTGCACACGAGCCCCTCGCATCCCGCTCCGGCCGCCACGGCGGCGAGGCTGGAGAACGAATACAGCTCCAGGCCCCGTGCGTGGCAGATACCCTTGGCCAACGACGCGGCGATTCGAACGCCGGTGAAGGAGCCCGGTCCGCCTCCTACGACCACTGCCTCGAGGTCGGACGCCTCGAGCCCGCACCCGGTCAGCAGCCGGTGGATTTCCGGCAGCACCGTTTCGGAGTGCGTCGCGCGCACGCCAAGGAGGGATTCGACCAGAACCTCGCCATCCCTTCCCACGGCCACACTGCCCGTCGGAGTGCTCGTATCGAGGGCGAGGATCACCACGACTGACCCTGCACGGCAACCACGGGCGGCGGCATGGAAGGAACCGAGCCGCAGGCCGTGGCGCTTACCCGGCGCCGAGTCGGATCCTCCACGAACTCGAGCCGTATCTCCCAACGGTCGGCCGGGAGGTATCCTTCGGCCCGGTCGGCCCACTCGAGGAGCACCAGATCGTCCGACTGGACTAGGCCCGCCCAGCCCATGTCCGGAAGCGCCTCCTGTCCGCGGATGCGATACAGGTCCGCGTGCTGGACCGTGGCTCCTCCGTCCACCTCGTACTGGTTCACGAGGGTGAACGTGGGACTGGGCACCGGACCTGTCACCCCGGCGCCACGGCACGCGGCTCGGGCCAGTGTCGACTTCCCCGCCCCGAGTTCGCCGTACAGGCATACGAAGACGCCGCCCTCCAGCGCCGCCCTCCCGATCTCGCGTCCCCATCTCTCGAGATCGGGCTCGGTCAGCTCGAGCGAGGCGTCGTTCACCGTGAAGCCCTCCGGGCCGATTTCCCGGATCCCGTTTCCATCGCCGCCCTGACCTCGAACAACTCGTCGCGGAGCCGCGCCGCCCTCTCGAAATCGAGGGCCTGGGCCGCTTCCTTCATCTCGTTCTCCAGCTGGTGCGCCAGTTCGGCCGGATCCACGCCCGCATATCGGTCTCCGGGACGCGCCGACTCGGCCACCCGCGCGTCCGCCACCGAGGTGGTGAATCGGATCTGCTCGACCGATTTCACTATCGAGCGCGGCACGATTCCATGTTTCTCGTTGTACTCGGCCTGCACATCCCGTCGGCGGTCCGTCTCGAGAATGGCCCGCTCCATCGATCCGGTGACTCGATCGGCGTACATCACCGCCGTTCCTTCCGCATTTCGCGCCGCCCGGCCGATCGTCTGGATGAGGGATGTCTCGGAGCGCAGGAATCCTTCCTTGTCCGCATCCAGGATCGCCACCAGTGATACCTCAGGAAGGTCCAGACCTTCCCGCAGCAAGTTGATGCCAACCAGGACGTCGAACACTCCGAGGCGTAGCTCGCGCAAGATTTCCACTCTCTCGATGGTGTGAATGTCGCTGTGCAGGTAGCGCACTCGCACGCCTCGCGACGCCAGGTACTCGGAAAGATCCTCGGCCATGCGCTTGGTCAGCGTCGTGACGAGAATTCTCTCCGAGCGAGCGGTTCGGCTGCGAATTTCTTCGAGCAGGTCGTCCACCTGGCCTGACACGGGCCGGATCTCGACTCCGGGGTCCAGCAGTCCGGTGGGGCGAATTAGCTGCTCCACCACAACACCTTCCGAGCGGCCGAGCTCGTGATCGCCCGGGGTCGCGCTGACGAACACGGCCGAGGGAACGATGCTCTCCCACTCCTCGAAGTCCAGCGGCCGGTTGTCGAGAGCCGAGGGAAGGCGGAATCCGAACTCGACCAGGGTCGTCTTACGACTCCGGTCTCCCTTGTACATGGCTCCGATCTGCGGGACGGTGACATGTGACTCGTCGACCACGACTAGGAAGTCCTCGGGAAAGTAGTCGAGCAGGCAGTACGGTCGCTCGCCCGGCTCCCGGCCATCGAAGTAGCGCGAGTAGTTCTCGATCCCCTGGCACACCCCTATCTCACGCAGCATCTCGACGTCGAACCGGGTGCGCTGCTCGAGGCGTTGCGCCTCCAGCAGTCGTCCGTCGGTACGGAGGTCCATGAGCCGGATCTCGAGCTCGGTGAGGATGCCGTCGATCGCGCGCTCCAGGCGATCCGGATCCACGGCATAGTGCGTGGCCGGGAACACGGCCGTGCGCTGAAGCGAAGCAATCGCTTTCCCGGTCAGGGGGTCGATTTTCGTGATCCGCTCCACCTCATCGCCGAACAGCTCGATGCGAACGGCCTGCTCCTCGTACGCCGGCAGGACCTCGATCACGTCACCGCGTACGCGGAAGGTCCCGCGACGGAAGTCGAGGTCGTTGCGTCCATACTGTATCTGGACGAGTCCGGCGAGGATGTCCCGGCGGCCTATTCGCTGGCCCACCTCCAGCATCAGCATCTGCGACCGGTAGGAACGGGGATCTCCGAGACCGTAGATGGCGGACACCGAGGCCACCACGATCACGTCGCTCCTCTCCATCAGGGAGGAGGTAGCCCGAAGGCGAAGCCGATCGATGTCCTCGTTGATCGACGCGTCCTTCTCGATGTACGTGTCCGTGGTCGGCACGTACGCTTCCGGCTGATAGTAGTCGTAGTAGGAGATGAAGTACTCTACGGCGTTGCGTGGGAAGAACTGCTTGAGCTCGCCGTACAACTGCGCGGCGAGCGTCTTGTTGTGGCTCATCACGAGCGTCGGGTGCCCGGTCTCCTGGATCACCCCCGCCATGGTGACCGTCTTCCCGCTTCCGGTGACTCCGAGGAGAGTCTGCCAGCGCTCACCGCGACGCACCCCATCGGCCAGTGCCCGGATGGCCTCCGGTTGGTCGCCCGTGGGCTCGAAGGGAAGCTCGAGATGGAAACCGTCTGACGTCACTGCCTCTCCCTGTTCGGCCGGCTTGACGGGACATGGCGCGCCGATCACGTTGCGGCCTCGTTACCGCTCGTACAAGGGGCGACAGCAGAAGGTGCCATGAGAAGCTACAGCACGATCCTGATCACCGTTGCGGCAGCCGTCACCTCTTTCTCGGCGTGTTCCGGATCGGATGCGGCCCGGGAAGAACAGCTGGCCGGCCTCCGGGCCGAGAGACGGTCCCTGCTCGTGCAATTCGCCGCCGCCCAGCTCCCGATCCGCGGTGTCCAGGAGCGGGCACTCGAGGAGCCCGGCGTTCGCTGGGCGCAGGAGGCCTTCTACGGGGAGTTTCGAGCGGCAGTCGTGCGGGACGATCCCGACGCCACCGAGTTGCTCGAGCGCGCCCTGGCGGTGGGGCACGATCTCAATTTCATGCAGAGCCCCGTGGTTCTCGGTCCCGAACAGGAGGACCCTCGTCCGCTGGCGGGGGAAGAACGCGCCAAGGTGGCCGAGGAACTGATCGAGGTGGAGCGGGCTCTGCGACCGGTGATGAGCCGCGCCCTGCAGGATCCGGCCGTATCGGAGGCTTTCGATGTGCTTCGGGACAGCGTCATCGTCGCCATGCTGCGCATCGATCCCCAGAGCGAGCGCGCGATGGAGCTGATGAGCGACATCGAGGGACAGGTCGCACGGGTCGACGCGGAGATCGCCAGCCTGTCGCGGTGACCTCCGAGAGAGCCTCTACACGTCGAGAGTTAGATCGCTGTCGCTGAAGCTCTCCTTGCGTTCGACGGTCAGCACGCCTTTCACTCGCCGGATCTGCCGCATCACCTTCTTCAGGTGAGCGAGATTCTCCACCTCGACCACGAACTGCCCCGTCATGCCACCCTCGGTGGACTGGATATCAGCGGACTGGATGTTCGTGCCCGTGTCGCTGATCGACCGGGCGATGTCCGCGAACAGACCGTGCCGATCCGTCCCCTCCATCATGATGCGAACGAGGAACCGTTGGGCCCCGTCGTCGTCCCAGTCGATCATGATCCGCCGCTCCGGAAGGTCCGGGAGGTTGAGGACGTTCGGACAGTCGCGCCGGTGGATCGAGATCCCCCGACCGACCGTGATATAACCGATGACCTCGTCGCCCGGCACCGGTTGGCAGCACTGGGAGTAGCGGACCATCAGGTTGTCCATGCCCTGGATGCGTACACCCTTGGACCCGGTCCACACCTTCTTTACGAACTTCGAGAGGGGGTGGTCCTGCTTTTCCCGCTCTGGCACGTCCTCCGGGAACACGGCGCGCATCACTTTCGTCATGCCGATGTCCCCCCGGCCCACGGCGGCGTACAATCCGTCCGTCCCGTCCAGCAGGCCCAGCTTCAGTGCCGCTTCCTGGATCTGCTCTTCCGGAGGCTTCAGCCGCTTGCGCCGAAATTCCCTGGACAGGATCTCCCGTCCCAGTCGAACCGAGGAATCGTACTCCTCCCGCCGGATCCAATTCCGAATGCGGTGGCGGGCGCGGCTCGTCTGTACGAAGCCGAGCCAGTCACGGGACGGTGTCTGCGAGTCTGAGGTCAGGATCTCGACCGTGTCGCCGTTCCGCAGTGCCCGAGATAACGGAACGATACGCCCGTTCACTTTCGCGCCCGAGCATCGCTGGCCGATCTCGCTGTGCACCGCGTACGCGAAGTCGATCGGCGTGGCGCCCTTGGGCAGCTGCTTCACATCGCCCGCGGGAGTGAATACGAAGATCTCGTCCTGGAACAGGTCGATCTTCAGGAACTCGAGAAACTCCTCCGGCTCGCGCGTCTCCTGCTGCCACTCGAGCACCTGTCGGAACCAGGTCAGCTTCTCGTCGACCTCGTCGCCCTCCCGGCTCTCCTTGTACCTCCAGTGAGCCGCGATTCCGAGCTCGGCGGTGCGGTGCATTTCCTCGGTGCGAAGCTGGATTTCGTACAGCCGCCCGCCCGGTCCGAAGATCGTGGTGTGGAGGCTCTGGTACAGGTTAGATTTCGGCGTCGCAATGTAGTCGTGGAAACGTTCGGTCAACGGGGTCCACTTGTTGTGGATCACACCGAGGGCGTGGTAGCAGTCCCTGACGGTGAGCAGAACCACCCGCACGGCGAGGACATCGTAGATCTCCTCGTAGGGGCGGCCCCGCTTCCGCATCTTCCGTTGGATGGACCACAGGTGCTTCGCCCGGCCCTCGACCTCGCACTCTAGCCCCGCCGCTCGCAGCTCGACCTTGAGAGGCGCGACCATCTGCCCGATCAGGCTCTCTCGCTCGCTGCGCTTGTCCGACACGGTGGTGGCAACGGCACGGTATTCCTCGGGCTCGAGGAACTTGAAGGCGAGATCCTCCAGCTCCCACCGTACCCGCGCCATGCCGAGGCGGTGAGCGAGCGGGGCGTAGATGTCTCGCGTTTCGACGGCGATTCGTCGCTGACTCGCGGGATTCAGATGTTCCAGAGTGCGCATGTTGTGCAGCCGGTCGGCGAGCTTCACGATGATCACCCGCGCATCGCGCGCCATCGACAGCAGGAGCTTCCGGTAGGTCTCCACCTGCCGCTCGGCGAGGGACCGGATCTCCACCCGGGAGATCTTCGTCAGGCCATCCACGATGGTGGCGATCTCGCTCCCGAACTCGCGCTCGATCTCCTCCACCGTCGTGCGGCTGTCCTCCACCACGTCGTGCAGCAGGGAGGCCGCGATGCTCACCGTATCCCGGTGGATCTCGCCCAGGATCGTGGCCACCTGCACGCAGTGCGAGATGTAGTCCTCGCCCGAACTCCGCTTCTGACCCTCGTGCTTCTCGCTCGCGTACTGGAAAGCCAGGGCGAGCAACTCGAGGTCAAGCCGGTCTTCGCTACCGGCGATCGCCTCCATGAACTCCGGCGGAAGGATGGACTGCGCCCACTCCCCGGGGGGGGATGAGCCTTCATTCTGCTTGGCCTCGGTCGATCTGGTCGCCACGGTTTCCTTTCGAAACCCGTCTGTCCGTTGCGCATACCCTTGCCGGGCGAAGAGTTGCCCCGACCAGCCATTCCGGCATGCGCATCGAGAATCCAAACATAGAGGGCAACTCGCGTGCCCGAAAGAAAAAGCGACCGCCTCATGATCCGGGACCGTGCCGGCTCCGAACGGCCACCTCCGGCCCCGCGCCGGGCACCAGGCCACGCTGCAGCAGGCTGATGTACCGCCCGTCCCCGATGACAATGTGATCGCGGACCGGGATCCCGAGCAGCCGGCCGCTCTCGACAAGCTGCCAGGTCACCTCCAGGTCCTCCGGAGAAGGATCCGGGTCGCCGCTCGGGTGGTTGTGGGCCAGCACGACGCTCGCCGCAGCGTGCACGATCGCCGGAGCGAACACCTCGCGCGGGTGCACGAGGGAGGAGTTGAGGAGGCCGACCGTGACGCAGCGTTCGGAGATCACCCGGTTCTGCGTGTCCAGGTAGACGGCCCAGAATTCCTCCTGTCGCCGGTCGCGCAGGGCGGGCCCGAGCCTCCGGTACACGTCACCGGGACCCTGGATGCGGGAATCGCGGCGCGCCGGTTCGGCTGCGGCCCGCCTTCCGAGCTCGAAGGCCGCCACCAGAGCGCACGCCCTCGCCGGCCCGATTCCCGGCGAAGTCGCCAGTTCCCCGGGCTCCGCCGAACCCAGGCGGCGAAGAGAACCCCCGAATCGGACGAGCACCTCGGAAGCGAGATCGAGGGCCGTGCGACCGGAGCTGCCGGAACCGAGGAGAACGGCGAGGAGCTCGCGCGAGGAGAGTGCACTCGGAGGTTGCGCCGCCAGGCGTTCGCGTGGCCGGTCCGTGGGTGGCCATTCCCTGATCGTGGAGCTCACGGAAGGAGCCTAGCGGCGATCATCACCGGACTATCAAGGAAGGGGTCGGACCGACCCGAATCGCACCCTAGCGCAGACCCGCTCGGTCCAGAAGCGCTCCAAGCCGCGGATCGTCGCGCAGGTCGACGAACGGAAGGCCGTTGGAGACCCCTCCGGTGCCACGCAGGTGCGTGGGTGAGACGACCCTCCGGCGCCGAGTGCGGCGTCGTCGGAGCGCGTCTCCGCATTGCCGTTACCGCGCGGGTGGGTAGCGTCAGCGAAGGCGGGCTCTAGCGGAGCGCCCTTGGAGACCCCGCAGACGCTTCAGCGTCGAGGAGGCTCCAACGAGCGCGAGCGGCCCGTCCGCAGCAGACGCTAACCCACCCGCCCATGGCACTTCTTGTACTTCTTCCCGCTCCCGCACGGACACGGTTCGTTCCGGCCCACTTCCTCCCCACCGTGCAGCGGCGCCTCGGGCCGCAGGACCTGCTGGGTCGGCTTCGCGGCCGGCTCCTTCAATGCCGTGGCCGCCACACCGGTCGCCGCCAGCTCCGGGACATTCTCCGCCGGGGCCGCCCGCGGCGGACCGGAGGCCGAGGCGCGTACACCCGCGGCATCCGCCCCGCTACCGGTTCCGGCCAGCTCGCTCGGTCCGCTCATCGAGCTTACCTGCTGCGGCCGCAGAGCGGGCCGCATCTCGACCTGGGCTCGGAACAGCAGGTTGGACAAGCTCTTGCGCAGGTCCTGCATCAGGTCGACGAACGCCCCGTAGGCTTCCTTCTTGTACTCGACCAGTGGGTCGCGCTGCCCGTATGCCCGGTATCGGATCGACTCCCTCAGGTGGTCCAGATCGTACAGGTGCCCCTTCCACTTCTCGTCGATCACCGAGAGCACGATGAAGCTGAGGATGCGTTCCCAGTTCTCGCCGAAGCTCTCGATCTTCTGGTGATACGCTTCGTGCACGAAATCGAGCACGGCGTCCATCAGCTCGTCCGTGTCTTTCCAGGCGATCTCGGTCGGATCGATGTCGCCGGTCGGAAGGAAAGACGCCACGAGGAAATAGTCCAGCAGAAGCCGCTGCCGCAGGCCGGCCAGATCCCACTCGTCCGCGTGTGAGCCCGGTTCGATCACCGTCTCCACGACCTCGATGACCGAGCGCTCGATCATCTCCCACGCCTCGCCCTTCAGATCCTCCCCACCCTCCAGCCCGAACAGCCGCAGGTCGTAGATCACCTCGCGCTGCTGGTTCATCACGTCGTCGTACTCGAGCAGCCGCTTTCGGGCCTCGAAGTTTTGCAGCTCCACACGCCGCTGGGCCCGCTCGATCGCCTTGGTCATCCACGGGTGCGTGATGACCTCACCCTCCTCGGCGCCCAATCGGTCCATCACTTTGGCCACCCGCTCACTGGCGAACAGCCGCATCAGGTCATCTTCGAGAGACAGGAAGAACCGGCTCGACCCGGGGTCTCCCTGGCGGCCCGACCGGCCTCGCAGCTGGCGGTCGATCCGCCGCGACTCGTGTCTCTCCGTACCGAGGATCTGCAGCCCGCACGGCGGGTCCACGTAGCACCCCAGGGCCTTCACCTGATCCTGGCTCAGGTCCTCCTCTTCGGCCAGCTGACCGAACGCCGGCTCGGCCGAACGGATCCCGCACACCTGGCACTTCACCAGCGCCGCGCCGAGTTTGATGTCCGTCCCTCGGCCGGCCATGTTCGTGGCGATCGTGATCGCGCCAGGCTGTCCGGCCTGCGTGACGATCTCGGCCTCCCTCTCGTGCTGCTTCGCGTTCAGCACCTGGTGCTCCAGCCCGCGCCGCTTGAGCATGCGCGAGACCTTCTCCGAGACGTCTACGTTGGTCGTACCCACCAGCATGGGAAGGCCGCGCCGGTGCAGGCGCTCGATCTCGTCCAGAAGGGCGGCGAACTTCTCTCGATTCGTGCGATACAGAAGGTCCTCGTCGTCCATCCGGCGAACCGGCCGGTTGGTCGGAATCACGACCACCTCGAGCCCGTAGATCTCGTGAAATTCCCCTTCCTCCGTCTCAGCCGTGCCGGTCATCCCGGCCAGCTTCGCGTACATGCGGAAGTAGTTCTGGATCGTGATCGTCGCGAGCGTCTGGGTCTCCCCGCGGACGCTGACGTTCTCCTTGGCCTCGACCGCCTGGTGCAAACCGTCGCTCCACCGCCGGCCGGTCATCTTGCGGCCCGTGAACTCGTCCACGATCACTACTTCGCCGTTCTCGACGACGTACTCCACATCCTTCTCGTACAGGGCGTGCGCTTTGACGAGCTGGTGGATGATGTGCAAGCGCTCGGACTTCTCGGCGTAGTCTCGCTCCAGGGTCTGGATGCTGTCCCGCTTCTCGTCGGGACCGAGCTTGCTGTCGTCTTCTACCTTCTTAACTGCCTCGGAGATGTCGGGAACCACGAACGCTTCGGGATCGCCCGGACTGAGGATGTCCTGCCCTCGCTCGCTGATCTGGATCGTATGCCCCTTTTCGTCCGTCGTGAAAAGAAGCATTTCGTCTATCTCGGCCATCGCCTTGTCGCGCATGACCGCGGCTTCAGTACGCTGGACGAGCTGCTTCACGCCGGTCTCGCTGAGCAGCTTCATCAGACGGCGGTTCTTGGGCCCGCCGCGCTGCGCGGCCAGCAGGAGCTTCCCCGTGTGGAAGTCGCTGGCGCCCTCTTCCTCGTCTTCCAGCTTCTGGAGCTCTCCTTCCGCCTCGGCGACCAGGCCGTTGACGATGGCCATTTGCTTGCGGACCAGGCTGGCCACCTGCGCGTTGTGCTTCTTGTAGACCTGCTGGTCCTGCGCCTTGCCGACCGGACCGCTGATGATGAGGGGTGTACGGGCCTCGTCGATCAGGACGGAGTCAACCTCATCGATGATCGCATAGTTGTGGGCCCGCTGCACCCGGTCTTCGTGCCGCACCACCATGTTGTCGCGCAGGTAGTCGAACCCGAACTCGTTGTTCGTACCGTAGGTGATGTCGCACCCATACATTCCGCGCCGCACCTCGCTTCCCGGTTGCGTGTCGTCGATGCAGCCGACCGTCAGTCCGAGGTAGCTGAAGACGGTGCCCATCCACTGGGAGTCGCGGCGGGCCAGGTAATTGTTCACGGTGACCAGGTGCGCGCCCTTGCCCGGGAGCGCGTTCAGGTACAGCGGGAGGGTAGCGACGAGCGTCTTACCTTCGCCCGTAGCCATCTCCGCGATCTTGCCCTGGTGCAGGACGATGCCACCGATCAGCTGCACGTCGTAGGGCACCATGTCCCAGGTCATCACGTGACCCGTGACTTCGATCTCGGTGTCCAGGAGTCGGCGACATGCCTCACGCACTGTCGCGAACGCTTCGGGGAGGAGCTCGTCCAGGACCTCGTCGGTCGCCTCCTGGAGCTCGGATTCCACCTGACTCAGGCGCTCGGACAGGTCCGCCCGGTTCGAGCTGTCTTCGGTATGTCGTCGATCCTCCCGCAGCTTCTCGATCTCACCTTCGAGCTTCTGCGTCCTCTCGCGGATCCGGTCGCGAAACCGCGTCGTCTGCTCCTTCAGATCCGCCTCGGACACCTCGGCCAGGCGAGCCTCGTGGATCTTGATCTCGTCGACGATGGGCTGGAGTTGCTTCATCTCGCGCTGGAAGCGGGTGCCCACGACCTTCTGTACCATTCCCTTCAGCATGTGCTGCGATCTTCCTTTGTTCGGCTGCGCCCGTTCAGGCGCGTAGCTGAGTACGCCGCGCCAACCACGCCCGCTCGACCTCCGGTCGAAGTCGTTCCGGCACCGTGTATCGAATTGACATGCCCTCCTCCAGCCGCCGTCGGATCCGCGTGCTGGAGAGGTCTACTCGCGTGACTGCGATTACCTCGTGGGGAACGTCCGACCCCTTCAACTCCTCTCCCGGCCGGGTCATCACGGCCAGGCGAGCCAGCCGCAGAATACGCTCCGGCTGCCTCCAGCCGCGGAACGACCGCAACTGATCGGCGCCCACAATCAGGTAGAGCACATCGGGATCCAGTTCCAGGCGCGCCCACTCCAGCGTATCGACCGTCCACGAAGGACCTTCCCGCTCCACTTCGACGTCACTCACCTGGAAGCGATCGTCGCCCTCGAATGCCAGGCGAACGAGGGCCAATCGGGTCTCGGCGTCGAGCAGCGCTTCTCTGTGCGGCGGCCGGCCCGCCGGGACCACGATCAGGCGATCCAGTTCGAGACTCTCGAGCGCGTCCTGAGCGACGACCAGGTGACCGATATGCGGCGGATCGAACGTGCCGCCGAGGATGCCGATTCGTCCGGACACGTCAGCTCTCGTCCTCGTCTCGCTGCGTTATCTCAAGCGCCTCGGGCGAGTCGGGATAGAACTCGAGAAGACGCCGGCGAACGAGGTCGGCCTCCGCTCGAAAGCCAACCCGTGCGTAGCTGTCGTACAGCGCCAGGAGCGTCGCCGGGGCGACATCCGCTTCGGGGTATGTCTGGAGGACGTTCTCGAAGTAGATGATCGCCGACTCGTAGAACCCCCTCTCGTAGTAGTAACGCCCGACCCTGAGCTCCTTGGCCGCCATCTTCTGCCTGGCCTGCGCCACGAGGTCGCGAGCGTCTCCGACGAGCGGGCTCCGTGGAAAGAACTCGAGGAGCCGAGTGCATTCCTCGACGGTCTTCTGCGTGAACTCCTGGTCGCGGGGAAGGTCGGGTGACACGATCCAGAAGGACCTGCATACCCCGAACTGGGCATCGTCGGCCAGGGAACTGTTCGGACGAGAGGTCGCGAGCTGCCGGAACTCGTTGGCCGCCAGCAGCTCGTCGCCGGTCTCCAGATACGACTCGGCCAGCAGGAGCCGGCTGCTGTCTGCGGTGGGATGCAGCGGCTCCCGGAGCAAGTGGTCTTTGAAGCCGCGGATCGCGTCATGGTACTTCCCGCGCTCGAACCGGTCCACCGACCAGTCGAATCGTCCGCGTGGCGTCGAGCCCTCGGGCGGCATGGCAGGCGCGCAACCGACCAGGAGCACGACGGCCAGCCACGCGCGCCACGGAAGGGGCCTGCCCTTTCCCGTCGCCGCCTCCCTTCCTCCCGCAGGTCGTATCATTGTCTCAGGTATCCGTATCGGATCTCGCGAATTCTCTCTTCGGCCATCGTTACGAGCGGTCCGCTGCGAGCCGGATTCAGTTCCAGCACGGCGAGGAAATCGGATTCGGCCGCTCCGTACTCACCCCAGCCCAGCAGAATTTCACCCCGCTCGAAGTGCGCCCGGTCCAGAAGCGTGCGAGGTACCCCCTGGTTGATGAGAACTTCCAGGTGAGCCGCGGCGGACCGGGTCCTGCCGCGCCGCAGCTCCCCCTCGGCCACCGCGAAGAGGCAGTTGCCGTACTGCCAGCGAACGGCGGACCGATCGGTGCCTGGTGAACCGCCGCGCGCCAGGTAACCCTCGAAATAGCCCAGCGCCTCCCGGCAACCGCCGAGTTCCTGAAAAGTACGGGCCGTCTCGAGTTCCACCTCCGCCGGCAACTCCCCGTTCTCGGCCGCGCCCAGATACAGCGGTAGAGCCCGACCGTGGTCGGACAATCCCGAGTAGTGCCGAGCGAGGGCGAGTCTCAAATCGGGCGGAATGAGCCCGATGCTCATCCGCTCCACCGGTCCGAGCGCCCTGGCCATGTTATCGGGTGCGCCGTTCTCGAGAGCGACGCGAGCAGCCTCCGAGAGAACGGCCGCCGCCTGGTAGCGGTACGCCGAGTCCAGGGCCAGCAATCGGCGGATATACCGGAGCGATGCCTCGACTTCGCCCCGCTTGCCATACGAATCGCCCAGTCGCAGCAGCACTTCCGGTTCGTCGCCTCGCTGGCGCAGAGCCAGCCGGTACTCGGCAATCGCCGCGTCGACCTGACCGGAGCCGTACAACCGGTCTCCCCTTTCCACCGCGTCGTCGGGGGACCCACCGCATGCCGCCGGGATGAGCAAGAACGCCGTGAGCACGGTCAGGCCGCGCGTCCTGCGTCTGGACCGGGAAGGAGGCACGACTCGCCGCCTCAGCCGTCGGAGGAAGGCGGCGGAATCTGCCGCCGCGACGTGGCCCGCCGGAGGATTCCGTACTTCGCGATACAGTGCAGAGCTCGAAACCCATCCTTCCAGTTGATCTTCTTCCCCTCCGCGTACGTGCGACCGCTGTAGGACACGCCGACTTCGTACACGCGCCACCCTCCACGCGCGATCTTCGCCGTGATCTCGGGCTCCACGCCGAAGCCGCGCTCCTCGATTTCCAGTCCCTCGAGTACTTCCCGGCGGAAACACTTGTAGCACGTCTCCATGTCCGTCAGGTTCAGGTTCGTCACCATGTTGGACATTAGAGTCAGAAAACGGTTCCCCACGTAGTGCCAGAAATACAGCACGCGGTGTGGCTCTCCGCCCAAGAACCGGGACCCGTATACCACATCCGCCCGATCGTCCAGGATCGGCTCCAGCAGCTTGCGGTACTCGTCCGGGTCGTACTCGAGGTCTGCGTCCTGGATGACCACGACGCCGCCGCTCGCCGCGGCGAAGCCAGTGGCCAGGGCCCGTCCCTTACCCTGGTTTCGCTCGTGCAGGATCACCTGGTCCACCAGCCCTTCCACCTCCAGCCGCGCCAGGATCTCCCGCGATCGATCCGTGGAGCCATCATCCACACACACGAGCTCGATCTTCAGCGGCACCTCGCGCACCCGCCGAATGATCGCCTCGAGAGTCTCCTGCTCGTTGTAGACGGGCATGACGACCGACAGGACCTGTCCTCCGGACACCGTCATCGTGGCTCCTCGGCCGCTTCCGTGAGAACCGGCGGCGGCTTTAACCCGCCGCTCTCCTGAAGCGACCGGAAGTACGCGATCGTGCTCGTCAGACCCTCATCCAGAGACACGACCGGTTCCCAGCCGAGCAACGTCCTGGCCCGCGTGATGTCAGGCTTTCGCACCTTCGGATCGTCCGTCGGAAGCGGCAGGTACTGAACGCCCAGGTCCGGATCCACCATCGCCTGGACTCGCTCCGCGAGCTGCCCCACGGTGTACTCGTCCGGGTTGCCGATGTTCACCGGGTGGTGCTCGCTCGAGGCGAACAACCTGTAGATTCCCTCCACCTCGTCGGAGACGTAGCAGAAGCTCCGCGACTGCGACCCATCTCCATATACGGTGAGACCACGCCCCAGCAGGGCCTGGACGATGAAGTTGGAAACCACCCGCCCGTCCCCCGGCCGCATCCGGGGACCGTAGGTATTGAAGATCCTGACGATACGGGTATTCGCCCCGTGGTATCTGTGGTATGCCGTAGTCATCGCCTCGGCGAAACGCTTCGCCTCGTCGTACACTCCGCGCGGGCCGATCGGGTTGACGTTGCCCCAGTACGTCTCCGGTTGCGGGTGAACCAGCGGGTCTCCGTATACCTCGGAGGTCGAAGCGAGGAGAAACCGGGCACCCTTGACCAGCGACAGGCCGAGCGCGTTGTGCGTGCCCAGGCTGCCTACCTTGAGCGTCTGTATCGGCAACTCGAGGTAGTCGACGGGACTCGCCGGCGACGCGAAGTGGAGCACACCGTCGAGGTCTCCCGTGACGTCGATGAACCGCGTCACGTCGTGCTCCACGAAATCGAATCGCGGTTCGTCCTCGAGATGGGCGATGTTGTCCAGGCTCCCCGTGATCAGGTTGTCCATCCCGATGACGTGGTGGCCGTCGGCCAGGAATCGGTCGCTGAGGTGCGAGCCCAGGAACCCGGCCGCACCTGTAATCAGAACCCTCATCGTACCTGCCCTCGCCCGATCGGATAGTACTCGAAGCCGTGACGCCTCATGCGGGCCGGATCATACAGGTTTCTGCCGTCAAACACGATCGGAGCCTCGAGCTCCTGTTTGACCCGCTCCCAGCTCGGTCGGCGGTACTGGAGCCATTCGGTGACCACGACCAGGGCAGCCGCACCGGAGAGCGCGGCGTATTCGTCCGATGCGTACTCGATTCGATCGCCGAGATACCACTCGCGAGCCACCTCCTCGGCCACCGGGTCGTGCGCGGCCACGGTCGCCCCGCCCGCGAGGAGTTCCTCGATCACGGTCACGGACGCGGCTTCCCGCATGTCGTCCGTC
Organism: uncultured Gemmatimonadota bacterium; assembly: GCA_964602635.1. GTDB lineage: Bacteria > Gemmatimonadota > Gemmatimonadetes > Palauibacterales > Palauibacteraceae > Benthicola. Next base: position 5,019 of record CAZRRU010000131.1, on the reverse strand, counting down.
TCGGGTTTGAACGCCAGGCCCCACACGGCGAACTTCAGGTCCGAGAGATCTTCGCCGAACCGGCTCCGGATCTTCCTTCCAAGCACCTTCTTCTGACGCTCGTTCGTCTCGTGTACTTCCTTGAGGATCGACAGATCGACGCCCATCTCCTCGCCCGTCTGGATGAGCGCCCGCACGTCCTTCGGGAAGCAACTGCCCCCGTAGCCCGCTCCCGCGTACAGGAACGACGCTCCGATCCGCGGATCCGACCCGGCTCCCCGCCGAATCATGCTGACGTCAGCTCCGGTTGCCTCGCACAGCGCAGCGATCTGGTTCATGAAGCTGATCCGCGTGGCCAGCATGGCGTTGGCGGCGTACTTGGTGAGCTCGGCCGAAGCGATGTCCATGAATATCAGCGGATTGCCGCTTCGCACGAACGGCTCGTACAGCTCCTCGAGCACCGGTCGCGCCTCCTCCGACTCAATCCCGCACACTACTCGATCGGGGCGCATGAAGTCGTCGATCGCCGCCCCTTCCTTGAGAAACTCGGGATTCGAGCACACATGGAACTTGCCATCCGTGTGCTTCTCGATCTCCGCGCGCACCTTCGAGGCAGTCCCCACGGGAACCGTGCTCTTGGTGATCACGACTTTCTCATCGACCAGATTCTCCCCGACGACACGCGCGACGGCCAGCACGTGCTGCAGGTCGGCCGACCCATCCTCGTCGGGGGGAGTTCCCACCGCGATAAACACGACGCGGCCGTTTCGCACGGCCTCTGCCACGTCGGTCGTGAAGCGAATCCGGCCCTCGGCAAGGTTGCGCTGAAGCAGACGGTCCAGCCCCGGCTCGTAGATCGGGCTTTGCCCGTCATTGAGAAGCGCGATTTTGCGCTCATCGATATCGGCGCACACGACCTGGTTGCCGGTCTCGGCGAGGCATGCTCCCACCACCAGACCGACATATCCGCTTCCCACGACTGTTACGTTCATATCTTCCTCGCTCAGACGGCGGTGCCCGTTTGTTCCGTCCCTCCGAAACGCTCCCTGATCCAGCGATACGTCTCCCGCACGGACGCCTCGACGTCGCGCTGAGGTATCCAGCCGGTGTCTTCGCGGATGCGAGCCGGATCTCCGGCGACTATGGCCAGCTCCTCACGACGCACCCGGCTCGGAACCACCTCAATCTCTACGTCGCGGCCCCCCTCGTCTACAATCCAGTCCAGGATCGTCCCGATCCGGATCGTCCGCCCCGTAGCTACGTTGTACGCGGCCCGCGGAGTGGCCAGATCCATCAGGAGGCGCAGGGCCTTCACCCCGTCACGTACGTCCGTGAAGTCGCGTTCGACATCCAGGTTGCCGACCTTCACCAGCGCTTCCTTCTCGCCTAGCGCGATACGGGCCACCTGCTCGGCGAACTCCGGAACCACGAACGGTCGTTCCTGTCCGGGGCCGACCAGGTTGAAACCGCGTACGACCAGTATCCGCAGTCTGTGAGCCCGTCGGTACGTGTGCGCCGCGAGCTCCTGACCGGCCTTCGACAGCCCGTAGGCGGACACCGGTCGCAGTGACATATCCTCGGACAGCGGAACGCCGTCGCGCGCCGCATCGCCGTAGGCATCGCACGACCCCATCACCAGAATCCGCGGGTCGAAGTCGGGTTCCAGCTCGCGGACCGCGACGACGGCCTCGCACAGATTCACGGTGCCACCCACGTTGATGTGGACCGCATCCGACGCGAATTGCCGGGCCAGGGCGCCGGAAGCGAAACCGGCCAGGTGGTAGATTCGGTCCGGCATCGCTGCGGCGACCAGGCGAACCAGCGCGTCACGGTCCCGGACATCGGCCGCTTTCCAGTCCACGGAAGCGATCTGCTCGGGAGTGAGAATCGAACGGCTGGGCGGCAGGTCGAGGGCCGAGGCCGCCACGCTGGTGCCCCGGTCCAGCAGCTCGGCGATGAGATGTTGCCCGACAAAGCCGTCGGCTCCGGTGACCAGTACTCTCATCCGCGCCACGCTCCGGTCGTGGGGCATCGGCCGCGATCCACCGCCCTTACGCACACCAGGCGGCGCCCGGCAGGCCATGGGTCCGACACGACAAGAAGGCCCCACCTTGTGGCGGAGCCTTCTCGGGTCGTCTCAGCTCGACGCGATGGAAGGGGAATCGACTCGCGCTGACGCCTCAGCGGGCCTTGCGGATCTTGCCCGCTTTCAGGCACCGCGTGCAAACCCGAACACGAACCGCCCTCCCGTCTTCGAGGACGCGGACGCGCTGCAAATTCGGCATGAAGCGCCGCTTGCGCTTGTTGTTCGCGTTGCTCACGCGATTGCCGGTAGCCGGTCCCTTATTACATACGTAACAGAAGTTCGCCATCTAAGCACACGTCAGTTGAACGAGAGCGAGTCCGCCATGATGAAGCTCGGGCTCAGCGGAATCGCGTTCGCATTTTCCTGGTCGACGGCATCCTGATCCACCCACACAGATCGAATCGAATCGTTCAGGGTGAACACGTGGCCGTGCAAGGTCACCAAATCCCCGGAGTACACCTGGGTGTCCATCTGAATCAAGTCGGCAGAGAGAAGGACAGGATACGCCACTGCGCTGTCCAGCTGCACGGTGAACGACCCCCGACCGAGCCGCTGAGCGACCCCGACGGAACGGAGGTATCCAGTCTCGCCGACCGCTGCCGCCGCATTCGCCGCGAGCGCCGCGGGGTCGAGGTCCACCGGTCCGGCCTCCTCGACTTCCTCGAGTACCGGGGCAACCTGGGTGCCCAGGTTATCCGCCTTCCGGTCCAGCCACCACATGAAACCGACGACGGCCAGCACTGCGACGACCATCAGTATCGTCGAAGTCCCGCGAAGCATCGGTGCCTGCCTTTCCCGACCCGAGGTCGGCTCTAGTTCCCCATCTCGGTGAGCTCGATGATCGCCATCTCAGCACCATCACCCTTTCGAGCCCCGAGCTTCACGATCCGGGTGTATCCGCCCGGTCGCTCTCGGAAGCGCGGTCCCACGTCGTCGAACAGCTTGTGCAGTGCCGTTCGGTCAGCGATGTGCCGGCGCACTCTGCGCCGACTGTGTACGTCGTCCGTGCCTCCCAGCGTGATCAGCTTCTCGACGAAAGGCCGAAGCTCGCGCGCTTTTGCCTCCGTGGTCCGAATGCGCTCGTGCTGGATCAGGCTCGTCGCCATGTTCCTGAGAGTCGCCGTACGGTGACTCGCGGTGCGGCTGAGCGCCCGACCTTTGTTCCTATGCCTCATCGCCCCCGCCTCCAGTGGTCGAGCCTTCAGCGTCCTCGACCATCCACAGGTCGCCGACCTCGTCACGCTCGATCGCCATCCCAAAACGCAGGCCGTTGAGCGCCAGGACCTCAGCGAGTTCCTCCAACGACTTCTCACCAAACGAAGGAACGGCGAGGATGTCGTCCCGAGACCGGACGACCACATCCAGAAGCGTGTGAATGTCGGCCTTGTCCAGGTTGTTTCTCGACCGAATCGAAATCCCGTCGAACGCCTCCAGCGGCGACTCGAGCAGCGCCATCGTGCCGCCGTCAACCGCAGTGCGGCCGGCCCGGCCTCCGATCTCCGGCGCGGAGCCACCGTTTCCGGAGCCGAACCCGGTCAGATACTGGAGGTGCAGTCTGGCGATCTCGGCCGCGTCGGCAATCGCATCGCCCGGATCCACCGACCCGTTGGTCTCGACCTGGATCGTAAGCCGGTCGAAGTCCGTCCGCTGGCCGACACGTGTCTCCTGAACCAGGAAATTCGCCCTAACGACCGGATTGTACACCGAGTCAACCCGGATCAGGTCCACCGGCGCATCCTCCGGACGGTCGTGCTGCTCCGCCACCACGAAGCCCCGACCCCTGTTCACCCAGAAGTCCAGGTTGAGCGGCCGGCCCTCGGGTAGATCGTCCTGGAGCGTGAACAGCACTTCGTCGGAGTTCACGACGGTGACCCCCGAAACGCTGCCTATCATCGACGCGGTTACGGGACCGGCCTTGGTGACCGCGAGCTCGAGTCTGGCCTCGTCGACGCCCGGGTCGAGCACGACGACCAGTCGCTTGAGCTTCTGGATCACCTGGTGGATGTCCTCCACCACTCCGGGAATCGTCTGGTGCTCGTGCTGCACACCGTCCGCCCGGAAGGCCCAGATCGCGCACCCCGGAAGCGATGAGAGAAGCACCCGGCGAATCGAGTTCCCGACCGTGTGGCCGAATCCTCTCTCCAACGGCTGAAGTACGTACTCCGCCCGCGCGCCATCTTCGGAGCGACTGAACTCCTCGACGGTACCCGGCAGTACGAGTCCTGTAAGGTCTAACCCTGCTGACATGTGCGTTCCGCCTCTATTACTTGCTGTACAGCTCGACGATCAGCTGCTCCTGAACGGCGAGAGGGATGTCCGCCCGACTTGGCTGCTCGAGCATGCGGCCCGTGCAGTTGTCGTAATCGACTCCCAGCCAGCTGAGTTGATCCTTGCCCTTCTTGTCTTCCACGGCTTCGCGCACCACCGGCGTGTCCTGCGCAGCCGGAGCGATGGAGATTTCCTGTCCCGGAGAAACCTGGAAGCTCGGAATATCCACCGTAGCCCCGTCCACGCGTACGTGGCGGTGCCGCACGAGCTGGCGTGCCGCCTTGCGCGACGGTGCGAAACCGAGTCGGTACACGATGTTGTCGAGGCGAGCTTCGAGGGACATCAGCAGGTTCTCGCCCGTGATTCCCTTCACACTCGCGGCCTTGACGAACAGGGTGCGGAACTGCTTCTCGCCGACGCCGTAGATGCGCTTCACCTTCTGCTTCTCGCGCAGCTGCGTGGCGTACTCGGACGAGCGCCTGCGCCGCCGTCCGGTGCCATGCTGGCCCGGCGGATACGCCTTGCGCTCGAGGGCGCACTTCTCCGTGAAGCAGCGCTTGCCCTTCAGAAACAGCTTCTCGTTTTCCCTCCGGCAAAGCCTGCAAACCGGACCCGTATAGCGTGCCATCTGCTTTCCTTAACCTGTCAACGACGTGTTACTGACTGACTGCCTGTCTCAGACCCTG
>CAZRRU010000130.1:0-8260 GCA_964602635.1 uncultured Gemmatimonadota bacterium | reverse complement strand
CCTAATCTAATAGGTAGTCAATTAGTCATGGTTATGTACTGTGGTAGGTAGATTGCGCCGCCTGTCACGATACCTGACCAGATCCACCACAAACACGGAAGCCCGGCCTTTCGACCGGGCTTCCGCTGTCCTGTCCGTCAGTTGTCGTCGGCGGTGCGGGCTATGATGCCTCGCATCCGCCGTCCTGGGGCCAGGACCTCCGGATGTCCCTGTGCCATCCGGATCCGGCTCTGCTCCCTATCGTGTTCCGCTCGATCTGCGGCAGCGTTTCACTCCGATCCACGCCGCTGCTGAAAGCGCCAGCGTACTCACTGCCAGCCACGTCCACTCGGCCCAGGAGCTACGCTCCCTTCCACCCAGAATGTCGTGCAGGGCAGCCCAGTCCACGATCAGCACCAGCAGCACTGCGACGACCCAAAGGACCTTCTTCATCTGTCCTGATCCGGCTATAAGTGCGAGCCTCCGTCGCGGCGCCGGCGGAATTCGGGGTCCACACCGTGCCGGACGGAGGCTCTATCCGCTCACATACGGAGCGGTTTTCGTTACTCGGGCGTCAGCCGCACTCGCTGTAGCCGCACGCGTGGCACTTCACGCATCCTTCTGCGAACTCGAGTCCCGAGCCGCAGTCGGGGCATGTGCCGATGAACGTCAGTGCCGCCTGCTCCTCGAACCGGTGGATCTCCGGCTTGGCGGCGGTTTGCGTACCACCGTTGGTCGCCTTGGCCGCGCCGGGCTCCGGGATCGGGAGCGTCGTCTGAATGCCTTCCTTCTCCTCCAGGTACTTCTCGATCACCTGGGCGATCGCGTCAGGACTCGATAGCACCTTGTTCGGCCCGAACCCTACGGCACGATCGGACGAGATCCCGCGCAGCTGCTTGTGGATCGCCCGCATCGAGATGCCGCTGCGGAGCGCCAGGCTGATCAGGCGACCGATCGCCTCGGCGTCGGCCATCGCCGGACCGCCCGCCTTGCCCAGCGCTACGAACACCTCGAACGCGCGCGCTTCCTCGTCCTCGTTGATCGTCACGTACATGTCGCCGAGCGGAGAGTCGATCTTCCGGGTGACGCCGCGCAGCATGTGCGGCCGTGAGCGAACGGCGGGCTGCCTCATCATGCCGCCCTCGAGCGATGCGATCTGGTCTTCCCGGCCCTCAAGCTGCTCCTCGAGCTCCGCGATCCGGCCCAGCGCCCCGATGAGCTCCTGCGCCAGCTCGGTGTCGCCGATCATCTCGAGGCTCTCACCGTTTGCCGTGGCCACGACTTCCCTGGCCGTCTTGCCCGTCGAAAGTACCTGGGCGTCGCGCGACCCGTCGCGGTACACGGTCACGCCCTTGCACTTGAGCTGGTAGGCGATCTGGAAGATCTCGCGAACGTCGGACTCCGTGGCCTCGTTGGAGAAGTTGCACGTCTTCGAGATCGCCGAGTCCGTATTGGCCTGGAAGGCAGCCTGCATCCGGATGTGCTGCTCCGGAGTGACGTCGTGGGCCGTGACGAACACGTCCTGTACTTCCTGTGGCACTTCGTCGAAGTGGATGTGGCCCTCGTCGGCTATGCGCCGCATCAGGTCTTCGGAATACCAGCCCCCCTCCTCCGCCATGCGGACGAACTCGGGGTTCACGTCCGGCATGAGCACGCCGGCCTGGTTCCGCATGAAGGCCACGGCGAACAGGGGCTCGATGCCGCTGGCGCATCCGGCGATGATCGAGATCGTGCCGGTCGGCGCCACGGTCGTGAGGTTGCAGTTTCGCAGGCGGCGCATCGGACGGACGCGGGACCCGCGCTCGTCTCGGGCGGCCTTGTCGTCCGACCCCCAGATCGACTGCTCCCACTGCGGAAAGACACCTCTCTGCGCGGCCAGCCGCTCCGACTCGACCTTCGACTCCTCGTCGATGAACCGCATGAGCTCTTTTCCGAGCTCTATCGAGCGGGGCGAGCCATAGGGCTCACCGAGCTTCACCAGCATGTCGGCCCAGCCCATGATCCCGAGGCCGATGCGGCGGATGTTCTTCGACAGGTCGTCGATCGCTGGAAGGGGGTACTGGTTGGCGTCGATCACGTTGTCGAGGAAATGCGTGGCTCTGTGGACGGCGGTGCGAAGGCCGTCCCAGTCGATGCGCCCTTCCTCGACGAAGGCTCCGACGTTCACGGACCCGAGGTTGCACACGTCGTAGGGCAGCAGGGGTTGCTCGCCGCACGGGTTGGTGGCCTCGTACGAACCCATGTGCGGCACCGGGTTGTAGCGGTTAGCCTCGTCGATGAAGAACACGCCCGGTTCGCCGTTTCGCCATGCCCCGTACACGATCTTGTCGAACACTTCACGCGCGTCGAGCTGACCCACCGGATTGCCGCTGCGCGGGTTCTTGAGATCGTAATCCTCGCCCCGCTCCACCGCGGTCATGAACTCCTCGGTGATGGCCACCGAGATGTTGAAGTTGGTGATCTTGTTCTTGTCTTCCTTGCAGTCGATGAAGCCCAGGATGTCCGGGTGATCCACCCGCAGGATCCCCATGTTGGCGCCGCGCCGCGTGCCACCCTGCTTCACCGCCTCGGTGGAGGCGTCGTACACCTCCATGAAGCTCACCGGGCCGCTGGCCACTCCCATCGACGACTTCACCACGTCGCCCGCCGGGCGCAGACGACTGAATCCGAATCCCGTGCCTCCGCCCGACTGATGGATGAGGGCCATGTCGCGGAGGGTCTCGTAGATCCCGTTGAGCGAGTCCGGCACTGGAAGGACGAAACAGGCGCTCAGCTGACCGAGGGGCCGGCCGGCGTTCATCAGGGTGGGGCTGTTCGGCTCGAACTCGCCGAACGCCATCATCTGGTAGAACTCGCGCGCCGTTTCAATCACATGTCCCGGAGAGGCGCCGTACTGCGCGTCCACCGAAGCGATGACCCGGGCCACTCGCCAGAACATGTCTGTGGGCGACTCGATCGGCTCGAGGTCTTCGTTCTTCTTCAGGTAGCGCTTGGCCAGGACCGTGTGTGCATTTTCGGTCAGCCGGGGCTCGGGCAGGCCGCTGGGCGCGGACTCCAGATCAAGGGACTGGCCTTCAATCTCGCTACCGGCACGGAGCGCGGTGTCCGGTTGGTGCATCGGGGCGCCTCTTGTTTCCTCTCGGGTCTGGGACATCTGTTTCGCTCTTCTATCTGTACCCCGGCCCAGACGGCCGGGTCTTCATTCACTTCACTTCGTCCCGTTCGCCGCCCGAATCGTGGGGCGACGATTCCCCCGAGGGTGACGAGCACCCCAATGACACCACACCCTATGATGTTGAGTCGTGTTTCGCGGACCGGGCGGGACAGGCTCGGTCTATGCCTCGAACGGCGAAGCGCCGTTCGCACACCCCAATATGTTGGGGTGCACAAAGAATAGAAACCCTATATGTGGTGGTCAAGGCCTGTTATTGTAACAGCACGTGGACTTCAGACGGATGGCGGACTTTTGCGGCTTCCCGAGACGCCCCCCAGGCAGCTCACGGTCACTCGAGCGGCCACACCGACCGGCCGCCCTTCACGACGCGCGCTACCTCCCCCAAGTTGGACGCGTCGGCCAGCGGGTCTGCCCTCAGGACGACGAAATCAGCCAGCTTGCCCAGCTCGATCGTGCCGATATCCGCGCCTCTTCCCATGGCCCGCGCGGCGTCGCGAGTAGCCGAGATCAGCACTTCCTCTGGAGTCATCCCGGCTTCCTGAAACACCACGGCTTCGTAGTGGATGGAAGGCCCGTGGAGCGTGCCGGGGTTCCCTGCGTCCGTACCCATGGCGACCGTGACCCCGGCCTCCAGCACCTTCCGCAGGTTCTCGAGACCGAGGGCCCGGTTCGCCTCCACGAACTCTCCGTACCGGATGAGCATCTCGCCCGGCGGTCTCCACTCGGGCGGGATCTCGGAATCGAGAAGATTGCGGGTGGCCTCGTCGGCGCATTGGGCCGGGTACGGAAGTCCGTCCGTGCCGGCCTGGGCAAACACGTTCCTGTACCCCTCCGTCACCGTGATCGTGGGCGTGTAGATCACCCCGGCGTCGCGAGCCAGGGATAGGAACTCTTCATCCACGTCCACGTCGAAAACTCCGTGGAGCAGGACGCTCGCTCCGGCGCGGATCGCATCCTTCGCTTCCCACAGTCCGGTGGCGTGGACGGCCAGGGGCAGCTCGCGGATCGCCGACTCCTCGGCTGCGAGTCGCACCAGACTCTGCACCCGCGCCGTGTCCTCGAGCTGTGGCGGCACGAGGTACCACACCTTGATCGCGGAGGCCCCGAGCTCAGCATTCACTCGCACCGCCTCCCGCACGGCCGCCGAATCGGACATGAATACGAACTGGTTCTGGTCCGGCAGGTTGAGCCCGAAGTCGATGGTGGACAGGAGAGGGCCCGTTGCCACCACACGCACGAAGCGCGGGTCCGTTGCAGCGCGGTCCTGGAGCGCGACGGTCCAGGCGTATCCTCCGACGTCGAACACGCTCGTGACACCGCTGCAAAGGTACGCCTCGGAGAACAGCTCCGGCGACTCGGCCAGGCGGGCCGATACTTCCTCGTACGGGTGATACATCCTCAGGTCGAGCGCGTCGGGGCGGCCGTCGAACCATCCGCTCTGGCTGAAATGGACGTGTGCGTCGATGAGGCCCGGAACGATCCACATACCGTTCAGGCTCTCGTCCACGTCCGCCTCCGGAACTTCGATCGCGCCGGCGGGGCCCACGGCTTCGATCCGGTCGCCCCGCACCACGATGACCGCACCCTCGATCGGCTCCCCCCCAGTTCCGTCGACGACCGTAGCCCCGCGGAATACGCGGACGATTTCCTCGGCGGGCTTCGGCGCATCGGTAGACGGCGCACAGGCGGCGAATAGCGCGGCCGCAAAGAGAGGATTCCGGATCGGCCGAGTGCATCGAGTCATATGGTGTCCCCAGGGTTGTTCCGGGCGATCCAGCGACCGGCCCGGTGTCCTTCCTTCAGCTGGCGGTAGTGCTCCACGGTGCGACGCGTGCGGGCCCGGAGCTCGTCGTCCACCTGCCGGACCACCCTGCCCGGCACTCCCACGACGAGGCTTCCGGCAGGCACTCGCATGCCCTCCCGTATGACGGCTCCCGCGGCGATCACGCTCCCCTGCCCGATCACCGCGTCCGACAGGACTATCGCCCCCATTCCGATCAGACAGTCGTCCTCGATGTCGCAGCCGTGGATGATGGCGCGGTGGCCTATGCCGACCCGGTCTCCCACCACGCACGGGCGGTCGATATCCACGTGCACCATCGTGAGATCCTGCACGTTGCTGTCGGCACCGATGTGAACGGGTGCGATGTCTCCCCGCAACACGCACTGGTACCACACGCTGGCACCGGGTCCGATCGAGACGTCGCCGGTCACGTCCGCGCTCGGGGCGATCCATGCGGTAGGGTGGATCGTGGGCGCGGCGGCGGTCGCGAAATCGCCCGTCACCGACTCGAACCCACCGCCGCGAGGAAGTCGCGGACGCCCTCGAGCACTCCCCGGGCATAGCGGGCCTGGAACTCGGGGTCCTTCAGGGCCGCCTCGTGGTCGGGCATCATCATGAACGCCCCCTCCGTGAGGATCGAAGGCATCCACGCCATGCGGCACACGGCCAGATTGCCCCAGTACACTCCGAGGTCGTGCAGGCGCATCGTGGTCAGCATCCCATCCTGCACCGTCTGCGCGAGCGGCTGGGAGTGCGGATAGTAGTAGTAGGTGCTGGTGCCCTCACGACCGAAGGGCCTGACGCCGTCCGGAAGCGCGTTGTTGTGGATGGACACGTAGAGCTCGCCGCCTGCCTCGACCGCGGCGGCCGTGCGCTCGTACAGGCCCATCGGCATCGTGTCGCGCCGGACCAGTACCGGGTCCGCCCCCGCGTCGGCGAGCATGCGCTCCAGAACGAGTGCGATCGCGAGGTTGGCGTGTCCCTCGTAGTAGCCCGTCGGCCCGGTGGCCCCGGCGCCCGGATGCCCGGGATCGATCACGATGCGCCGGCCCGCCAGTGGGTTCGACGGATCGATCGCCGGCCGGCGCCGGATCTCGAACGCCAGCTCAGCGCGATCTTCATCCAAGCGCTCGTACGTCGTGCGGAAGCCCCACACGGGCTCGGCCAGAGCTACTGTGAGGCGGTATCGATTCCCGGGAAGCTGCATCCACCGGACGTCCCGGACGACACGGCTGCCGGCGCCGAGCGCTATCCGGTCCGTGTGGCCGATCGCCCCGAACAGGGTGAGCTCCACGGTCCGACTGTCCGGCTCTTCCACCTGGAGCGGCAGAGCGGCGGAGAGAGGTATGCGGAGCTCTATGCGATCAGCCCGAACGTTGAACCTGAGATCGCCCACCAGGCTGCGAGGCGCCGCTGCGTTCGGTGGAGCGGGCTGCGTGTCGTCCTCACCCACCCACGCGTTGAGATCGGGCGCGAGTCGGATTCGCACCCGATCGCCGTCCCTGCCGTCCACCTCGGCTCGCGTGCCCACCGGGAAGCGCCACCGAAACGGTCCGAACTGCGACGGCCGGCCGATCACGATTCCGTTCGTGCCGCTGATCGAATCCGGGAGCTCGATCAGCTCGACGATCGGCAGGGCATTCGGATCCAGGAGACGAAGCGGATACTCGAATTCGTGCCGCGTCTCATTCGTGCCGTCGGACATGACGAAAGTCGCCGCCAGCGGCACGGTCTCCCCCAGCCAGTCGCATGCGTCGGCCGTGCACGCCGCTCCGTGAAGCTCGGCCGCCTGCAGACGCGTCACGTACCAACCGGGCGCCTGGCTCTCGTCGATGGGCAGCCTTCCCGATCGCGCTTCCAGCCACGCTTGCATGCCGGGCGCCCCCCGGAACGACAGGATCAGTTCTTCGTCCGGCAGGGCCCAGCGCTCGGTCGGGATCTGGACCGACGCCGAGTCGATCCACGGGCTGCCCGGCTCGCCCTCGAACGGTACCCGCGGAAGGAGGACGGGATGCCTCAGTGTGTCCACCTGGTCGCCGCGTCGCGCGAGTAGCTGGTAATAGGCCGTGTCCCCGCGCGTGGCAGGCGGCACCGGGAGCCACCCTATGAATGCCCCGTTCGGCTGTACCTCTACGAAAGCCCCGTCGATGATCAGCGTGGCGTCGCCCGTCCGCACCGTCCCGAAGATGAAGTTCGTGTCCGACACCGCGATCAGCTGGAGCGAGTCAGGATACTCGACATACAGGTCGAGTGGTCCGGTGACCGGCGGGATCGGCGGCAGCATGCTCTCGATGACGCCCGGAGGAGCGGCGCTCTGCTGACCGCCGGTGCTGGCGCACCCCGCGGCGAGAAGAGCGAAGACCGCGCACGCCAGCGGCCCGGTGGCAGACAGTGAATTGAGGCGATGTGAGCTCATATCGATTCGGTGTCGGTCAGGGTTCGCTTGCCCATGACCCGGAGGCCCGCGAGACCCGCCAGGAGGAGCAGCGTCGATCCGAGAGCCAGTCCCGGCTCGGCCAGCATGGCGCCGCCGATCGCGAACATTCCTCCGAACAGGGCTGCCGTGGCAGCCAGGGTCCGGGCCATGTCGTGCCTCAGCAACGTAACCGGTTCAACGCCGGTCCGCGCGCGTACCGCGCCCCAGCCGGACCCACCCGGCCTCACCCTCCGATAGAAGGCGTCGAGGGTCTCGTCGGCCTCGGGCTTCGTCAGGTACATGACCGGGATCCACACCGCGGCCGTGCCGAATGCGGTCACCGCCAGGCGGAGGCCGAAGCCCATGCCGCCCCACACTGGCAGGTACGTGGCCAGGGCGATCCCGAACCCGGCCAGCATCGAGGCCAGCTCGGCGGATGCGTTCACCCGCCACCAGAACCAGCGCAGAATGAGGACGGCCCCCGGACCGGTGCCGATGGCGATCATGAACCGGAATACGGTCCCGATGTCCTGAGCGTAGAAAGCCGCCGCGCCGGCGAACGCGACCATCCCGATGGACGCGACGCGGCCCACGGCCACCAGCCGCTTCTGGCTAGCTTCCGGGTTGACGAACCGGGCGTACAGGTCGTTCACCAGGTAGCTGGCGCCCCAGTTGATCTGCGTGGACACCGTCGACATGAACGCGGCCACGAACGAGGCCACCACCAGGCCAAGCGCCCCGACCGGCAGGTACTCGAGCATGAGCAGCGGGTAGCCCATCTCGGGGTCTTCGAGGTTCGGGAACACGACGATCGCCACCAGCGCCACCAGGATCCACGGCCAGGCCCGAACCACGTAGTGCAGGATGTTGAACAGCCACGCCGCCTTCTCGGCATCCGCCTCCGTAC
>CAZRRU010000129.1:0-12061 GCA_964602635.1 uncultured Gemmatimonadota bacterium | reverse complement strand
CGTTCTGAAGCCGGAGGATATCGAGCCGATCGCCGATTTCCTCAAGACGATCAAGCCGATGCCGGCCGTGTTCGACAAGGCCTACGTCAAGAAGCTCGACGGGACCAACGTGAAGACCGGAGAGAACAAGCTGGATCTCGCGGAGCAGCTGCGGGCGGACATCCGGCGCTTCAAGGAGGAGAACGGCTGCTCCAGGCTCAGCATGGTGTGGGCGGCGTCAACGGAGATCTTCCTGACGCCGGATCCCGTGCATGACACGGTGGAGTCTTTCGAGCAGGCGATGCGCGACAATCATCCCGCGGTCGCTCCCTCGATGGTTTACGCCTATGCCGCCCTCATGGAAGGCGTCCCGTTCGCCAACGGTGCTCCGAACCTGACGGTGGACATTCCGGCCATGATCGAACTCGCGGCCCGCAACGGCGTGCCGATCGCCGGGAAGGACTTCAAGACCGGCCAGACCCTGATGAAAACGATCCTGGCCCCGGGACTCAAGGTCCGGATGCTGGGGCTGAACGGGTGGTTCTCAACGAACATCCTGGGCAACCGGGACGGTGAGGTACTCGACGATCCGGAGAGCTTCAAGACGAAGGAAGAGTCCAAGCTCGGGGCTCTCGAGCATATCCTGCAGCCGGAGATGTATCCGGACCTGTACTCCGACATGTATCACAAGGTGAGGATCAACTACTACCCGCCGCGTGGGGACAACAAGGAGGGGTGGGACAACATCGACATCTTCGGCTGGATGGGATATCCCATGCAGATCAAGATCGATTTCCTGTGCCGGGACTCGATCCTGGCCGCCCCCATCGTCCTGGATCTCGCGTTGTTCATGGACCTCGCGTCACGGGCCGGCATGTCCGGCATCCAGGAGTGGCTGTCCTTCTATCTCAAGGCGCCGCAGGTGGCGGAAGGCCTGTATCCCGAGCACGACATCTTCATCCAGCACATGAAGCTGAAGAACACGATCCGCTGGATGGCGGGTGAGGAGCAGATTACGCACCTCGGGACCGAGTACTACGACGACTAGTGACCGACAGACGCTTCATCTCGGCGTCATCGTCTTGACCTGAAGCGTTTTTCTGCCACTATTCGGTACACGGGACGAGGCAACATCAGCAACGTGAATCGGCGCCACATGGGCGCCGATTCCTGCATCTGGAGGTCGAAGGGGACTTGAGCGGGCAGATCGGAACCGGAGGACTCTTCATAGCGTTCGAGGGTGGAGAGGGGGCGGGGAAGTCCACCCACCTCCGGCGACTCACGGAGCGACTGGATCGACTCGGCGTCGCGCACCTCCTGGTTCGGGAACCCGGGGGGACGCCGGCCGGTGAGCGGATCCGGCAAATCGTGCTCGATCCGGAGACTCACATCTTCGCGGAGACGGAGCTCCTGCTCTACCTGGCGTCACGGGCGGAATTCGTGAAGCGCGTGGTGCGTCCGGCGCTCGACAGGGGCGAGCTCGTTCTGGCCGATCGTTTCGAGATGTCCACGTATGCCTACCAGGGCATCGCCCGCGGTCTCGGACTGGAGCGAGTGCGAGAGCTCAACGCGTTCGCGACGGGCGGTCTCAAGCCGGATGGCACCGTACTGCTGGCCCTGGACCCCGATGTCGGTCGAGGGCGGCTTCGCGGGGAAGGCGACCGGCTGGAACGGGAGCACGCTGATTTCCACAGGGCGGTGGCAGCAGCATACGAGGCCCTGGCCGAGTCGGAACCGGGCGTGATCACCATACGGAGTGACGGCTCCTTGGAAGATGTCCAGGAGCATCTGTGGGCCGAGCTGTTGGCGCGCTGGCCGGACCGGTTCCCGCCAGCCTCGTGAAACCTTTTCTGTCGGGACGAGTTTCAGGATATGGGACACGCGTCGGGACCCGCAGACACAGGGTCTGAACCGCTGAGCGGAGGACTGATGAAGCTGAGAAGTTCGTGGACGATTCCAATCGCGGGATTGTTCACCGTGCTGGTGAGTGGAGGTTGGCTGCTGCAGGAGAGTGCAGGCACCTCGGCGTCCGACGCACTTCTCGATACTGTGGTGCGCCGCGTGTCCGACAACTTCGTCGAGGAAGTGACGCCTTCAGACCTGTACGACAAGGCGATCGACGGACTGCTCTTCGAGCTCGGCGACCCGTACGCGGCTTTCATCCGGGCCGAGGATCAGACGACGGCCCTGCTGTCGAACAGCTACGGCGGCGTGGGCATGCGGATCCTGGCGGAGGAAGATGGGATCCTGGTGCTCAGCATCATTCCCAACAGCCCGTCTTCTGCCCTGGACCTGCGGCCCGCCGACCGAATCGTGGAAGTCGACGGCGAGTCCACGATGGGGTGGACCCAGGAGGAAGCCGTATCGGCGCTGCGCGGACCGAAAGGCGAAGCGGTGGAAGTGGGGGTGAGGCGGGACGGCGAGCCCGAACTCCTCAACTTCTCGATCGAGCGCGATGACGTTCACATCGTGGCTACGCAGTCCCTGATCCTATCCGACGACGTGGGCTACGTGTATCTGCAGCAGTTCAGCCGGGAAGCCACCAGGGAGTTGCAGGTCGCGATCAACGATCTCCTGGCGCGTGGCGCTCGTTCCCTCGTCCTGGATCTCAGGTACAACGTGGGTGGCATCCTGCGTGAGGCGGTCGAGATAGCGGACCTGTTCCTCGATCCGGGCGACATGGTTGTGGACACGCGGGCCAGAGACCCGCGGGACAGCTACACGTTCACGGCGCCCGGTCCCGACCGATATCCCGGGCTTCCGGTCGTGGTGCTGGTCAACACGTGGTCGGCGAGCGCATCGGAGATCGTGGCCGGGGCCCTGCAGGATCACGACCGTGCCCTGGTCCTCGGAACTCGGACGTTCGGCAAGGGAGTGATGCAGAGCGTGTTCCCGCTTCCGGGCGGCAATTACCTGCGGCTCACCACCGGAACATGGTATACGCCTTCCGGTCGCTCGATTCACCGGTCGCGCGGCGAAGGCGACGACACTTTCGCTCTCGGATCCGAGGACTTCAACGACGCTGTGTCCGAGGCGGTGCAGCTCGGCATGGGCGCCACGGATGGGTTCGTGGCGGATCCCGGGATCGAGGTCGAGGACCCCGAGGACCTGGAGATCTACCGGACGGTCTCGGGACGCGTGGTGTACGGTGGGGGCGGGATCACGCCGGACCTGTTAGTGAGGCCCGATACGCTGACCGCCGCGGAGCAGGAACTTCGTCAGGTGCTGATGGACTCGGAGGTTCCGTTCAACGATCTCGCGTTCCGCTTCGCGGTCCGGTACCATCGCCAGCATCCAGATCTGACCGAGGACTTCACCGTCACGCGAGAGATGAGAGGCGAGTTCCTCGAGTTCCTTTCGGAGCGGACCGGCGCCTCGCTGGACGATGGGCTCGTGGACGCCGCGGGTGACCTGGTGGATTTCCAGCTTGGCCGGCAGCTCGCGGCGGCCGTGTTCGGGGAGGACGCAGGCCTCAGGCGGGCGGTGGAGCGCAGTCGGCAAGTGGCCGAGGGTGTTCGGCTACTGAATGGAGCCGCGACGCCGGAGGAGCTTCTGGCTGTCGGGGAGCAGGCGAGAGACGAACAAGCGGCGAATGAGATTGGACCGGAGAGCTGATCAGACGATGAAGAAGCTGAACAGGACCTGGATGCCGGCGGTGGCCGTTACAGTGATGGCGCTGGGGACGGGCGGCTGGCTCCTTCAGCAAGGGGCGGGGGCACAGGAAGGCACCGTGTACCGGGCTCGACTGTTCGACGAGGTCCAGCGCCTCGTATCCGAGAGATACGTGGAGGAGATGGAGTCCTCGGACCTGTATCGGATGGCCATCGACGGTATGCTGTCGGAGTTGGGCGACCCGTACTCCGTGTTCATCGGCGCGGACCAGGCGGATGACCTCGAGCTGGCGATCGAAGGCGACTACGGCGGCCTCGGCATTCGCATTCAGAAGGTCGGCGAGTGGATCACCGTAATGGGCGTGATCTCGAACTCTCCGGCGGAGCGCCAGGGCCTGATGACTGGCGATCGGATCGTAGGGGTAGAGGGCGAGTCCGCGCGCGGCTGGGACGACACGGAAGCCGTCGAGCGACTGCGCGGTCCCAAGGGTACGCCGGTCTCGATCTCGATCGGACGGATCGGGGCGGCCGAGCCCCTGGAGTTCACGATCGTTCGGGACGAAATCCACGTGGAGACGGTGAAGAGCTTCATGGTCGATGACCGCATCGGTTTCGTGGATCTGGACCAGTTCAGCCGAGACGCGCAGGAAGAGTTGCGCAGCGCGATCTCCGACCTGCAGGCGCGAGGAGCGGAAGCGCTCGTACTGGACCTGCGGTGGAATCCCGGAGGGCTCCTGGACCAGGGAGTGGCGGTGTCTGACCTCTTCCTCGAGAAAGGCGTCGGAATCGTCGAGACCCGGTCCCGCGTCGAGAACCAGAACTTCACGTTCGTAGCCCCGGGCGACGAGGAGTTCCCCGGGCTTCCCATCGTGGTGATCGTCAACCCGGCCAGCGCCAGTGCTTCCGAGATTCTGGCGGGGGCCCTGCAGGACCACGATCGGGCGGTGATCCTGGGCACGCCGACCTTCGGCAAAGGCTCGGTCCAGACCGTGTTCTCGCTGCCGGGGGGCAACCACCTGAAGCTCACGACGGCCGGCTGGTATACGCCGAGCGGCCGCTCGATCAGCCGGAGCACCGCGCACGGTTCCGGAGATGACATGGTGCTCGCTGTCACAGCGCAGGTATCGGCGACTCGCGGCATCGTCGCCGACACCGCGGGCCGCGAAGTGTTCTACACGACTGGCGGACGTACCGTGTACGGCGGCGGCGGTATCACGCCCGACGTGATCGTTCCCGACACCACGACGCTGGACGAGCGGGAGCTCGAGCTTCTCGTAGGCCGGGCCGGTTTCTCACTCAACCAGCTGGCGTTCCGGTTCGGGGTGCAGTGGACGAGCGATCATCCCGATCTCGACGTGGACTTCGTGGTGACGCCGGAGATGAGGGACGAGTTCTACGGAATGATGGCGGAGATCGAGAGCCTGGAGGTGGGCCGGGATCTGTTCGACCGGGTGACACCGAGAATCGATCGATACCTGGAGGCCCAGATCGCCAACTCTGCTTTCGGGGAGCTGGAGATGTTCAAGCGCTTCGAGGCCTACAGTCCTGTGTACCAGGAAGCGATCCGCCTGCTCCAGGAGGCGAGGTCGCCGGAGGAACTGCTGAGCTCCGCTGCTGTCTCGCGCGGCCCAATCGAAGCGGATTCTGGCGAAGTGGAGGAAGAACTCGTTGGAGCCGGGTCTAATGCGCCGGACGGGGACTAGGTCACCTGTAGAAGCGCCTGCCTGAGAGCCGCACGCTCCCAGGGTCGAACGACAGACACCCCTGCACCGAACGCTCCGGCCGCAGGGGCGTCTGTCAATCGGAGGCTCGTCACCCCCTGCCCGACATGTGGATCCGACCGGGGTTACTAGTCCCGGACGCGATCCTTCAGGCCCTTACCAGCGCGGAAGGAGACGCTATTGCGCGCCGCGATGGTGATCTCCTGGCCCGTCTGCGGGTTCCGGCCCTTGCGAGCCTTGGTCCGACGGGTCTTGAACGTGCCGAAGCCCGTGATCGTCACGTCGTTGCCAGCATCGAGCTCGATGGCGATGATGCCCTGACGGGGCTTCGTCGAGAAGATGCAGTCGATGACTTCCATCGCCTTGGCCTTCGACAGATCACACTTGCTGGCGAGCTTGTCAGCGAAATCCTGTTTCGTCACGCTTCTGTCTCCTGTTGGGTGGGAACGAGGGTACGATTACCTCAGATAGGCCCATTATGTACGATCCATTCACGGTTGGCAAGGCGAATCGCCGCGGAACTCGGGGACGGATCGTTGGACGCTTCCTGCCAGGGGCATCCGGAGGACGAATATGGGCCCGGCAACTCACTCGGATTCGGCTCCAGAGCGCCCCTGTGGCCAGGGCACGAACGGGCTGGTTCGGGCCACGTATTCCGAGTACCCGGGCCTGGTTTCCCTGAGTCCGGCCTCCAGCAATCGAACCCCGGAAATCCGCACCAGCAGCACCGTCAGGAGAAGTGGACCGATGACGGTCTGCCATCCTCCTGGAACCGCCGCCGCGACCAGGAAAATCCCCCACCAGACGAGGGAATCTCCGAAGTAATTCGGGTGGCGAGTGTAGCGCCACAGGCCGGAGGAAAGAACCCGGTCGGCGTTCCGCGGGTCGCTTCTGAACGCTGCCAACTGGGCATCGCCCACCGCCTCGAAGACGAAGCCCACCACCCACACCGCCACGCCCACGAAGTCCAACATGGTGAACCGCGCGGGCGCAGGGGAGGTCTGGCCGGCGAGCAGCGGGGCCGAGACGATCCACAGGATGACGGCCTGCGAAAGGAACACCCGGAACAGGCTTGTCCACCAGTAACGAGTGCCGCCGGCGTTTCTCCACCGGGCGTATCTCCGGTCCTCGGGCTTCCCGCGGTTTCGCATGTGTATGTGAACGGAAAGTCGGACGCCCCATATCGCCGTCAGCGTGAGCAGCAGGTGGACCCGAGGCGGCCACCCGGCACCGCGGGACGCGTACCACGCGGCGAGGAGCACGAAGCCGAGGCCCCAGAACCGGTCGGCTATGGAAGCGTCCCTGCGGGCCAGGCTGATCAGCCACAAGACGGATGCTCCAGTGCCGACGAGCGCCAGGCCCTGCAGCCCCAGTTCCATCCACGGTTTCACTACGCCCTCCATTCCCGAGCCGTCCGTCCACGCCAGCGGCGGTACAGCGATAATAACCGACGCCCATTTCCCGCGGGATGTTTGACTCGCGCGCACCGGGCACGGAGATTTGGGCGCCCACCGGTGACAGGTCAAGCGCCGGTTGGAACCCGGGGCGAAGCGGCGAAGGCGAGCGTCTCGGGACGGGAACTCATGAGGAGGTGCAGGAATGTTGCGAGCGGGGGTGAAGTGGTGGCTGACCCTGGCGCTCCCTGCCATGTTGATCGCCACGGGGTGCTCGGGCGGAAACGGTTCGGAGGAGACGCCGGGAGCCGTCGCGGCGGGGCAGCCGGTGACGACGGTGGGCCGGCAGGAATCGCCGGTCGCGACGCCCGGGTTGATGACACCGGCCGAGCTCGTGAGTCGCCTGGAAGGTCCGGACGCTCCGGTCATCCTGGATGTGCGCAGTCCCGAAGAGTATGCGGACGGTCACATTCCTGGTGCGATCAACGTTCCCTACGACCAGATCGAGGCCCGGATCGACTTTCTGGAGGAGCATCGGGACGCCGAGGTGGTCGTCTACTGCCGAACGGGTCGACGAGCTGGTGTGGCGGAGAACGCCCTCTCCGGGGCCGGATTCGAACAGATCCGGGACCTGGAAGGTCATATGGTCGCGTGGCGGGAGGCCGAGCTTCCGCTCGTCGTTCCTGCTGCCTGCTGCTGAACGGAGACCGACCTGAAACCTATCGATATGGTCGTCGACGTCAGCCGCGGCACGGCGGTCGAGTCGACGCACCGGGTGCAAGGCGTGGTGTGCAGCGCCGCCGGGGACGAGGAGCTGTGCGCCAGCGATCCTGAAATCCTGACGTACTGGCGTTCCGCGATGAAGCCGTTTCAGGCCATTCCGCTATTCGAGGACGGAGTGGTGGAGGCGTTCGGTCTCGAGCCGGAGGACGTCGCCCTGATCTGCGCGTCGCACGGCGGCATGCGGTGTCACACGGAGCGAGTCGCCGCGCTCCTCCGCCGGCTCGGTCTGAGCGAGGATCATCTTCACTGCGGACCGCACGCGCCCTTCGACGAGGACACGGCCCAAGTGCTGAGCTGCGCCGGGCGGCTCCCCAGCCGCCTGCACAACAACTGCTCCGGGAAGCATGCGGGCATGCTGGCCCTCGCGAAACACAACGGATGGTCGATCGAGGGCTACGAGAGCCTGGATCATCCGGTCCAGCGGCGGATTCAGCGGTCCCTCGCTGACTGGATGGATCACGAGCTGGAGGACCACCGCTGGGCGCTGGACGGCTGCGGCGTCCCGACGCCCCGCATGCCACTTCACGAGATGGCTCGGGCCTACTCGCGACTGGTGCGCCAGGCCCGGCAGGGGACCGAGGCGGCGGCGGGCGTTGTCAGCGCGATGACGACGTTCCCCGAGCTTACATCGTCGCCGGGGCGCGTACCGCTCACGATCATGCAGGCTTCCAAGGGCCGCGTGCTCGCGAAGGAGGGTGCGGAGGGTGTGCTGTGCGTCGCGGCCGTGGACGATGACTGGGGGCTCGCCGTCAAGGTCGAGGACGGAGCCCTTCGTGCCGTCGGTCCGGCGACTCTGGAGTTGATGGACCTCGCCGGAGTGCTGCGAGGAGACGAGCGTGAGGCTCTGGCAGAGGTCGGCGAAGCGGCGATCCGGAACACGCAGGGTGCCACGGTCGGTCGGATCGGAGCCAGGTTGTCAGGCGAGAGGGGAGTCGACGCCTGATGTCCGCGGCCCCCCGGGGAGCAGATGCCGTGCGATCGCTGGTCCGACTTTCCGCAGCGGTTGCGGCGGGGGACCGGGAAACAAGAATCGAAACGATGCGCGACGCCCGCGAATCGGCGTCCGCAGTGGCCGTCGAGGAGGCCCTGCTCCAGAGCTATCTGTTTCTCGGGTTTCCGGCAGCCCTGACGGCGCTGGCGGAGTGGAGAGACCTGACGGGCACCGGTCCGGCTTCGGCACCTGATCCGGCGGATGCGACCGCATGGGCCCGGCGGGGGGAGGCGGTCTGCCGGACGGTGTATGGGCGGGCCTACGACAGACTGCGCGGCAATGTCCGGCGGGTGCACCCGGCCATGGACGAGTGGATGGTGCGAGAGGGCTACGGGAAGGTGCTCGCCCGGGAGGGCCTGGAACTCGGAACCCGGGAGCTCTGTATCGTGGCGATTCTAGCGGCAACCGGCTGGGAACCGCAGCTGCATTCGCATCTGCGCGGGGCGCTGCACGCCGGGTGTGATCCGGCATCCGTAGCGGAGGCTCTGGAGGCGGGCCTGGAGATGAGCCCCGATCCCGCATGGCGCGACGGTGCGACGTCGCTGTGGAGGCGGGTCGCAGGGCACTATCCGGCGAGGCAGCACCGGGGAGAGGGTTAGGGGAAGCGATGTTCATCGATTTTGCGAGACTTCGTGTCAAAGGGGGCGCCGGTGGTGCAGGCGCAGTGGCCTTTCGTCGCGAGAGAGGGGTGCCGCGCGGCGGCCCGGCCGGCGGCAACGGCGGCCGCGGCGGCGATGTCGTGCTGGTGGCCGACGACCAGCTGTCGACGCTCCTGGACTACAGCTATCGCGAGAGCTACGCGGCGGGGCGGGCCGGCCACGGAGAGGGAAGCAACAAGACGGGGGCGGACGGCGAGGACCTCGAGCTGCCGGTGCCGCTCGGCACGGTGGTGGTGGACGCGGAGACATCGGAACGCCTCGGGGAGCTGCTCGCGGTCGGTGATCGTCTGGTGGTGGCGCGCGGTGGCCGCGGCGGGCGCGGAAACGCGTCGTACGCCACTTCCACGCACCAGACGCCGAGAGAGTGGGAGGCGGGTGAGTGGGGCGAGGAGAGGCGAATCGAGCTGGAGCTCAAGCTCATCGCCGACGTCGGCCTGGTGGGTGAGCCGAACGCCGGGAAGAGCACGCTCCTTTCAGCCGTGTCGGCCGCCAAGCCGAAGATAGCGGACTATCCTTTTACTACCCTGGAACCGAATCTGGGAGTAGTGGGCCTGTCCGACGGCCGCTCTATGGTGATCGCCGACATTCCGGGCATCATCGAGGGGGCCGCCCAGGGGAAGGGCCTGGGGACTCAATTCCTCCGCCACATCGAGCGAACCCGAACTCTGGCCCTCATGATCCCGTCCGATGCCGAGGATCTGCAGGTCACCTACGAACTGCTCCGAACCGAGCTCCTGTCTCATGACGCGGCGCTGGAGCAGATCCCGCACTGCCTCGTGATCACCAAGGTCGACCTCAAGCCAGCCAACGATCGAGAGTGGGATCTCGATACGCCGGAGGCGTGGGGATGCTTCGTGATTTCCTCGGTGAGTGGAGAGGGCCTGGTCGCCTTTCTGGAGGGTCTGTGGATCCGCGTCGATGAGCAGAAGAAGCGGGAGAGAGCCGACGCGCCGGACCTTTTTCCGGAACTGGAGGAGTGGAGACCCTGAGGGGCGGTCCCCGCCACGCGGGCGCATCGCCGGCATCGGTACGATACATCGTGCCGGGGTCCGCGGAGTACCCCGAACGTCTGACGGATCTGACCGATCCGCCCGAGGAACTGTGGGCGCGAGGTCCGCTGAGCCTCCCGTCTGACCACATGATCGGTATCGTGGGCACGCGGCGGGCGACCGAGTACGGCCGACGGATGGCCCACGACCTGGCTCTCGACCTCGCCGCCGAAGGGTGGGTGATCGTCAGCGGGCTCGCAGGCGGCATCGACGCGGCGGCGCACCGGGGAGCGCTGGCGGCTGGAGGCACGACGATCGGTGTTCTGGGATGTGGAGTCGACCGTGTCTATCCGGTCCGGAATCGTTCTCTGTACGCATCCATCGCCGAGCGTGGACTCCTTCTCAGCGAGTTCGCTCCCGGTGTCGATCCACAGAAGTTCCACTTTCCGAAGCGCAACCGGATCATCGCGGCGCTGAGCAGCGCGCTGGTCGTCGCGCAGGCGGGCGAGAAGAGCGGAGCCCTGATCACTGTCGAGATGGCCCTCGATCTCGGGCGCGCGGTACTCGCCGTCCCTGGACCTGCGGACCAGGAGGTCTCGAGGGGAGTTCACCAGATGCTGCGCGAAGGCGCCGGAGTGGCAGTAACGGCCGATGACGTGCTGCGAGAGCTCGGCGAGTCGGGATGTCTCGGACCCGACGGGATTCAGGGCACGCTGTTCGAGACGGGGGCTCGTCCTCCCGATCCCGACACGGATGGACCGGCCTCCCGGTTGCGGAAAGGGCTGGCGGCGGGGCCGGCCCTGGTAGACGACCTGGCGCGCGCCACCGGGATCACGGTACCGGCCGCGCTCGCAATGCTGTGTCGGATGGAGCTCGGTGGCATGGTACGGTCCCTACCCGGTCACCGCTTCGAGCTGGTGAGACGACTTTGAGCGCCCTTCCGGTCGAGGGGGTCCACCCGCCGGCCAGCCTGTATGTGCACTTCCCGTTCTGCTCACACCGCTGTCACTACTGCGATTTCTCCGTCCACCGGACGGACGAACCGCCGTTCGAGGCGTGGATCGAGTGCATAGCTCGCGAGCTCGAGTCCTGGTTCCGGCGGGCGAGCTGGGAGCGGCCGCTGCCCCTCGACAGCGTGTTCGTCGGGGGCGGGACCCCTTCGCTGATGGGGGACCGGATGGAGCGCGTGGCCGAGGCCCTGCGCCACGGCTTCGTTCTGGATCGGGATCCCGTGGAGTGGACGGCGGAGTCCAACCCGGCGTCCCTCAACGCCGATGTCGCCCGATCCTGGCGCGAAGTCGGAGTGAACCGGCTGAGCGTGGGTGTACAGTCCTTCGACGATGACGTGCTGCTGTGGCTCGGTCGGCTCCACGATGCGGACGGGGCGCGACGGGCTCTCGAAGCGGTGCGCTCAGCAGGGTTCGAGAACGTCAACGCCGATCTGATTTTCGGACTACCGAGCGCGATCGAACGCGATTGGCGGGCCGAGGTGGAGTCCGTGCTGGAGGGGGGGGTAACGCATGTGAGCACCTACGGACTCACGGCGGAGCCGCGCACGCCCCTGGGACGGCGCGTAAGGTCGGGAGAAGTGAGCATGGTGGCAGGAGAGGGCTACGCAGTCGAGTATCTGTCGGCGGTCGAGGCCCTGAAGGCGGCAGGGTTCATCCACTATGAAGTATCGAATTTCGCACTCCCCGGCTACGAGTGCCTGCACAACTGGCATTACTGGGACGGCACGCCTTACCTTGGTCTCGGCCCGTCGGCGCACAGCTTCCTCGGTGGCAGGCGGGTCTGGAACGTCTCCCGCTGGGAGGCGTATCGAGAACTCCTGGAGGGCCGCGAGGGGCCCGTCGAAGGTCACGAGCTGCTCGGGGCGGGTGAGAGTCAACTGGAACGGCTCTGGCTCGCCCTTCGTACTAACCGGGGAATCGCGG